>JANYJL010000241.1 GCA_025361845.1 Rhizobacter sp.
CTCGTCAGCTCGACCAGTTGGCCACGACCGACCCAGTTGCGCGCGAACAGGATCAAGCCGCCGGTCAGCGGATGCGCCAGGCGGCGGCGGTCGGCGGCGTTGAGGGCCGTGCCCTCGATGTCCAGCACGACGGGCGCGTGCATGATTTCAGTGTCGGGCATCGACTTCTTTCTGTTCAACCACCACGAACGAGACCGCGTAGTCGGACTCGTCGCTCAAGGTCACTTGTGCGATCAGGCCGCGCGCTTGGCACCACGCGGCGAGCGCACCGCTGAGGTGGATTTCAGGTTTGCCGCTCGGTGCGTTCAGGATCTCGCAGGACCGCCAGGTCATCGGCATGTGCATGCCCAGGCCGATGGCCTTGGAGAAGGATTCCTTGGCCGAAAAACGCGTCGCCAGGAAGCTGATGCCGCGCGATTCGACCTTCGCACGGCGCGCATGGAACACCACCAGCTCGCGCGGGCCGAGCACGCGCTCGGCAAAGCGGTCGCCACGCCGTGCGTAGGCAGCGGCGATGCGGCGCACATCGCAGATGTCCGTGCCGGTGCCGTAGATCATGGCGCTGCTGTCCGAGCGCGGTGGATGCAGCGCAGGTAGTCGCGCACGGCTTCCGTGTAGCCCAGCTCCAGTGCATCGGCGATCAGCGCGTGGCCGATCGACACCTCTAGCACACCGGGCACGGCACGCAGGAAGTCGGTCAGGTTGGCGCGGTTCAGATCGTGGCCGGCGTTGAGTTGCAAGCCTTCGCGCAAGGCCGCTTGCGCGGTCGCGGTGTAGCCGGCCAGCACGCGCGCCTGCTCGGGCGTGCCGTGCGCGCGCGCATACGCTTCGGTGTAGAGCTCGACACGTTCGGCACCGAGCGCGCGCACCGCGGCCATCGCCTCGGGCACCGGGTCCATGAAGAGGCTGACACGCACACCGAGCGCACGCGCTTCATCGATCAGCGGCGCCAGCTTGGCGGCGTCCTGCGGGAATTGCCAGCCGTGGTCGGAGGTCGCCTGGTCCATGCTGTCGGGCACGAAGGTGCACTGATGCGGCCTGACCGCGCGCACCAGGTCCATCAGGTTGTGGAATGGGTTGCCTTCGATGTTGAACTCGATCTGCGGCCAGGCCTTGAGCAAGGCGACCAAGTCATGCACGTCCTGCGCGCGGATGTGCCGCTCGTCGGGCCGCGGGTGCACGGTGATGCCTTGCGCGCCGGCTTCGAGTACCAGGGTCGCGGCGCGCGTGACGCTCGGGATACCGAGTGCGCGGCGGTTGCGCACCTGCGCGACGGTGTTCAGGTTGACCGACAGCGCGGTGGTGCCGCGCTGCTCTTGCAGGCCGGTGGTGAGCAAAGGGTTCATGTCGGTGGGGAGGCTGGGCTAGCGCTCGAGGTTCTGCACGTCCATCATCACTTGCCGCGTGCGCAGCACGGAAGAGCCGAGATGATAGTGAAGCAGCGCGCGCAAGGCCGCCTTCAGCTCGGGCAAGGCCACCGAGCACGCCTGCTGCAAGGCCGCGAGGCTGCCATGCTCGAGGGCGGCCTGCAGGCCAATCAGGGTCGCGCCGCTCAGCTCGCTCTCGCCACCGCGTGGTGCGGCAACGCCGGCTTCAGGAAGCAAGGCGTAGGCACGGTTCACGTCGATGGCCTGCTGCGTCAGCGTGACGAGGCTCAGCTCGGGCAGCACACCCAGTTCGCGCAACAGCGTCAGCTCGAAGGCACGCAAGGCCGCCTGCACCCGCGCGTCATCACCATCGGCCAGGCTCGGCAAGGTGGCGGCGTAGACATCGAAGAGCGCCGGGTGCGGGTCTTGCCGCGCCAGCAGCTTCATCAGCAGTTCGTTCAGATAGAAGCCGCTGAACAGCGCCGCACCGGTCAGCATGGCCGCGCCGCCGCCCCATTCGGCCGCGCGCAGGGTCTGCACCTCGCTGGCACCTTCGCCACTGGCCATGCGACCGAGAGAAACCTGTATGCGCTGGAAGGGCAAGAGCACCGAACGCAATTGCGAGTGCGGGCGCTTGGCGCCTTTCGCGGCCACGGCGAGGCGGCCTTGTTCGCGGGTGTAGAGGTCGAGGATGAGGCTCGACTCGCTCCAGGCATAGCTGTGCAAGACGAAGGCCGAGAGCGTGCCCGTTGCGCGCGCCACCCGCGTTGCCCCTGGCTTATTCGTAGCCGTAGCTGCGCAGGTGCGCTTCGTCCGCGGCCCAACCCGAGCGCACCTTGACGAAGAGTTCGAGGAAGACCTTGGCGCCGAGCAGCTTCTCGAGCTCTTGGCGCGCTTCCGAGCCGATGCGCTTCAAGCGCTCGCCGCTGGCGCCGATGATGATGCCCTTGTGCCCGTCCCGCTCGACCACGATGCTGGCGGCGATGCGACGCAGGTTGCCCTCTTCCTCGAACTTGTCGATCACGACGGTGGAGGTGTAGGGCAGTTCGTCGCCGGTCAGGCGGAAGAGCTTTTCGCGGATCAGCTCGCTGGCCAGGAAACGATCGCTGCGGTCGGTCAGCGCATCTTCTTCGTGGAACCAGGCCTGCATGGGCAGGTAGGGTTTGACGATGCCGAGCAGGCGCTGCACGTCGGCTTCCTTGCGTGCCGAGAGCGGCACGAACTCGGCAAACGGGTGGCGCTCCTGCATGCCCTTGAGCCAGGGCGCCAGTTCGGCGCGGCGGTGCACGGCGTCGAGCTTGTTGGCGATCAGGAACACCGGCTTGGCGTGTTCGCCGGTGGGCATGAGCGCCAACACCTTGGCATCGTCCAGGCCGAAGCGGCCGGCCTCGACCACGAACAGCACCACGTCCACATCGGCCAGCACGCCTTGCACGGTGCGATTCAGCGTGCGGTTCAACGCGGCCGCATGCTGGGTCTGGAAGCCCGGCGTGTCGACGAACACGAACTGCGCTTCCTCGATCGTGCGGATGCCGGTGATGCGGTGCCGCGTGGTCTGCGCCTTGTCGGAGGTGATGCTGATCTTCTGGCCGACCAGGGCGTTCATCAGGGTCGACTTGCCGACATTCGGCCGGCCGACGATGGCGATGAGGCCACAGCGCTGGGCCGGCAACACGGGAGCCGGAGCGGCAGTATCAGGTTCGGTCATCAGGATTACGGTGGCGCAACTCAGGAGCGCAACGCGCTGCCCGGCTTGTCGCTGGCCTTGAGCGCATCGAGCATGCGGCGCGCCGCTTCCTGCTCGGCAATGCGGCGCGAACGCCCTTCCCCCGATTCCGTGAGGCCGAGCGCCGGCACGCTGCATTCGACATCGAAAGTCTGCGCATGCGCCTGACCGCGCGTGGCGGTGATGCGGTAGCTGGGCACCGGCAGGCGGCGCGCTTGCAGCCACTCCTGGAGTTCGGTCTTGGCGTCCTTGGCCCAGTTGTCGATGTCGGTGGAGACGATGGTCTCGCCGAACAGGCGCTGCACCATGCGGCGCGCAGCGTCGAAGCCACCATCGAGGAAGGCCGCTCCGATCACCGCTTCGAGCGCATCGGCAAGGATGGAGGCACGCTGTGCGCCACCGCCGCGGGATTCGCCATCGCTCAGGTTCAACACTTCCGGCAGGCCGATCTGCAAGGCCACGCGGTGCAGGGTTTCTTCACGCACGAGGTGGGCGCGCACGCGGGTCAGGTCACCTTCGTCGGAGCCGGCGAAACGCTCGAACAGCAGGCTGGAGATGGCCAGGCTCAGCACCGCATCGCCCAGGAATTCGAGACGTTCGTTGTGGTCGGCGCCGAAGCTGCGGTGGGTGAGCGCGCGGTCGAGCAGCGCGGCATCTGCGTACCGATGGCCGAGGCGTTGCTGCAACAGATCGAGGCGGCTGTCCATGGTGTTGCGGGCCAAGCTACTTCGAGCGGCCTTCGTACTTGATGAGCAAGGACACCGGGCCGAACAACTCGACTTCCTTGTTGTAGGCGAAGCTGACCACGACCTTGTCGTTCTCTTTGGTGATGTTCAGGTCTTTCGCGGTGATCGAGGTGATGCTGTACTCGATCTCCTTCTGCTTGTCGAAGGCCGTGCGAATTTCGGGCACCGTGCCACCGCCTTCCTTGGCGACCTTGCTGACGGCCTTTTGAATGGTGAAGAACTCGTTGATGGTCGGCAGCACCTTCATGCCGACCACGGCAATGAACCCCAGGATGGCACCCCAGAACAACAAGCCCATGAGGGTGACGCCGCGCTGGCGGCGGGCCCGGTGAAACGCAACAGTCATGCTCGCAAGCCCTCGTTTATGTCGACGCGGGCGGGCCGGTTCAGTTTCAATGGAATGCACCGATCCGCTTCAGATTGCCGAAATTCATCCACACGAAGAATGCCTTGCCGACGATGTTTTCGTCCGGCACAAAACCCCAGAAACGCGAGTCTTGTGAGTTGTCGCGGTTGTCACCCATCATGAAATAGTGTCCAGCCGGCACTTTGCAACTCACGCCCTCCACACTGTAGCGGCAGTTTTCACGAAACGGGAAGTTGATCTTGTCCTCGGGGCCGTAGTACGGCTGGCTCTGCGGGTTGAGCAGGATGTGGTGCTCGGTGTCGCCGAACTTTTCCTTGAACTCGGGGAAGTAGCGCAGCAGTTCCTCATCGTAGAAGCCCGGCGGCGGCATCGCTTCCAGCGGCGCCGGCTGGCCGTTCACGTAGAGCCGTTGCTCGCGGAAGGTGATCTCGTCGCCGGGCACACCGACCACCCGCTTGATGTAGTCGACGCTCGTGTCCTTGGGGTAGCGGAACACCATCACGTCGCCACGCTGCGGGTCGTTGTTGGCGATGATCTTCTTGTTGATCACCGGCAGGCGCACGCCGTAGTGAAACTTGTTGACGAGGATCAGGTCGCCGACGAGCAAGGTCGGGATCATCGAGCCGGACGGAATCTTGAAGGGCTCGAACAGGAAGGAGCGCAACAGGAACACGGCCAGGATCACCGGAAAAAGGCCGGCAGTCCAGTCGAGCCACCACGGCTGCATCAGCAGCGACTGGCGCGCCGTGGCAAGGTTACTGTCGACCTTGGCGATGCCCTGGCGAGCCAGGTTCTCGCGCCGTGCCACGTCTTGCGCATCGAGCGTCTGCGCGGCCTGCAAGCGGCGCGGCGCGAAGTGAAAGCGCTCGGCCAGCCAGTAGGCCAACGTCACCAAGGTGAGGATGAAGAGCAGCAACGAGAAGTTGCCGTTCCATTTGCCGAGGTACCAACCGCCCAGGTACACCACGAGAAAGCCATACAGCACACTGGTCAGGGAACCCATCAGTCTTCCACTTGAAGGATGGCGAGGAACGCTTCCTGCGGAACCTCGACGGAGCCGATCTGCTTCATGCGTTTCTTGCCGGCCTTTTGTTTGTCGAGCAGCTTGCGCTTGCGCGAAATATCGCCGCCGTAGCACTTGGCGATCACGTTCTTGCGCAGCGCTTTGATTGTCTCACGCGCGATGATGTTGGCCCCGATGGCGGCCTGGATCGCCACGTCGTATTGCTGGCGCGAAATCAGCTCGCGCATCTTCGCCACGACGGCGCGGCTGCGGTAGTTGCTTTGGCTGCGGTGCACGATGATCGACAGCGCATCGACCTTGTCGCCGTTGAGCAGGATGTCGACCTTCACGACATCCGCAGCGCGGTATTCCTTGAACTCGTAGTCCATCGAGGCGTAGCCGCGCGACACGCTCTTGAGCTTGTCGAAAAAGTCGAGCACGATCTCGGCCAGCGGCATCTCGTAGGTCAGCATCACCTGGCGGCCGTGGTAGGCCATGTTGATCTGGTTGCCGCGCTTCAGATTGGCCAGCGTCATCACCGGGCCCACGTAGTCCTGCGGCATGTACAAGTGCACGGTGACGATCGGTTCGCGGATTTCGTTGATGCGGCCGAGGTCGGGCATCTTCGACGGGTTCTCGATCTGGATCACCGTCTTGTCGTTCAGCTCGACCTGGTAGACGACGCTCGGCGCGGTCGTGATCAGGTCCTGGTCGAACTCGCGCTCCAGGCGCTCCTGCACGATCTCCATGTGCAGCAGGCCGAGAAAGCCGCAGCGGAAGCCGAAGCCCAACGCCTGGCTCACTTCGGGTTCGTAGCGCAACGACGAGTCGTTGAGCTTGAGCTTCTCGAGCGCGTCGCGCAGCTGGTCGTATTCGCTCGCTTCGGTCGGGTACAGACCGGCAAAAACCTGCGGCTGGATTTCCTTGAAGCCGGGCAGCGCCTCGGTCGCCACACCCAGGTTGTTGGGCAGCTTCTTTTCCAGCGTGATGGTGTCGCCGACCTTGGCTGCCTGCAGCTCCTTGATGCCGGCGATGACGAATCCGACCTCGCCCGCGCTCAGCCGATCACGCGGTTCCGACTTGGGCGAAAACACGCCGAGCTGTTCCGCGCCGAACACCGTGTCGCTCGCCATCAGGCGAATGCGCTCGCCTTTCGACAGGCTGCCGTCGACCACCCGAACCAGCATCACGACGCCGACGTAGTTGTCGAACCACGAGTCGATGATCATCGCGCGCAGCGGCGCATCGACCTTGCCGCGCGGCGCGGGCATGCGGGCGATCACGGCTTCCAGGATGTCGTCGATGCCCTCACCCGTCTTGGCGCTGCACGGGATCGCGTGGTCGGCGTCGATGCCGATCACGTCTTCGATTTCCGATTTCGCGTTTTCCGGGTCGGCGTTCGGCAGGTCCATCTTGTTCAGGACCGGGATCACCTCCACGCCGAGGTCGAGCGCGGTGTAGCAGTTCGCCACCGTCTGCGCTTCGACACCCTGGCTCGCGTCCACCACCAACAAGGCGCCCTCGCAGGCCGAGAGCGAACGGCTCACTTCATACGAGAAGTCGACGTGGCCCGGCGTGTCGATCAGGTTGAGGTTGTAGGTCTCGCCGTTGCGCGCCTTGTAGGTCAGTGCCGCGGTCTGCGCCTTGATCGTGATGCCGCGCTCACGTTCGATGTCCATCGAGTCGAGCACCTGTGCTTCCATCTCGCGGTCGGAGAGGCCGCCGCAGCGCTGGATCAGGCGGTCGGCGAGCGTCGACTTGCCGTGGTCGATGTGGGCAATGATGGAAAAATTTCGGATGTGGTCCATGGAGACTGCTTGCGTTGCTTCGTGTGAAGCGACAGCGCTGCGAGCGCTGTGTGTGGGTCTCTCAAGCCCTCAATCGCGACGGGATGCGAAGCGCAAACGATGCGAGCCGGAGATAAAAAAAAGGCACGTCGATTGAATGACGCGCCTTCCAACAAAACGTATGGCAACTGCTTGTTGGGGCTTCATTGTAGCCAAAAGCACCCCGCTGGAAACCGCGCCCTTGCTTGATTTCTCGCCGTTGCAAGTGACCAACATGAAATTCCATACACAGCTTATCCACAAATGCTTGTGGAGCGCCTGGGGATAGTTTTTGAGGTCGAATTACGGGGCCGAAATCGGCGAAAAGCCGGCGCCCGAAGGCTGAATTCTAACGTGGCGGGAGGCCAATCGAAGATCGACGCCTGAAGTAAGTCGGCGCCAACTTTGGAATGATCCGAACTCGATATGGCGCGCGGGCTCGAAATGGCACAGCCCAGGACACTCACTCTCACTTGGTGGAAAGACCCGGCGGCAAACTAAGTTGCCCACCGGGGCCCGGCGGACCGGTTTCGGCTTCAGCGGGTCGGCCGGATGATGATGAAGTTGACCGAGTCGCCGCGCCGCACGAGCGCCGTCACCGCCTTCGATTTGTCGAGCTTCGCGGCCAGGCCTTCGAACTGCTTGACGCTGGTGATCTCGGTGTTGTCGAGCGAGAGGATCACATCGCCTTCACGCACGCCAGCCTTCGCCGCCGCACCGTCGACCGTCTCGACACGCACACCGCCCTTGACCTTCAGCTCCTTGCGTTGCGCTTCCGTGAGGTCGGTGACCGACACGCCGAGCGAACCCACCGCCGAAGGCTGAGGCTTGGTCTCGCGCTCCGAGGTGCGCTTGGCAGGCTCGGGTTCGAACTCGACCACGGTGACGTTCAGGTCGCGGTAGGCGCCGCGCCGGAACACCTGCAGCGTCGCCTTCGAGCCCGGCTTCACCCCGCCGACCACACGCGGCAGATCGCCCGACTTGTCGATCAGCTTGCCGTCGAACTTGGTGATGATGTCGCCCGCCTCGACGCCGGCCTTGTCCGCCGGCCCGCCCGCTTCGACACTGCGCACCAGCGCGCCTTGCGCCTTGCCCAGACCGATCGACTCGGCCACTTCCTTCGTCACCTGGTCGATGCTCACGCCGATGCGTCCGCGGCTCACGCGGCCGCTGGTGCGCAGTTGATCCGACACACGCGTGGCTTCGTCGATCGGGATCGAGAACGAGATTCCCTGGTAGCCGCCCGAGCGGCTGTAGATCTGCGAGTTGATGCCGACCACTTCGCCGCGCATGTTGATGAGCGGGCCACCGGAGTTGCCGGGGTTGATGGCCACGTCGGTCTGGATGAGCGGGAGGAAGTCGCCGGTGTCGCGCGACTTGGCGCTGACGATGCCCGCCGTCACGGTGTTCTCGAGGCCGAAGGGCGAGCCGATCGCAATGACCCATTCGCCCACCTTCAGGCGGCTCACGTCGCCGATGCGCACGATGGGCAGGCCGGTCGCTTCGATCTTGACCAGGGCCACATCGGAGCGCTTGTCGGCGCCGATGATCTTGGCCTTGAACTCGCGCTTGTCGGTGAGCGTGACGAGCAGTTCGTCCGCACCATCGACGACGTGGGCGTTCGTCATCACGTAGCCGTCGGCCGTCAGGATGAAGCCCGAGCCGACACCGCGCTGCTGTGGCTCACCGTCAGGCGCCTGGCGCGGGCTGCGCGGGTTCGGTTGATTGGGTTGGTTCGGCTGGCCGGGAATGGGCAGACCAAACCGCCGGAAGAACTCCAGCATGTCTTCGTCCATCTCCGGCGCACCGCCGCCGCTGCGCGACGCAGTCTTGTTGCGTTCGAGCGTGCGGATGTTGACGACGGCGGGGCCGACCTTCTCGACCAGCTCGGTGAAGTCGGGCAGGCTCTGCGCATGCGACGGCGTCGCGACGAACGCGCCCGCCGCCGCCATCACGAGCGCCAGCGAAGCCACCAGCCAGCGCACATTCGGGCGCGCCAGGATCGAATCAGATTGCAGGGCCTTGTACATCACCAGTCACCTTGTTGCGAGGGTTCGTTGCTCAGCATGCGGGCGATGTCTTGCCCCCGCCGCAGCGTGATTATTTCTTGCGTTCGAGTCCGTTCGCAAACTGCCGCAATGTCGCAGAAGGCACGTCTCCGACCACGGTGACCCACCAATCGCCCTGTTTGCGCATCAGCGTCTGCGTGGCGCCGACCGAGGCGATCAGGGGCCGCGTGTGGCGCTGAGCGACAAAGGGCTCGATGAACACCGACACGTAGGTCAGGCCGTCCGAGTAGATGGCTTGCAGAACCTGGCTGGGCGAGGCCTGGCTTTCGTCCGGGCCGACGCCGCCCATCGGCCGCCGCACGCAACTGACCTGGCGGAAGCCGGGTGCCGGCTCGTTCAGCACCCAGCCTTCGGTTTCCAGGCGAGTGGGCGTGAGCACGGGGCGCATGACCTGGTAGCCGTCGAGCTTCTTCATCGCGGCGAGCACCGATTCGGGCTGCGCCTTCACGCCGATCTGCACGTCCGAGAAGGCTGAGGTTTCGAGCAACTCTTCCTTGTCGCCCAGCACATCGGCGCGCAGCAGCAGGCCCGAGGCCTTGTCGGCCCACAGGCGGTAGCCGAAGCGGTGGCTGTCCTTGGGCTTCACCCACAGCACGTTCGCCTCGTGGCCAGCCACGCGGTCGCTGCCCTGGCGCTGCACGTCGTAGTAGTCGACGATGTGATCGCCGCCTGCCTGCAAGAGCGCGGGGAAAGACATCACGAGTTCGCGCTGCTCGATCTGCACGACATGGCTGCCCGGCCAGACGGTCTGCACGACATCGTTGTGGCGGAACACATGGCGCGCCTGGCCGTCTAGCGATTCGACCCGTTCGTACTGGTTGTTGCCGTCGCAGAAATGGGCAATGCGTGCGCTCGACACCGAGCCGCCGCCGCTGACGACGAAGGTGCCCTGGAAGTTGTGGTGGCTGGCCGCCGAATGGATGCGCATCAACCAGGCGCGCACCTCGCCCGGATCGGCCGGTGTCGATGCACTGTCGGCGCCCGCGTGGGCCGGCACGAAGCTGGCACAAGCCAGGGCAGCGCAGACCCAGGTCAGCGCAGAGAGTTTGAGAAACCGCATCGAGAGGGCTCGGCGGGTTCAGCGCGCCGAAGCGTCGGCCGTCGCGCTGCGCAGGAAGGCCGAGGGCACACCCAGCGCCGAGCTGCCCGCGAACTGCTTGTGCGCAGCGAGGTAGCGGTCGAGTTGCACGTCACGAATCAGCTTGCCATTGGCCACCAGCACGGGGAGTTCGGCCGCGGGCTCGGCCGTGACCGTGGTCGCGACAACCGGGACAACCGGGACAATCGGCAGCACGGCCTGCGGTGTTGCCGTCGCCAACGACGTGACGGCCGGCGCACTCTGCACCGGCCCCGCGCTACGCGTGACGACCAGCACGCCGGCGACCGCGACAAAACCCGCAGCGACCGCGGTCGGCGCCATCCACGACCAGCGGCCACTCCGGACAGCCGCCCTGCTGGCAGCCTGCGCCGCAGCCGGCCGCACCAGCCCGGCAGGCGCAAGCACCACCGGCTCCAGCGCCAGCCGCGCGCGCAATGCGCCGAGGAAGGCGGCGTCGCGCGCGACATCCGAGGCCAAGTCGTCGGAGCGCATCACATCGCCGATCAGGTGATAAGCATGCCAGGCAGATCGCTGTTCAGCATCGGCATGCCAGCCCGCGCAGGCATGCCCGACGCCCGCGCCGTCGAGTTCGCCATCGGCCAGCGCCGAGAGCTGCTCGCGCGTGGCGGGCCCGTTCGTGGTTCCAGTTGACATGCTCATCTCCACACCATTGATCCTTGCCGAAGCATCCGGTTCCCTGCCCGCTACCAGCGATCGCCGGCACGCGTGTCCAAAAGCGGACGCAGCCGCAGTGCGATGGCCTCGCGCGCGCGGAAAATCCGCGAGCGCACGGTGCCAATCGGGCAATTCATCAGAACCGCGATTTCGTCGTAGCTCAGCCCTTCGATCTCGCGCAGCGTGATCGCCTGGCGCAGATCCTCGGACAAGGCTTCGATGGCGGCGTTCACCGCCGCCGCCACTTGTTTGCTGGCCAGCACCGCTTCCGGTGTCTCGCCGTCGCTTAGTTCGTTCTCGACGCGTGAAGTTTCGTCGTCGTCATCGCGCATGGCGCGTGCAGATTCAGTCACCAGCGGGTCGCGCTTGAGGTCGACCAAGGCCTTCTTCGCAGTATTGACCGCAATGCGATAAAGCCAGGTGTAGAACGCACTCTCCCCCCGGAACTGGGGGATCGCACGGTAGGCACGGATGAAGGTCTCCTGGGCGATGTCGGGCACCAGGTCGACATCGCGCACCATGCGGCCGATGAGGCGTTCGATGCGGCGCTGGTACTTGACCACGAGCATCTCGAAGGCTTTCACGTCGCCCAGCTTGACGCGCTCGATCAGCGGCGCGTCGGCGTCCGGGGCGGTCATGCGAGGGGGTTCAGACATCGGGCGCGGTATCCACCCCGGCGTCAGGGCGTGGCGAATATACCGCGCAGCGCAGCGCGTGCCAGTGCGCCTCCAGCCCGCGGCGCTGCACCGGCAACCAGGTCACCGATGGGCCGCTGACGGCGGTGCTCATGTCACGCTTGAAACGCAGCAGCATCCAGGGTCCGAGATCGATCGCCACGTGCAGATCACCAGTCCAGGGCTCGTGGCCCGCGGTGTCGACCGGCCCGAGGTGCCAGCGCTGCGCATCCCAGCGCAGGCTGAGCGGTGCCGTGCGCGGCTGAATCATCAGGACCCAAACTGTCAAGGCCGCGAAGACCAGTGCGCACGACAGCCACACGGCCCGGCCCATCGCCTGTTGCGTGACGAGCCAGCTGCCGACCGCCAGCAGCACCAGCGCGCTGATCGCAAGCACCGCCGCGCGCCAGGCGCCGAAGCGCGTGAGGGTGAACTGGGCGGCAGCGTATGCGCGCATCGGCGCAGAACGCGGAGAACGTCAAACGCGCTTGAAAACCAGCGTGCCGTTCGTGCCGCCGAAGCCGAAGTTGTTCTTGACGGCGTACTCGATCTTCATCGGTCGCGCCTCGTTGGCGCAGTAGTCCAGGTCGCACTCGGGATCCTGGTTGAAGATGTTGATGGTCGGCGGCGACACCTGGTGGTGCAGCGCCAGCACCGAGAAGATCGACTCGATGCCGCCCGCGCCACCGAGCAGGTGCCCGGTCATCGACTTGGTCGAGTTGACGACGAGCTTCCTGGCGTGGTCGCCGAACGCCAGCTTGATCGCGTTCGTCTCGTTCAGGTCGCCCAGCGGCGTCGAGGTGCCGTGCGCATTCAGGTATTGAATCTGGTCGGCATTCAGGCCGGCGTTGCGCAGAGCGGCCTTCATCGAACGCTTCGGGCCATCGACGTTCGGTGCTGTCATGTGGAAGGCATCGGCGCCCATGCCGAAGCCGACCAGCTCGGCGTAGATTTTCGCGCCGCGGCGTTTGGCGTGTTCGTACTCTTCGAGCACGAGCGCGCCACCCCCTTCGCCGAGCACAAAACCGTCGCGGTCCTTGTCCCAGGGGCGGGACGCGGTCTGCGGATCGTCGTTGCGTGTGGAGAGTGCCCGCGCTGCCGCAAAGCCGCCCACGCCGAGCGGCGAGACGGTGGCTTCGGCGCCGCCGGCCACCATCACATCCGCGTCGCCGTATTCGATCATTCGACCGGCTTCACCGATGCAATGCAGGCCCGTGGTGCAGGCCGTCACGATCGCCAGGTTCGGGCCCTGGAAACCGAAGGTGATCGACACATGGCCCGAGATCATGTTGATGATCGAGGCCGGCACGAAGAACGGCGAGATGCGCCGCGGACCCTTGGCCACGAGCTCGCCGTGCATGTTCTCGATCAGCGGCAATCCGCCGATGCCTGAGCCGACGATCACGCCGATGCGTTCGGCCTGCTCCTCGCTCAAGTCTTCATTGGTCGGCAGCCCGGAATCCCGCACCGCCTGGATGGACGCCGCCAATCCGTAATGGATGAAGGTGTCCATGTGACGGGCATCTTTGGCCGGGAAATAATCCTCGACCTTGAAACCCTTCACCTCGCCGGCGAACTTGCAGGCGAAGTTCGACGCATCGAACTTGGTGATGTTGGCGATGCCGGATCGGCCGGCCAGCACATTGGCCCAGCCCTCGGCCACCGTGTTGCCCACGGGACTGATGAGGCCGAGGCCGGTCACGACAACGCGGCGGCGGGACATGTTCAGGACATGACAAAAGGGCTGCTGTGAAGCTCAGCTGATCGCAAGGCGATCAGGCTGCCTTCTGGTGCTTGACGGCGTAGTCGATCGCCAGCTGCACCGTGGTGATCTTCTCGGCCTCTTCGTCCGGGATCTCGATGCCGAACTCGTCTTCGAGGGCCATCACCAGTTCCACGGTGTCAAGGGAATCGGCGCCGAGGTCGGCCACGAAGGCCTTGGCGTTGATCACATCGGCTTCGGGCACGCCGAGTTGCTCAGCGATGATTTTTTTGACACGTGCTTCGATATCGCTCATGACTCCTCCGGGAGTGTTTACAGAAACAGCCGGGGATTCTACGGCCTCTGCGGTGCTCACTCCGAGTCACCACGCCGCTTCCACCGGAACAGGAAAAACCGAGGCCCTGCCTCAGCTCATGTACATGCCACCATTGACATGCAATTCGGTGCCGGTTATGTAGCCGGCCTGGGGCGACGCGAGGAAGGCCACCGCGTTCGCAATGTCACTCGCCTGGCCGAGCCGGCCGAGCGGGATGTTGGCCATCAGCGCGCTCGTCTGCGCTTCGTTCAGGGCCTTCGTCATGTCGGTCTCGATGAAGCCCGGCGCGACGCAGTTGACCGTCACGTTGCGGCTGCCGAGTTCGCGTGCCAGAGCGCGCGTCATGCCCGCCACACCGGCCTTCGCGGCGGCGTAATTCGCCTGCCCCGCGTTGCCGCTGGCGCCCACCACCGAGGTGATGTTGATGATGCGACCGTAGCGTTGTTTCATCATCGCGCGCATGACCGCGCGGCTGGTGCGGAAGACGGCCTTGAGGTTGGTGTCGAGCACTGCGTCCCAGTCGTCGTCGCTCATGCGCATGGACAGTGTGTCGCGCGTGATGCCGGCGTTGTTGACGAGCACGTGCAAGGCACCATGCTCCTTCGTGATCGCGTCGATGGCCGCTTCGATACCCGCGCGGTCGTTGACGTTCAGGCACAGGCCCTTGCAGCCCGGGAAAGCCGCCAGCGCGGTGCTGATGGCCTGCGCGCCGGCCTCGGTGGTGGCGGTGCCGGTGACCTTCAGGCCACGTGCTGCAAGTTCGAGCGCAATGGCCCGGCCGATGCCACGCGAAGCGCCGGTGACGAGTGCGACCTGCCCGGAAAATTCAATGTGGTTCATGCCAGCAACCCCTTCGCTTCGGCGAGTGTTGCCGGGTCGTACACGGCGGCCGAGACCGCATCGGCCTCGATGCGCTTGACCATGCCAGCGAGCACCTTGCCCGGACCGCACTCGAAAATGTGGGTGACGCCGCGCGCGCGAATCGCCTGCACCGTCTCGGCCCAGCGCACCGGGCCGTAGGCTTGGCGGTAGAGCGCGTCGCGCATCGCGGCCGGGTCAGTCTCGACCTTCACGTCGATGTTGTTGATGAGCGGAATCTGCGGAGTCGCCAAGGTGGCCGACGCGAGCTTGTCCTTCAAGCGATCCGCCGCGGGCTTCATCAGACTCGAATGGAACGGCGCTGACACGGCCAGCAACAGCGCGCGCTTCGCACCCTTGGCCTTGAGCAGTTCGCAGGCCTTGTCGACACCCGCCTTGGTGCCGGCGATGACGGTCTGCTTGGGGTCGTTGAAGTTGGCCGCGGCCACGGCCTCGCCGGTCGCGGCCGCCGCTTCGGCGCAGCCCTCACGCACGGCCTGCGCGTCGAGCCCGAGGATCGCCGCCATCGCGCCCGCCCCCACCGGCACGGCCTCCTGCATCGCCTGCGCGCGAAAGCGCACCAGCGGCAGCGCGTCGGCCAGGCTCAGCACGCCCGAGGCGACGAGCGCGGTGTATTCGCCCAGCGAGTGGCCGGCCACCACGGCCGGCGCGAGGCCTGTGTCGGCCAGCCAGGCGCGGTAGCAGGCCACGCCTGCGGTCAGCATCACGGGCTGGGTGTTCATGGTCAGGTCGAGTTGGTCTTTCGGACCGTCATGGATCAGCTTCGCGAGGTCTTCGCCAAGTGCCTCAGAGGCTTCGGCCAGCGTCTGGCGCACCACGGGGTTGTCGCCCCACGCGTCGAGCATGCCGACGCTTTGCGAACCCTGGCCCGGGAACACGAATGCAAACGGTGTCATCGCTGCAGTCTCCTCAAAATTATTCTTATGGTCGAGTCTCGCGAACGAGCTCAGTAATCCAGCAGCACGGCGCCCCAGGTGAAGCCACCGCCCACGCCTTCGAGCAGCACGGTGTCGCCGCGTGCGACCTGGCCGCTGCGTACCGCCACGTCGAGCGCGAGAGGAATCGACGCGGCCGAGGTGTTGCCATGTTCGTCGACGGTGACGATCAAGCGGTCCATCGACATCTTCAGCTTCTTCGCTGTGCTCTGCATGATGCGGATGTTGGCCTGGTGCGGGATCAGCCAGTCGATGTCGGCTTCGGTGCGCTCGGCTTTCGCGAGCACCGAGCGCGCCACCTCTTCGAGCACGCCGACCGCGAGCTTGAACACCGCCGGCCCGTCCATCTTCAGGAGCGGATCGCCCAGCACCTGCCCGCCCGACACATTGCCCGGCACGCACAGGATGCCGACATGGCGGCCGTCCGCGTGCAACTCGGTGGCCAGGATGCCCGGCTTGTCGCTGGCCTCCAGCACCACCGCGCCGGCGCCGTCGCCGAACAACACGCAGGTCGTGCGGTCCTTGAAATCGAGGATGCGCGAGAACACTTCGGCGCCGATCACCAGGGCCTTGTTCGCCGCACCGGTGCGGATCATCGAATCGGCCACCGTCAGCGCGTAGACGAAACCCGAGCAGACGGCTTGCACGTCGAAAGCCGCGCAGCCATGCACACCGAGCTTGCGC
>JANYJL010000247.1 GCA_025361845.1 Rhizobacter sp.
TGCAGCTCGGCGGCTTGCGCGTCCACGTCCGCTTGTTCGGCAAGTTGGCGGGCGCGCTCGTTGTCCTTCGCGGCCATCGCCTCGCGGGCACTGGCCAGCTTGCTCACCGCGAGCTGCAGTTCGGCCGGGGCGCTGTCGCTCGTGCCGCTGGTGTTGGCGCGCTGCACCGAGGCTTCGGCCACCGCCATTTCGGCGCTCGGCATCGGCGGTTTGCTCGCGCAGCCGGCCAGCGCGACGAGCGCTGCCGCGGCGAGCATCGACGCGGCAGCAAGCGCGCGCCGCGGGTTCGGGAAGGTGGTGTTCATGGGGATCCTCGGACGACGGGGTTGAAAGACCCAGTCTCTGCCCCCCCTCGCACCGCGTCTGTGGGCCAGCGCACGTCGGCGCCGGCGTGCGGGCTCAGCCGCTCAGCCGCTCAGCCGGGCTTCGGAGCGCGTCGTCGCGCTGCGCAGCGCACCCGCTTCGTCGAAGAAGGCATGGCCGGTCTGCTGGCGCTTGGCGCGGTACATCGCCGCATCGGCCATCTTCAGCAGCGCCTGTGTCGTGGTGGCGTCTTCGGGGCACAGGGCGATGCCGATGCTCGCGTGGACCTGAAGCGTCAGCTCGCCGACCCTCAGCGGCGCCGCCACGGTGTCGAGCAGCTTGCGGGCCAGGCGGCTCAGTTGGCGGCGGTCCGACATGCCGGTCAGCAGGCAGGCGAACTCGTCCCCGCCGATGCGGCTCACCCTGTCGGCGGCGCGCACGGCACGCGACAGCCGGGCGGCCACGACACGCAGCATTTCATCGCCGATCTCGTGGCCATGCGTGTCGTTGACGAGCTTGAAGCCGTCGAGGTCGAGGTAGAGCACGGCCAGCGCCGGTCGTTGCGGGTACGCGGTGGCCAGGGCCAGGTCGAGCTGCGCGCAAAAACAGCTGCGGTTGGGCAGCAGGGTCAGGCTGTCGTGCAGGGCGAGGTGGCGCGCGCGGCGCTCGTTGGCCTGGGTGCCGAGCAGTTGGGTGCAGGCCTCGCGCAACGATGCGCGGGCCTCGGCGATTTCAGTTTCGAGCCGGAGGAAGCGGCTGGCCTGGGACACCAGCGTGTCGTGCATCTGGTCGAGGGCATCGGCGCAGTCGCAGCCGATGGCGCGGGCCTCGTCGGCGGTGTCGTTCGGCAAGGGCGCGGGCGTCGAGTCAGGCCACTCGGCCAGGGCCTCGCGCAGCCGTGTTCGCACGGCGCAGAGCAGCGCATCCCAATCGCCGGGGTTGGTGCGCGGCGTGTTCTCGGGTGTTTGCATGAATCAACCTGGCGACGCACGTGATGTAGCGGCCGGACAGCCCGGGACTCTCGCCGAGGACGCATCGCACAGGCGCTCTCATCGCCTTGGTTATAGCGAACTGACAAGCGGTTTGTCTGTGCGGAACCGTACCCTGGAAACACCCGCTTGCAGGCGGGCGCGCAGGCGCGTCAGCGCACCTGCTCGGCGTAGGCATGTTCGTCTTTGGCGTAGCAGGTGCATGCGGCGGCTTCGAGGCCGGCGCGGTCGAGCACCGTGAAATCGCCGCGGTGGTAGCGGACGAGCCCGCCGTCTTGCAACGCGCCGGCGGCCAGCGTGATGCCGACCCGCCGCACGCCGAGCATGTAAGAGAGAAATTCGTGCGTCACGTGGAAGCTGTCGCCGTGTGCGCGGTCCTGGCTCATCAGCAACCAGCGCGCCAGGCGCGGGCCGATGAGGTGGAAGCGCACGCACTGGGCCGAGGTGGCGAGTTGCGCCATCAGCACGTAGAGGTAGCGGTCGAGCAGGCGCTTCAGGCCGGGGCTGGCCGCCAGCTCCTTGCTGAACGCCGCGCTGCCGATGCGCCAGGCCGCCCCCGCCCCCTGCACCACCGCGTGCAGCGGTGCCGTGGCCACGCCGAGTGCGAGGTGCGCGCCGAGCATGCCCTCGCGCCCGACCATGCCGACTTCGACACCCGCGTGGCCTTCACTCAAGGCCACCAGTGAGATGAAACCTTCGAGCGGAAAGTAGACATGCCGGGTGGTTTGCCCTGGCTCGAACAGCACCTCGGACTGCACCAGTTCCACCCGCTCGCACAGAGCCAGCAGGCGCAGCCGCGGTTGGCGCGGCAACAGTTCGATGAGGTGGTTTTCGACGGCGGCCACGCGGGCTCTCCGGTGTTGTATTCATCCCCTCAGGGGACGTCGAACAGACTGAAGGTCACACGGCGGTCGGTGCGGATGGGGTCAGTGCCAAGAAGTATGCGCCGTGAAACGGGGAGATGCGTGGGGGGTTCGATGGGGCAGGCGTCAGGCCTTCACGTCGGGCAAGAGCCGGTCGTACTCGCGCTTGACCACGCCATAACATTCGCAGGCGCGTGCCTCCAGGCCCGGCCGGTCGAGCACCGAGATGCGGCCGCGTGAATAGCGGATCAGGCCGGCCTGCTGCAAGTTCAGCGCGGCTTCGGTCACCCCTTCGCGGCGCACGCCGAGCATGTTGGCAATCAGCTCCTGCGTCATCAACAGGTCGTTGCCCTTCAGGCGGTCCAGGCTCAGCAGCAACCAGCGGCACAACTGCTTGTCGAGCGAGTGGTGGCGGTTGCACACCGCGTTCTGCGCCATCTGGGTGATGAGCGCCTGGGTGTAGCGCAGCAGCAGGTGCAGCACCGGCATGCGCTTGAATTCCTGCTGGATGTGCTTGGCGCTCATGCGCAGGCCGCGGCCTGCGCTTTGCACCACGGCGCGGCTGGGGGTCGATTCGCCGCCCATGAAAAGGGCGATGCCGACGACGCCTTCGTTGCCGACCACGGCGATCTCGGCCGAGGCACCGCTTTCCATCACGTACAGCAGGGAGACGATGGCCGTGATCGGAAAATACACATGCGTCTGCACCCCGCCGGATTCGTACAGCACCTCGCCGAGCGGCATGTCGACGACTTCGAGTTCGGGCGCCCAGCGCTGCTGATCGGCGGCGGGCAGGGCGGCGATCAGGTGGTTTTCTGGCGGTTTTTCAGAAGGGCTCATCACGGGGCTCCGAGCGGGTGTCGGCGGGCGACGGGCCTAAGTTGAACAATGCGCCGGGTCAGGTTCGAAGTGTAGGCAGCTCCGGTCGCTTCCTGTGTGCGCCAGCGCACGGTGACTGTTCTTCAGCGTACACACCCGGGGGCGGGTATTGCCGTGTCGCGAAACGCTTTGACTGGCACTGTTGCAACAGCGCTTCTGTGTGCGCTGCCGCACAGACGCCACGCCGCAGGCTGGCTAGCGTGATTCGTATGTTGACAACGCTTTGTCGGGAGAATCATGCAAGCCACCCTGCCTTCGATACCCGAGCCTTCCACACCGGCCCAGCCCAGGCGCAGCGTCCTGCGCGAAGCCGCGCTCTCGCGCTGGGACAACGAGGGCGGCTCCCTGCCCGACCCGGTGCAGGATGAGCTCTTTGCCGACCAGGAACTGGCCGTGGCCAGCCACACCACGATTGCGGAATGGGTGCACCTGCGCATGCGCCTGATCGCGATGGAAAACGTGCTGATCGCCCTGCTCGCCGAGGCGCCGGCTTCGCAGCGCGCGCTGGTGCGCGAGATGGCCGCCTGCATCGCGCCCCGGTCTGGCGCCGCAGCGCACCCGTTGACGACACAGGCCGCCTTGCAGATGAACCAGCTGGTCGATCGCGCCGGCCACTTCTGCGCGGGCTGAGCCCGTTTTTCACCCCGGCGTCGGGCCGGGCACACTTCGCTCTGTCGCAACCCAGAGCCCCCGATGAAACTCGCGCACCGCCTGCCGGCCTATGCCCTCAACGGCGCCACCGTGGCGCTCGGCATCGCCGCCATCCAATTCGCCGTGGGTGCGTTGGCTGGCCCGCATGCGGCACTGCTGGCTGTCAGCGGCGCGGTGTGCGCGAGCCTGGCCGATGTGCCGAACACCCCGGCACGCACCTGGCAGCGCGTCTCGGCCGCGGCGTTGCTGGCCTTCGCTTCGGCCTTGACGGTGGCCGCGCTGCGCCCGCACCCGATTGCGCTCGGCCTGGGCATCGGCGCGATCGCCTTCTTCGCGATGATGACGATGGCTTGGGGCGCGCGCGCGAACTCGGTGTCCTTCGCGCCGATCCTGTCGCTGGTGTTTTCGATGGCGGTGCCGGTCGGCGCGCAGCCGCTGTGGGAGCCGGCGGCGTGGAACGCGGTGGGTGGCGCGGCCTACCTGCTGTGGGCGTTGGCCAGTGGCGCGTTCTGGCAGCGCCGTTACCGCGCGCTCGCGCTGGCCGAGACCGTGCAGGCCGTGGCCGAACTGCTGCGTGCGCGTGCTGAGCTGCTGGCCGCGCCGCACCGCCCCGACCTGGCGACATCGTCCTCATCCACCAGCGAAGACGCTGCCGCCATGCAAGGCTGGGTGAAGGGCGAGGCAGCGCTCGCCGATCGTTTGCAGTCTGCACGCGACTTCATCTTCGACGAGGCCGACACGCCCGCCGCGCAACGCGACACGGCGGTGCTGCTGCGTGCCATCGAACTGCGCGACCTGCTGCTCGCGAGCCGGCTCGACCTCGACCTGCTCGGCGCCGAGGCGGAGGGGCGCTGGATCCTGCAACGTGTGGCGTCCGCCTTGCTGCCGATCGCGCTCGCGCTCGACGACGCGGCCGATGCCTTGCGCCAGGGCAGCGCCCCGGCGCAGATGGCAGCGAACGCATTCGATTTCAGCCGCCTGTTCGCGAACGCGCCGCTGGCCGAAGGCGATGCACGCAGGCGCCTGCTGCCCGCGCTGGCCGACCGCTTGCAGCGGCTCGCCGCCGAGGTGCAACGCATTCATGCGCTGCTGCATGGCGCGCATGAGAGCTCGCCGCTGACGCGCGATGAACTGCGCCGCTTCGTGGCGCCCGAAGGCTTCCCCTTGCAGGCCTTGCGGGCGCACCGCTCGGGCCAGTCGCCGGTGCTGCGGCACGCGCTGCGCTCGGCCCTGGCCCTGGCCAGTGCCTACTTCATCGCGCGTGCATTGCCCTGGTCCTCGCACCCGCACTGGCTGGTGCTGAGCGTGGCGGTGGTGCTGCGCGGCAACCTGGAGCAGACCCTGTCGCGCCGCAATGCGCGGGTGCTGGGCACCCTGCTCGGTTGTGCGGTGGTGGTGGCGCTCGCCTGGGCGCTGTCGCACGCCTGGCTGGGGCCGGTGTTCCTGGTGGCGGTGGCGGTGGCACATGCCTTCGTGTTGCAGCGCTACTGGCTCACCGCCAGCGCGGCCACGGTGATGGCGCTGCTGCAATCGCACGGGGTCGACCCGTCCGGCGGCTTCGCCATCGGCGAGCGTGTGGCCGACACCTTGCTCGGCGCGTTGCTCGCCTGGGGCTTCAGCTACGTGCTGCCTTCGTGGGAGCGGCGCCAGGTGCCGCAGCTCGTCGCCAGCGTGCTCAAGTCCTTGAGTGATTACGCGGGACACGCGCTGTCCTTGCAGGCGGCCGATGCGGTGGAGCAGCGCTTCGCGCGGCGGCGTGCCTACGACGCGCTGGGTGCGCTGGCCGCGGCCTTGCAGCGCAGCATGGCCGAGCCGAAGGCGGTGCAACTGCCGCTGCGTGAGCTGGCCGCCGTGCTCGACCATGGCCAGCGGCTGATGGCGCACTTGTCGATGGTGCGGCTGACGCTCGCGCACCGCAGCGCGGAGTTGACCGAGCCGACGCTCGTCGGCGCCCTCGGCGAGACCCGCGGCGCGCTCACGGCCACGCTGGCCTGGCGCGAGCCGGGCGGCACCGCCGCCACGAAGGCCGCGCCCGCGATGGCAGCCGACGCCGCCGACCCGGCCGACCTGAGCCGTTTGCCGCAGGAGCCGCCGACCGAACAGATCGTGCCCTGGCTGCTGCGCCGCCTGCAAGTGCTCCGCTTCGACGCGCGGCAGATTCACACCGCGGCGCGCACGGCGCTGGCGCGTTCGCGCAGCGTCAAGGCCGCTTGAACACCGGCTGAACGCCGGCCCGGCGGCATGCCCTCGGGCCGCCCGTCGGGGCATTCGCCTACACGCGGTGTCGCAGGCTGCCTACCGCTGCCGAGACCATCTCACAGGACGATGAGCGGACGCTGTTCCCTCATCGCAACTTCCTGGAGGCCCGTCATGGCTCTGGTGCACGAATCCCGAAAGAACCAGTTGATCGCCGGCTTGAGCGAGGCCGATTGGCAACGCTGGCTGCCCGACCTGGAGCCCGTCGATTTGCCGCTCGGCAAGGTGCTCTACGAGCCCGGCACCACGCTCACACATGTGTACTTCCCGACCACGACCCTGGTCTCCTTGCAGTACGTGACGGAGGGCGGCGCGCCTTCGGGCAGCGCCATCGTGGGCACCGAGGGGGTGGTGGGCGTCGCCGTCTTCATGGGCGGCGAGTCGATGGCCAGCCGCGCGGTCGTGCAGTGTGGTGGCCGTGGCTACCGCATGAGCGCCCGTGCGCTGAAAACCGAGTTCCGAAACGACGAAGCGCAGCGGCTGTTGCTGCGCTACACCCAGGCGCTGATGACGCAGATGGCGCAGACGGCGGTGTGCAACCGCCACCACACGCTCGACCGGCAACTCTGCCGCTGGCTGCTGCTGAGCCTGGACCGCATCGAAGGCCGCGAGTTGGTGATGACACACGAACTGATCG
>JANYJL010000264.1 GCA_025361845.1 Rhizobacter sp.
GCGTGCCGCTGATCTGACGTGTTCGACCACCGGCCGGCGGGAGTCGGGCGGTGGTGTAATCGGCGGGTGTTTTCCAGACTCGCCAGCAAGGCAGTTGCCTGCCTGATCCTGCTCCTCGCTGTCGGGTGGTTCACCGCCAGCGTTCGGGCGCAGCCTGTGGCGACTGCGCACTTCAAGATGCCGCAACCCTTGCCGGCGGGTGTCATCGGCAGCAAGGTGTTGAGCGACGACGAACGTGCCTTCATCGCTGCTTTGCCGGCCATCCGCGTCGGCATCCCGAGGCCCGAAGCGCGGCCTTACGAAGTGCTCAAGCCGGATGGTGAAGTCACCGGCATCCAGGCCGAGATGCTGGCCCACATCGCCCAGGCCTTCGGCCTGAAGATCACACCTGTCGTGCTGCCGACCTGGACGGCCACGCTGGCCGCGGCGCGCAGCCGCGAGGTCGATCTGATCCTCACGCTCAGCGTCGAGCGCAGCCGGCAGGACTACCTGAACTTCACGCTCGGCACGACGCCCCTCGTCGGCGCGCTGTTCGGCCGCAAGGGCGGCAGCCCGGCCGCCGCGGCGCCGGCGCCGCCGGACCACGCGCACTTCGTGCTCGAACGCGACTACCTGGCCAACGACTTCGTGCGCCTGCAGTACCCGCAGGCACGCATCAGCACGGCCGACGACACCGCGGCGGCGCTGAAGGCGCTGGCCGACGGCCGGGCCGATGTCTACCTCGGCAGCCTGTTCGAGGCGGTGGATGTGCTGGCGCGGCTGCACATCGACACGGTCGAGGTGAAGGAGCTGCTCAACTTCAGCTCCGGCTACTACCACTTCGGCGTGCGCAAGGATTGGCCGCTGCTGGTGAGCATCCTGAACAAGGGCATCGCCAACCTGCGCAACGTCAACCTGACGGAGCTGGACAGCGCCGTCGCCGCCCTGCCCAGCGGCCTGCGCCCGCAGGCCGGCATGGTGCTGAACGAACAGGAGCGTGATGCGCTGGTGCGCCGGCCGGTCTGGCGCATCGGCGCGGTGCGCGGCCTGAGCATGCTCAACGACGTGGACGAACGCGGCCTGCATTCGGGCGTGGCTGCCGAGTACAGCCAGCAGATCGCCAGCAAGCTCGGCATCGGCCTGGACGTGGTGCCCTTCGACAACGTGGCCGCCATGCTCGACGCGCTGCGCAGCGGCAGCATCGATCTGGTGCCCTTTCTCACGCGCACCGAACAGCGCGCCCAGGAGTTCCGGTTTTCGGCGCCTTACCTCGACATGCCCTACGTGGTCGTGGCGCGCAGCGACGCGCCGCTCTACTGGGATCTCGGCAGCCTGCGGGGCAAGCGCCTCGCGCTGGCCTTGCAGCACCCGCTGCGCGAGTTGCTGCAAAAGCGCTACCCCGAGATCGTGGTCGTCGACGTGGCCAACGGCAACGAAGCGATGGACGCCGTGGCGCAAGGGCGCGCCGATGCCGCGGTGGAAGTGAAGCTGTTCGCCAACCTGCGGATCAACAGCGACAACGACGGTGTGCTGCGCGGCGTGGCGGTGGTCGGCGAGTTGCCGGCGCAGTTCCATTTCGCCGCCTCGCGGGCGGCGGCCGAGCTGATTCCACTCGTGGACCGGGTGCTGGCCGACACCCCGCCCGCACAGCGCGAACGCATGATGCGGCGCTGGGTCGCGGTCGACCTGGCGCCCGGCCTGCCCTGGCGCAAGTACCTGCCGCTGATCGGCGTGGTGCTTGCCGCGCTGCTGCTGCTGGCGGCCGCCACCGCCTGGTGGCTGCGCCGCCTGACGCACGAGGTGCAGGCGCGTCGCCGCGCCGACGAACAGACACACGACATCGCCCGCAACGTGCCCGGCGTGGTGTGGCGCTACGTGATCGACAAGAAGGGTCGGATGGTCTCGACCTTCTACAGCGACAGCTTCGAAGCCTTTCTCGGCGTTGCACCGATCGCCGGGAAAACCTTGCTGGACCAGTTGGGCCACCACCTGCCGCCCGAACAACTGAAGGCGGGCTTGGAGGCGCAGAACCGCAGCCTGCGTACCGGTGAGCCGTACCGATTCGCGAGCCCGTATGCGCACCCGGACGGGCGCGAACTCTGGCTGCGTGGCGAGGCCGTGCGCAGCCAGCTTCACGACGGCACGATCGCCTGGACCGGTTACCTGGTGGACATCAGCTCCGAGCGCAGTCTGCAGGCGCAACTGGCGCAGGCGGTCGAAGCCAAGAACCTGTTCGTCGCGACCGCCAGCCATGAACTGCGCGCCACCACGCACACGCTGGCGCTCGCCTTGGCCCAAGCCCTCGACAGCGCGCCCGGCGGCGCGCAGGACAAGGCACTGGGCACCGCGCAGGATTCGGCGAACACGCTGCAGCAACTCGTCAACGATGTGCTGGATCTGGCCAGCATCGACGCCGGCCAGCTGCGCCTGCGCCCGCAGGACATCGACCTGGCCGCGCTCGTGCACCGGGTTGCCGGCGCCCACCAGGCCGCAGCGGCGAAGAAGCAGTTGCGCCTGACGGTCGATGTGGCCGCCGATCTGCCCGCCCGGCTGCGGCTCGACCCGCTGCGCATCGAGCAGGTCATCACCAACCTGCTGAGCAATGCGCTCAAGTACACCGAGCAGGGCGAGGTGGCGCTGACGCTGCAGACCGTGCGCGCAGCCGGCGCCGCGGCGCAGTTGCGCTTCAGCTTTCGCGACACCGGCAGCGGCATTCCCGCGGACCAGCAGGCGCGCCTGTTCCAGCCGTTCGCGACGGCCGACCGCGGTGAAGGTGCGAGCCCCGTGCCCGAAGGCAGCACCGGCCTCGGCCTCGTGATCTGCCGCCAGCTGGCCGGCCTGATGGACGGCAGCATCGGTCTCGAGAGCGTGGTGGGCCGCGGCACCGAGGTGCACTTCCAGATCCCGATGCCCGAGCCCTCGGCGGCGCGCGCGGCGGAGCCCAGGGGCGGCGTGCTGTTGATCTGCGATGACGATGCCGTCAGCCGCATGCTGCTGGCCGAGACCTTGTCGCGCCACGGCCATGTGGTCGATGAAGCGGCCGACGGCCAGGCCGCGCTCGAGCGCTGGCGGCGCGGCGACGTGAGCACGGTGGTGACCGACCTGCACATGCCGCGGATGGGCGGCGGTGCCCTGGTGCGCGCGATCCGCAGCGAGGAGGGCGCTGCCGTGCCGCGCACCCGCATCGTGGTGTGCAGCGGTGGCTCCTCCGACGACAGCGATTCACAGGCCGTGCAGGATGCCGATGCGGCCTTCCTCGTGAAGCCGGTCGATGGCGCGCGGCTCTTGCGCACCCTGGCCGAGCTGGGTGTGCAGCCTGAGGGTCAGCGCCGCGCCAGCGCGCGCGCGGCCTCGGTCACGAGTTCCGGGCCCTGGTAGATGAAGCCGGTGTAGAGCTGCACGAGGTCGGCGCCGGCCGTGATCTTGGCCTGTGCGTCGGCGCCGCTCATCACCCCGCCGACGCCGATGATCGGGTAGCCGGCACCGAGCGCGGCACGAAGTTGTGCGATCACGCGGTTCGACGCCTCGAAGACCGGTGCGCCGCTCAGGCCGCCGACCTCCTCACCGTGCGGCAGATGGCGCACCGCGTCGCGCGCGATGGTGGTGTTGGTCGCGATGACGCCGGAGATGCCGGTGCGTTGCAGCGTCGCGGCGATCACGCCGACCTGCGCCTCGTCGAGGTCGGGCGCGATCTTCACGAAGATCGGCACCTTGCGGCCGGTCTCGCGCGCGAGTTGCGCGTCGCGTTCGCCGATGGCCGAGAGCAGCGCATCGAGGGCTTCATCGCTTTGCAGCGCCCGCAGGTTCTTCGTGTTCGGTGAGGAGATGTTGACCGTCACGTAGTCGGCATGCGGGTACACGCCGGCCAGGCCGACAAGGTAATCGTCCACCGCGCGTTCGATCGGCGTGGCGGCGTTCTTGCCGATGTTCAGGCCGAGGATGCCGCCCTCGCGCCGGAAGCGCGTCGCGCGTTTCACGTTCACGAGGAAGGCATCGAGCCCGAGGTTGTTGAAGCCGAGCCGGTTGATCAGCGCATTCGCTTCGGGCAAGCGGAACATGCGTGGCTTCGGGTTGCCCGGCTGTGCTTTCGGCGTGACCGTGCCGACTTCGATGAAACCGAACCCCAGCGCACCGAGGCCGTCGATGCAACGGCCGTTCTTGTCCAGCCCTGCCGCCAGGCCGATGCGGTTCGGAAAGCGCAGGCCGGCCACCGTGACCGGGTCGTCGATACGCGTTTGGCGGATGGCGCAGACCAGCGGCGTGTGCTGCACCCGTGCGATGGCGCCGAGCGTCAAGTCGTGCGCCTGTTCGGGATCGAACCCGAACAGGAAGGGGCGGGTCAGGGCGTAGGGAACGAGCGGCATGCGGGCGAGGCCGCAGAGGAGCACGGCGCAGGGGAAACGGATAATGCGGACATTGTCTCAAACAGCATTCCGCCATGACCCAGGATGAACTCAAAGTGCTCGTCGGCCAGGCCGCCCTGGCCTACGTGGTTCCCGGCGCGGTGGTGGGTGTCGGCACCGGATCGACGGTGAACTGCTTCATCGACGCGCTGGCCGGCATGAAGGATCGCATCAAGGGAGCCGTGTCGAGCAGCGAACGCAGCAGCGAACGGCTGCGCGCGCATGGCATCACGGTGCTCGACATCGGCACGCTGACGAGCATGCCGGTCTACATCGACGGTGCCGACGAG
>JANYJL010000288.1 GCA_025361845.1 Rhizobacter sp.
GCTGGCCAGTTCGCCGATCTCGTCGCTGCGCATGATGGACAGCGGCGCATCGAGCCGACCCTCGCCCACCTCGCGTGCGGCCGTGGCCAGGCGCGCCAGGTCGCGGGCGACCCAGCCCAGGATCGCCAGGCCCAGCACCACCGCCACCAGGGCCGCGAGCGTGCCGATGACCGCGGTGCGCAGCACGTTCTCGGTCACGCCGCTCATGAAATCGCTGCGCGGCACCGCCACCACGGTGATCCAGTCCAGGCCCGCGTCGTCGCGCAGGTGTTCGTAGGCGAGCTGCACGGCCGCGCCATCCGGGCCCTTGAAGTTGAGCGTGCGCTGCCGCGTGCCGGCCGCTTGTTGTTGCGCCTGCTGCACCTGGGCGTAGGCGGCCACCTGCAAGGCATCCTCGCTGGCCGCGGCATTCACACGGCCGAAGTTGCCGTCCGCGCCGCGCAGCACGTTCGGGCTGCGCGACGAGGCGATCAGGTTGCCGTCCGGCTCGATGATGAAGGCGATGGCGTGCGAGCTCATGCGCAGCTTGCGCACGAAGTCGTTGAGCTGGCGCAGCGACACATCGGTCGCGACCACACCCTCCACTTCGCCCGTCGCACCGAGCACGCGGCGCGCGCGTGTGGCCACCAGTTCGGAGGTGCGGAAGTCGATGTAGATCGATGTCCAGGTGTGCGAAACATTCGCTGCGCCGGCCTTGTACCAGGGCCGCACGCGCGGGTCGAACAGGCGCGTTTCGATGGCCGGCGCGGCAAGTGGCCCGTTGATGCCCGAGAAGCGCTGGAAGCCGCGTGGGGCGTCGGCGGAGAGCTTGATGCGCAGCTCGCCGTCCTGCACCGAATGCCGCCACAGGCCGAAGAACTGGCCGTGGCGGTTGCCGTAGTAGACGTAGTTGTTCGGGTCCAGGTGCAGCGAGGTCGCGATCCAGAAGCGGCTGCGCAGTTCGTCGAGTTCGCGGTCGATGGTCGCTGGCGCCGCCATGCCGTTCGGGAAGGCCGCTTCCAGCACCGCGCCCGAGCCGACCACGTGGCGATCGACTGCCTGGCCGATGCGGCTGGCGGTTTCGAGCAGCAGGTTGGCGGCCACGGTGTCCACGGCCTGGCTGCCGGCGCGGTACGACAGCACGCCGATCAACACGGCCACGCCGAGCACCAGGGCCACGAAGGGAAGCGTCAGCGACTGGCGCAGGGAGAGGCGGTACAAGGGGCGTCGGTCGGATTCGAGGGCCTCCAGTATCGGGGGCGCAACCCAGATGAGGAAACCCTCCAGATGAAGGCGCGAAGGAGTGCCGCTGGTAGTCGCGTGCCTGCAACGCCCGCGTAATATCCTGCGTTCTCCATTCATCCGCGACCACCATGACCCACTTCGCCGCCACCAGCCGCTATGAAACGATGACCTACCGGCGCACCGGCCGCAGCGGGCTGAAACTGCCCGCACTCTCGCTCGGCCTGTGGCACAACTTCGGCGACACCACACCGCTGGCGCAGCAGCGTGAGATCGTGTTCACCGCCTTCGATCTCGGCATCACCCACTTCGACCTCGCCAACAACTACGGCCCGCCCCCCGGCAGCGCCGAGCGCAACTTCGGCCGCATCCTGCGTGAAGACCTGAGCGCCTACCGCGACGAACTCATCATCTCCAGCAAGGCCGGCTGGGACATGTGGCCCGGCCCCTACGGGCAGGGCGGTGGCTCCCGCAAATACGTGCTCGCGAGCCTGGACCAGAGCCTGGCACGCCTCGGCCTCGACTACGTCGACATCTTCTATTCGCACCGCTACGACGCCGATACGCCGCTCGAAGAAACCGCCGCGGCCCTGGCCACCGCCGTGCAGCAGGGCAAGGCGCTGTACATCGGCATCTCGTCCTACTCGGCCGGCAAGACGGCCGAGATGGCGCGGCTGCTGCGCGAGTGGAAGGTGCCGCTGCTGATTCACCAGCCCTCCTACAACATGCTCAACCGCTGGGTCGAAGGCGGCCTGCTCGACACGCTGGAAGCCGAAGGCGCCGGCTGCATCGCCTTCACGCCGCTCGCGCAGGGCCTGCTGACCGACAAGTACCTGCGCGGCACGCCGGCCGATGCCCGCGTGAACCGCCCGGGCGGCGGCTCGCTGCAAGGCAGCCATTTGTCGGCCGAGAACCTGGAGCGCGTGCGCGCGCTCGCCGCGATTGCTCAGCGGCGTGGCCAGTCGCTCGCGCAGATGGCGCTTGCCTGGGTGCTGCGCGACAAGCGAGTCACGACGGCCCTGATCGGCGCCAGCAGCGCAGCGCAAGTGCGCGAGAACGTGGCAGCCTTGCAGATGCTCGCCTTCAGCGCCGAAGAACTCGCCGAGATCGATTGCCATGCGCAGGACGGCGGCGTCGATCTGTGGCGTGGGCCGAGCACGGATCAGCCAGTCTGAACCGGCCCGAGGCTGTCAAACCAGCTGATCCAGCGGACGCAGGGTGTTACTCAGCCAATCCCGACCCGGCCCGCGGGGAATCGCGACTGCCTACACTCAACTCTCGGGGAGGTTCACAAGAAGAATCCCAGGAACCTCATGAAAACCAGAGACGTCGTCATCTACACGGGAAAGCGCTTCGAGGTGCCCCAAGGCATCCAGCGCATCGACACACAGGCCACCCACGGTTGGCAGCTGCGCTACGGCGGCACCAAGCTGTTTTCCGATGGCGTGGAGAACGCCCGAGGAGCGAGTGCCGCGCTGGTGCAAGCCACGCGCGAGTTGCTGAGCCGCATTGCGCGGCTGCCTGCGCCCTCGCTGTTGCAGCGCGAGCCGAACGAGAACAAGACATCGGACTTGCCGGTCGGTATCTCCGGCCCCATCGTGCGCAAGCGCCGGGGCGCGAAGGTGTACGAGAGCAGCCTGTCGGTCTTGTTGCCGCGTTTCGGTATGCCCTCGCGCCGGCGCAGTGTCTACATCGGCACCGAGAACACCTACACGACCGAGCGTTACCACCTGGCGCTGGAGAAGTGCATCGCGCTGCGTGATGCGGCCGAGAAGACCTACCGGCGTGATGCCACCACGGCCAAGCGGGTGGGGGCCTTGCAGTTGCAGGCTCGGCAGGCGCGGCGCTTGGTTGCCAAGTAGGTTGACTTGTTGGTCGAGCGGGCCCGCGACGTTTGAGCGGTGCTGCCGAGGCCGCCGGTGCCTTCGCCTCGCGCGGAAATTCGAGTGGGCAAGGGCGTCGTCGGCGCAGCGCTCACACGCCCTTCACGCTCCGCAGCGATTGCAGCATCTCGTGCACGTCGTGCGTCATCACTGCCAGGAAGGTGACGAGCAGCACGTAGTAGAGGCCGTACTCCCACTTCACTGAGTTGCTGACGGCGTAGTAGCCGCGCCCTTCGGCACTGTCGCTGCGGTAGGTGATGGCCTTCCACACCTGCGGTGCGGCGAACAGCGCGATCACCAGCAGCATCGGGCTCGGTCGATACAGGTAGGCGGCGCCGAGCACCGGCACGCCCAACAGCCAGATGCGCGGCGACAGCACGGCGGTGATGCGCCCACCGTCCAATGGCGACAGCGGAATCATGTTGAACAGGTTCAGGAAGAAGCCCGCGTAGGCCACGGCCAGCAGCCAGGTCTCGTCGTAGTTGCGCGCGAGGAAGTAGCACACCAGCGCACCTACCGTGCCGAGCAGTGGACCGCCCAACCCGACATAGGCTTCGGTCTCGGCATCGTGCGGCATGTCCTTCAACTGGATCCACGCGCCGACGAAGGGGATGAAGGTCGGCGCGCCCACGTCGAGCCCGCGCCGCTTGGCGGCGATGTAGTGGCCCGACTCGTGCACGAACAGCAGCGCGACGAAACCGATCGCATAACGCCAGCCATAGATGAAGGCGTAGGCCACGACCGAGATCAGCATCGTGCCGCCGGTCGTGAACAGCTTGCCCAGCTTGGCGCCCGACAGCAGCAGGAGCAGCAGCTTGATCATGCGGTGGGTGGTGCGCGGGGTGGTGTTGCCGGCGCCTCGGCCCAGCCCAGCACCTCGATCGTCTGCGAGCCCGTCTTCACGCGCTCTTCGTTCGCCTCTTCCGGCGAGGCCGCTTGCGCGACCACCGCGAACAGCCACAAACCGCTCAGCCAGAGCAGCATCGATCCACGTCGCATGGCCATCTCCCTGGCGTTGTTGTCGATCGATTTTGCCATGCGGGCCGCGCTTGAATGCCGGTGCAAAATGCGCATGCCATGCTGCTACGCCCGCTCGATTTTTCGCCGCTGTTGCCCGCCGTTCCAGGCCGCATCTGGCTCGGTCCGATGCCGGGCCGCCTGGAATCGTGGGCTGCCTTCCTCGCCGATGCAGGCGAACGCGCCATTGCGCGTGTCGTCTGCCTCACACCGCGCCACGAGATCGCCTCGCTCTCGCCGGCTTACCTCACAGCCATCACGCAAGACCGATTGCCCTTCACCTGGCAGGCCCTGCCGATGCGCGACCTGGGCCTGGCCGAACAAGCGCAGGCCTTTCGTGAGGGCATCGATGCAGTGGCGCAAGCAGTGCGCAACGGGGATGCAGTGCTCCTGCATTGCGCTGCCGGCATCGGCCGCACCGGCACCGCGGCGGCCTGTTTGCTCAAGCGTTTGGGGCTGCCCACGGGCCTGGCCTTGCAGCGTGTGCGCGAGGCCGGGTCGAGCCCGGAAAGCGCCTTGCAATCGGGTTTGATCGAAACTTTCTGAGGCTCACGCGATCGGCAGCGTGATGTCGACTTCGAGCCCCGGCGCGGCATTGCGCATCACCATCTGCCCGCCATGCGCCTGCGCGACGAGGCGACACAGATAGAGGCCCAGGCCCACGCCGCCGGTGGCACGCTGGCGCGCGCTGTCGGGCCGGTAGAAGGCCTGCGCCAGCAGCGCCAGTTGTTCCTCGGGCACGCCCGGGCCGTGGTCGCGCACGCGCAGGCGCACGAATCCACCATCGATTTCAGTACTCACCTGCGGCGGCATGGCCGCACCCGCGCTGTGTCGCAGCGCGTTGTCGAGCAGGTTGCGCAGCAGCAGCTTGATGCGGGTGCGGTCGATTGCAAGTGAAGGCAGCCCAGACGCCAGATTCATCTGCACGTCGTGCTCTGCGAACTGCGTGGCCACGATCTCGGCGACCAGCGTATTCAGCTCGCTGGCCTCGGTCTGCAAGGCGGCGTGGCCAGTGGCCAGGCGCTCGCTTTCGAGCAGGTCGCTGATCAGGTCGCGCATCTCGGCCAGGTCGTGCAGCAGGGCGTCGCGCTCCGGCCCTTCGGCCACCAGTTCGGCGTTCAGGCGCGCACGCGTGAGCGGCGAGCGCAGCTCGTGGCTGATGGCCAGCAGCAGGGCGCGCTTGGCGTCCAGCATGCCGTGCAGGTTGCCGGCCATGCGGTTGATCTGCAGGGCGAGCTCGCCCAGTTCATCGCGCCGCCGCAGCGCGATCGGGCGCGAAAAATCGCCAGCGCCGAAACGCAACGCGCCGGCGCGGATGTCTCGCAACGGGCGCAGCAGGCGGCGCACCGTGGCGTAGGCCAGTGCCGTCAACAGCAAGAGCACCGCCAGTGTGGCCCAGCCGATCATCCGCGGCCGGTCTTCACGCGTCACGTCGGCCAGGCCGAAGCGGATGCGGTGACCATCGGCGAGCTGGCGCACCGGGCGCCAGGTGGTGTCGGCGCCGTCCGGTGCATCGAAGTGCTGGAGGCGTGGCTTGTCACCTTCCTGCCCCGGCTGCGAATCCCAGTTCACCACCGGCCCGTCGATGCGGATGCGCAGTGGCAGCCGTTGCGCCAGCGCCTGCGCGCGTGCCAGGTCGGGCGGGGTGCCGATCTCGGCCACCAGCAAGTCGGTGTAGTGAATGACGAGCGGGCGCGCGTAGTCCTGCCAGCCACCACGCAGCGCGGCCTGCGTGCCGACGAGGAAGGTCACCGTCACGGCGAAGGCCAGCAACACGAACAGCCCGACCAGTCGCGCCCCCAGCGAATGCCGCCTTCTCACAAGCGCGCCCCGGCGAAGGTGTAGCCCGCATTGCGCAGCGTGCGGATGCAGTCGAGCGGCTCCAGCTTCTTGCGCAACCGGCTGACCAGAATGTCGACCGCGCGGCTGTACAACTCGGCTTCGTGGCCGCGCAATCGGTTCAGGATCTCGTCGCGGCTGAACACCTTCTGCGGCTCGCGCGCCAGCAGCGTGAGCAGTTCGAATTCGGTGCCGGTGAGATCGAGCGCCTCGCCGTGGCGCAGCACCTCGCGCCGGTCGATGTCGATCGACAAACCTTCGAACACCAGCCGGTTCGCGGCCGCCGGCGCGCGTGCGCGCCGCAGGATGGTCTGCAAGCGCGCCAGCAGTTCGCGCGGCTCGAAGGGTTTGGGCACGTAGTCGTCGGCACCGATCTCCAGGCCGACGACACGGTCCATCACCTCGCCGCGTGCGGTCAGCATGATGATCGGGATGTCGCTTTCCTTGCGGATCGTGCGGCAGAGTTCGAAGCCGTCCATCTCGGGCAGCATCACGTCGAGGATGGCCGCCTCGAACGGCTGCGCACGCAGCTTCGCGAGGCCCGCGCTCGGGCGCGTGGCGCTGTCGAGTTCGAAATCGAAACGCGCGAAGTAGGTCGCCAGCGGGGCGGCGAGCAGTTCGTCGTCGTCGATCAGCAGGATGCGGCGCATGCGGGGATTGTCGCTGTGACGAAGCGCAGAAAAAGCGGCCCGACGTTGGCGTGCAACGTGGGCCGCGCCGATCAGCTGCGCCAGCCGTGGCCGCCGCGCTTGGCCATGAAGTCGCGCACCTTCTGCTGCTGCTCGGGCTTCAGGCTGTCGTAAAACTCGGCCGCCGCGGCGATGACTTCGGGGCTCTTGCCACGCAGGGCTTCGGTCTTGGCGGTGACGATGCCTTGCGCCTTGTCGCGGTCGAAGGTGGCGCCGGCCACCAGCGACTGGATCTCGGCACGCGGGTCGTTCGGGCCGGCCATCAGGGCCAGGCGCTGCTCGCGCAGCTTGTCGGCCAGGGCCGTGAGGCGCTGCTTCTGCGCGTCGTCGAGATTCAGTTCCTTGCCGACACGTTCGACCATCTTGGTGCGGAACTTGGTGGCATCTTCCTCGGTCATCTGACCGTCGCGCATGCCGTAACGGCCGTGCGAGCAGGCGGCGAGACCGCCGACGAGGACGGTGGCGCCGAAGAGGCCGATGAAAGTTCGTTTGAGCCAGGGACGCATGGGATTTCCTTTCGTGGTGGATGGGGGCGGCTGTTGTTTCAGCACAGGAGGAATCTTGATCGCCGCGCTCGATGGGGTCTTCTTTGCGGGGTATCGGCGTGTATCGTTTCTTTTCATCGCGGGGCGGTGGCAAGGAACTCGGGCTGCCAGTTACCCTCCAGCCCGTGAACAAGGAAACGACACCCATGACCCAGACCCTGTGGCCCCGATGGACCCTCGTCGCGCCGCTGCTCGGCGCCGTCATCGCCGTTGCCTCGGTCTTCGTGCCCGGCCTGTGGTTCGCCGTGGTCATGGCCGCCGCCCTGATCGCGGGTGTGCTGGCCGCCGTGCACCACGCCGAGGTCGTCGCCCACCGTGTCGGCGAGCCTTACGGCACCCTGGTGCTGGCCATTGCCATCACGGTGATCGAACTCGCTCTGATCGTCTCGCTCATGATTTCCGGTGGTGCCGCCACGGCCGCGCTGGCGCGCGACACGGTGTTCGCGACCATCATGCTCATCCTCAACGGCATGGTCGGCCTGTGCCTGCTGGCAGGCGGCTCGCGCTTCGGCGAACAGCGCTTCGCGCAGTACGGCGTCAGCGCCTCGCTGGCCACACTCGCCACCATCGCCGTGCTCACCCTCGTGCTGCCGAACTACACGCTCACCACGCCGGGGCCGATGTACAGCTCCAGCCAACTCGCCTTCGTGGCCGCCGTGTCGTTGGTGCTCTATGGCACCTTCGTGCTGGTGCAGACGGTGCGCCACCGCGACTACTTCCTGCCGCCCGGCGCCGCCGCGGATGCCGAGGTGCACGCCGAAAAGCCCACGCTCAAGGTGGCATTGGGCAGCGGCGCACTGCTCATGGTGTGCTTGATCCTGGTGGTGGTGTTGGCGAAATCGCTCGCGCCGCTCGTGGAGAACGCGGTGGCCGCAGCCGGTGCGCCGCAGGCCCTGGTGGGCGTGATCATCGCCGCGGTGGTGCTGCTGCCCGAAGGTTTGGCCGCCTTCCGTGCCGCGCGTGCCGACCGCTTGCAGACCAGCCTGAACCTGGCACTCGGCTCGGCGCTCGCGAGCATCGGCCTGACGATTCCCGCCGTGGCCGTCGTGTCGCTCGCCAGTGGCCTGACGCTCTCGCTCGGCATCGATGCCAAGTCGACCGTGCTGCTGATGCTGTCCCTGCTCGTCACCACCTTGTCGCTCGGCACCGGCCGCACCACGGTGCTGCAAGGCGTGGTGCACTTGGTGCTCTTGGCCGTCTACGTCTTCACGACCATCGTTCCCTAGGAATGACGGCCCCAAGACGCCTGCGGCGTCGCCCCCCGAGGGGATCTCAGGCGGCTTGGGGCGGCCCGGCGCTCGCCTGAGTGCTGAGCAGCGTGAGGTACAGCCGCGCATCGAACTCGATCTGGTGATACCCAGGCAGCATGTGCTCGCACAGCGCGTAGAAGGGTTTGTTGTGCTCACGCTCCTTCAGGTGCGCGAGTTCGTGCACGACGATCATGTCGAGCATCGCGGCGGGTGCGTCCTTGAAGACCGCCGCCACGCGGATCTCGCGCTTGGCCTTCAACTGCCCGCCTTGCACACGTGACACCGCGGTCAACGTGCCGAGCGCACGCTGATCGATCTGCAAGCGGTTGTCGTAGACCACCTTGGCCAGCAGCGGCGCGTTGCGCAGGTAGCGCTGCTTCAGCGCCATCGCATGCGCATACAGCGCCGCATCGTTGCGCACCGTGTGCACCTCGGGGTAGCGGCGCGCCAGGTGCGCGGCCAGGCGGCCTTCGGCCAGCGCCGCGCGCACATCGTCACGCACGGCCTCGGGGTAGCCGGTGATGAAGGGCAGGTCGGGCGCCGGCAGGCTGGCCACGGTCAATCGTCCCGCGTTTCTTCGGCTTCGATGACGAGGCGCACACGCTGCGCGCCGCCGACCTGGGTGACCGCACGCACGCGCAAGGCGCGGCCGACGGGCAGCACGACGCGGCAGTGGTAGTCGAGTGTGTCGGGGGCGGGCAGCGTGCCCTCGGGTGACGGCGCCGGGTTGTGGGTCTCGCAGCGGCGCGACCATTCGCGCACGCCGTTCAGGTCCACATTCATCGCATGCCATGCCGCGGCGCCCGAGGCCGGCGGGCGCACCACGAAACGCAGGTCGATCTCGAACACGCGTTCGCGCTGCGCGCTGGGCGGGATGTCGAGTTTGGCCACTTCGGCCGTGCTGGCATCGACCCGCCAGCGCTCGGGCGCGGTCTCGGCCGGGCCGCTGCGCGCGGGTCGGGCCATCTCAGTGGCGCCCGGCCGTCCGAAGCCACTGAGCGCCCCTTGGGGGGCCGCGAGCGGATGCGAGTTCGGGGGTCGTTTCATCTCAGCCTGCCACGGCGGCGATGGTGCCGCGGCAGCCCCGTGCGCCGCAGCGGCAGGGGTAGTCGGCCGGGTCGTTGTCGCCGATGTCCAGGCCGTAGTCGAGTGTCAGCTCGGCGCCGCTGACGATGCGCCGCAGCGCTTCGATCTCGATGCGCAACTCGCCCGCTTCATCGCTCACCTCGTAGGCCACGCAGTTCGGCGCGCAGGAGTGGTTCAGGTAGCGCATCGCATTGCCGGCCTCGGCGCCGTCGATCACGGAGCCATCCGAGAGGCCGAACACATGCGTGAGGGCGTGGTTCCAGTCGCGCGCCTCGGCTTCGTCCGCCCGGTACAGGCGGCCGAGGTAGCGGCCGATGTGGCGCCCGCGCGAAATGGGCTGAACGGCAAACACGCCGCGGCCGTGCACGGTGCTGTCGTTGACTTCGTAGGGCGAGGCGGTGTCGGTGGCGGGCGGCATGGGGTCGGTGAGGAAGGCGGAAGGGCGCGATTATCGGCGCGCCCAACAAACCCGGCCGCCGTTGGGGCGGGTTTGCACTTGTCGTGCCCGCCCGTCTGCTGCGTTGCAGGCCCGCTCAGGCCGGCGCGCCCTGCTGCCGGCTCGGTGCGGCGCGCGCGAAGGCTTCGTGCGCATCACAACGCGCGACGATGCCGTCGATCGTCCGCGTGCCCGCCACGCTGATCTTGAACACCCGCATCACCGCGACGATGCTGGCCAGCGTGATGTCGGCCAGGGTCGGCGTGTCGCCATGGCAGTACAGGCCGGTCTGCACCTCGGCCGCGAGCCGCTGCTCGACCGCCAGCATGCCGGTGCTGAACCACTGGATCTGCCAGGCGCGCCAGGCCGCGTCGTCGAAGGCCGCCGCGCCGGCCAGGTATTTGCGCACCCGCGGCGTGACCAGCGGGTGCGTGTCGGCGGCCAGCATGCCGGCGATCGAGCGCACACGCGCGCGGCCGTGAATGTCGGCCGGCAGCAGGGGCGGGCTCGGCTGGAACTCGTCGATGAATTCGAGGATCGCGAGCGACTGCGTGATCGGCGCATGCCCCGGTACCAGCAACGCCGGAATGCCACCCAGCGGGTTGATCTTGAGGAAGGCCTCGCCGCGCTGTTCGCCGGCTTCCAGGTTGACGATGTGTTCGTGCGCCGCCAGGCCCTTGAGGTTCAACCCGACCCTCACGCGGAAGGTGGCCGACGAGCGCCAGAAGGCGAAGAGTTCGAATGCGGCGGGTTCGGTCATGGCGGGGCTTTCGGTGGGCGGTGGGGGCGACGGGTGGGCGCACCCGGACTTTCATCTTACGGCCGCGCGGCGGGGCACGATGAGCGGTGTGTCCTGTCAGACTGTCGTCAATTCAGCGAACCACGACGCCATGGAATACAAGCTTGTCGAGCGGACGAATCTCCTGTGGAGCACACCATGACGGGCCTGCGCGGCCTGGCCATCCTGCTGGTGTTGCAGGCCCTGGGCGAAGCGCTGACCCACACGCTCGGCCTGCCGATTCCCGGCCCGGTGCTCGGCCTCATGCTGTTGTTGGCGGCACTGCAACTGGCCTGGGTGCGCACGCCGGTCGCGGCGGCGGCCGAGCTGCTGCTGGCGCACCTCTCGCTGCTGTTCATTCCGGTGGGCGTGGGTGTCATCACCCACCTCGACCTGATCGCGCAATACGGCCTGCGGCTGGCCGTGATCATCTTGCTGTCGACCTGGATCGGCATGGCAGTCACGGCGCTCGTTTTGCGCGCGCTGCTGCCGCGTGCGACCAGCGAGGCGAGTGCCCCGCTGGCGGAGGCCGACCATGGCTGACTTCGTGCAACTCTGGGTCTATCTCTCGTCGACGCCGCTGTTCGGCCTGACCGCGACGATCGCCACCTACGTGCTCGCACAGGCCTGCTACGACCGCGTCGGCCGCGCGCCGTGGGCGAACCCGGTGCTGTGGTCGGTGCTGTGCATCGGCTGCGTGCTGCTCGCCACCGGCACCACCTACCCGGCCTACTTCGCCGGTGCGCAGTTCGTGCACGTGCTGCTCGGCCCGGCGGTGGTCGCGCTGGGCTGGCCGCTGTGGCTGCGCCGCACCGAGCTGCGCAGCCGCGGTGTCGCCCTCACGCTCGCCGCGCTCGCCGGCGGGCTGGCGGCCGGTGGCAGCGCGGTGGCGATGGCCTGGGCCTTCGGCATGCCGGCGGACATCGTCAAATCGCTCGCGCCGAAATCGGTCACCGCCCCGGTGGCGATGGGCATCGCCGAGCGCCTGGGCGGCGTGCCGGCCCTCGCGGCGGTGTTCGCGGTGTTGACGGGCATGGTCGGCGCGTTGTCGGCCAAGCTGCTGTTCGATGCGCTGGGCATCAAGGACTGGGCGGTGCGCGGCTTCGCGCTCGGCACCACCGCGCATGGCATCGGTGCCGCGCGCGCCTTGCAGGTGCACCCGGACGCCGGTGCCTACGCCGGCATCGCCCTCGGCATGCAGGCGGTGTTGGCCTCGGTGCTGATGCCGCTGCTGGTGTGGGCCTGGCGCCGGTGGGCATGAGCGATGAGGTGGTGCACCGCCAGGCGCGCCGCCGCGGCATCGCGCAGCGGCTGATGGCGGCGCTGGATGTTGCGGCGAGCGCCGAAGGCAAGACGGTGCCGGTGCTCGACACCGTGACCGGTGGCGACGCCAAGCGCCTGTGCGAACGCGCCGGCTGGCAGAAAGTGGGGGCGGTGCCGACGTACGCGCTGATGCCCGACGGGGCGTTCAGCGGAACGACGTTCTTCTATCGGCAGCTGTGAGGCCGCCGCCGGGCGGCGGGCCTCACGAGGTGTGTTGCGCTCAGGCGCTCTTGGTCGCCGCGCCTTGCACCGGGCTGGCCGGCTGCGGCCGCGCCTGCTTCTTCTTGTCCTTCGCCCGCTTCTGCTTTTGCCGGCGGATACCACGGTCCTTGTCTGCACTCATGTCGATCTCTCTTCGGTTGATGGGGAATAACGAGCGAGGGTTGTACCACTGTGCCGGGCCTGCGGGCTGAACCGCTCAGCTCACCACCAGCCGCGGTGTGGCGCTGCGGTCCGCCACGCTGCCGACGACCGCAGCCTGCGCGAAGCCGTGGCGCCGGAAGATCGCCAGCACCTCGTCGACCGCACTCGGCGCGCAGGCCACCAGCAGACCACCACTGGTTTGCGGGTCGGTGAGCAGGGCTTTGTCGATGGAGGCGAACGAGGCGGGCAAGGCAATGTCGGCGCCGTAGCCGGCCCAGTTGCGCTCCGACGCGCCGGTCACGAAGCCGCGTTCCGCCAGCGCGCGCACGCCGGGCAGCAGCGGCACGCCAGCCCAATCGAGCCGAATCTCGCAGCGGGCGCCGCGCGCCATTTCCAGCGTGTGGCCGGCGAGGCCGAAGCCGGTGACATCGGTCAGGGCATGCACGCCGGGCAGGGCCGCGAGGTCCGGCCCCGGTGTGTTCAGCTTCGTCGTGGTGGCGATCATCTGCGCGTAGCCGGCGTCGCCCAACTCGCCCTTCTTCAGCGCGGCCGACATCACGCCCACGCCGACCGGTTTGCCGAGCACCAGCACATCCCCGGGCTGCGCATCGGCATTGCGCTTCACTTGTTTCGGGTGCACGAGGCCGAGCGCCACCAGGCCGTAGATGGCTTCCACCGAATCGATCGTGTGGCCGCCGGCGATCGGGATGCCTGCCGTGCGGCACACCGACGCACCGCCTTCGAGGATGCGGCCGATCGTCTGCGTCGACAGCACATTGATCGGCATGCCCACCAGGGCCAGCGCCAGGATCGGGCGGCCGCCCATCGCGTACACATCGCTGATCGCATTCGTCGCGGCAATGCGGCCGAAGTCGTGCGGGTCATCGACGATGGGCATGAAGAAGTCGGTGGTGGCGATCAGCGCCTGCTCGTCGTTGAGCTGGTAGACGGCCGCGTCGTCGGCGGTCTCGATGCCGACCAGCAGCTCCTTCGGAATCGGCATCGCGGCCGTGCCCCTGAGGATCTCGGACAACACGCCCGGCGCGATCTTGCAGCCGCAGCCACCGCCGTGCGAGAGCGAGGTCAGGCGGGGTTCGGCGGGCTTTTCAGGGGCGTTCATGGAAGGGTTCCTCTCGGGGTTCACGGTAACGCGCGGGCCATCAGTTCGGCCACCACGTGTTTCAGTGTGGCGCTCTCCGCCTCGGGCGAAAAGAGCGGCGCACGCAGCGCGAGTTGCCGCTGCATGGCGGGCAGCATATCGGGATCGTCGCGCGCACCTGCCAGCAGGGTCGCCAGCGCCTCGTCGTCGCCCGCCGCGAACGTGCCGCGGTAGTCGGCCCCCAGCACGCCGAGGTTGCCGGCGATGTGCGAGGCCAGCACTGGCGTGCCGCTGCGCATCGCTTCGATGATCACCTGCGCGCCGCCTTCCATGCGACTCGGGTGCACCAGCACATGCGCGGCCTGGATGCGGGCTCGCGTGGCCGCGTGGGGCAGGGCGCCGAGCCAGCGGTAGTTCGGCTGCGCCGCGGCGAGCGCGCTTGCTTCGGCGCCGAGCGCGGGTTCGAGCGCGCTGCCGATGTGATCGAGCAGGATGTCGCTGCGGCCGGCCAGCCGCCGCGCCGCGCAAAAGAACGCGCGCGGGTCTTTCTCGTCGCGCAGGTGGCCGACCATCAGCGCACGCAAATGGCGTGGTGTCTTGTGCAGCGCGCGCCGCGCGGGGCAAGACTGCAAGACCACATGGCACTTTGGTCGCAGCGTTGCCGGCAGCCGCTGCGCGCCGAGTTCGTTCAGCACGATCAACGCATCGGCTGACACCAGCGACTGCTGCGCGGCCGCGTCGTTGTCGATGTCGCGGTACAGGTCGGTGCCGGTGAGGGCGAGCAGCAGCGGGCGCTGTGGGTGCGCGGCGCGCCAGGCCGCCATCGATGGTGCCGAGCGGCGCGCGTGCAGCGCGATCATCAGCGCCTCGTCGCCGCCGGCCCACTGCGCCGTCAAACGGACGCGGTAAGCTGATTGCAGCATCTGCGCCCAGCGGCGCGCGGTTTGCCAGTTGCCGTTGTTGGCCTCCGCCAGCGCTGGCGTCACGATGACGATGGATCCACGATGCACGATGCGAGCGTAACGCCTGCGGCCACGGCCGCCCGCCAGGGGGATGCCCGCGTTTTGATGCAGGCCTTGCAAGCCAGCCGCCGCGACACGCTGGCGACCTTCGCTGTGATCGAGCAGGCCTTGCCCGGCCTGAAGGTCCCGCAGCGCAGCGACCTGAACCCACCGATCTGGGAGCTGGGGCACATCGGCTGGTTCCAGGACTACTGGTTGGCGCGTTACCCGCAGCGCCAACAAGGCCATGCAGCGGACCCGGAGGCGCTGCGTTTGCCACCGCGCCGGCCCGACGCGGATGCGCTGTACGACTCCAGCCACGTGCCGCACGCCACCCGCTGGGCCTTGCCCTTGCCCGATGCCGATGGCACACGCGCCGATCTGAGCCAGCAACTGGCCGACACGCTGGCGCTGCTGCAAGACGCGAGCGATGACGATGCGGCGCTGTACTTCTTCCGCCTCGCCCTGCTGCACGAAGACATGCACCACGAGGCCGCGCTGTACATGGCGCAATCGCTCGGCATCGCCATCGACGATGCGCGCTGGCAGGCCGCCCCCTTGCCGGCGCCGCCGCCACCGATCGAGCTGCCGGCCGGCCCGTGGACACTCGGCAGCGCGACCGATGCCGGCTTCGTTTTCGATAACGAACTCTGCGCCCACGAAGTCGCGTTGGCCGCGACGGTCATCGACGCGCAGGCCGTGCGCTGGGCCGAGTACCTGCCCTTCGTCGAAAGCGGTGCGCATGCCGACCCGCGCTATCTGCGCCGCGAGGGCGCGGCCTGGCAGCAATGGCGCCACGGCCGTTGGCACGTGCTGAACCTGGCCGAAGCCGCGTGCCATCTCACATTTCACGAGGCCGAGGCCTGGTGCCGCTGGGCCGGCCGCCGCCTGCCGGGCGAGGCCGAGTGGGAGCGCGCCGCGCTGAGCCGGCCCGCCGACTTCCGCTGGGGTGACGTGTGGGAGTGGACGGCCAGCCCCTTCCAGCCCTTCCCCGGTTTCGAGCCGCACCCCTACCGCGACTATTCAGCGCCATGGTTCGATGGCCGGCCGGTGCTGCGCGGCGCTTCCCACATGACCCAGCCCCGCATGCGCCATCCGCGCTACCGCAACTTCTTTCCGCCGCAGCGCAGCGATGTGCCGGCGGGCTTTCGGAGTTGCGCGATCTGACGAAGGCTCGGCGGCAGCTTCAACCGGTGGCCAGGAACACCGCGAACCAGCCCTGCGGATCGGTCCAGCGCCGCACCGCGCCGAAGCCCGCGGCGCGCAGCAAGGCCTCGAAAGCCTCCGGCGCCCACTTGGCCGAGTTCTCGGTGTGGATGCGTTCGCCCGCCGCGAAGTGCCGCTCACCCGTGGGCCAGCGCACCGTGATGGCATGGCGTGCTTCGAGGTGCATCTCGATGCGCGAATCGGCGGCGTTGAAGAGGGCCACATGGCGCCAGTCGCGCACGCGGAAGTCGGCACCCAGCAGGCGGTTCAGGTGGCTCAGCAGGTTGAGGTTGAAGGCCGCGGTGACCCCGAGTTCATCGTCGTAGGCGGCCTGCAGCAGGGCCGCAGGCTTGAGCAGGTCGACACCGATCAGCAGCGCACCGCCCGCGGCCGTGGCCCGTGCTTCGCGAACCAGGCGCAAGGCGTCGTCGGGCGAAAAATTGCCGATCGACGAACCGGGGTAGAACACGAGGGCCGGGCTGTCCGCGAGCGATGGTGGCAAGTGCAGACGTGCCGAAAAATCCAGCCCGACCCCGACCATCTCCATCGCCGTGTGCTCACGCTGCAAGGCCAGCAGCGACTCGCGCAGGAACGCCACCGAGATGTCCACCGCCACATAGCGCCGCGGCGCGAGCAGGCCGAACAGGCGCGCCGCCTTGGCGCAGTTGCCCGCACCCAGGTCCACCAGCACCGGTGCCGCGCCGGTGGCGGCGAGTGCCGCGTCGGCAATGGCCGCGCCATGGGCCTGGAAGATCGCCGCTTCGGTGCGTGTCGGGTAGTACTCGGGCAGCTCGGTGATGGCGTCGAACAGCCGCGAACCCAGCGGGTCGTAGAAGAACTTCGGCGAGACATGCGCGCGTGGCGCCAGGAGCCCGGCCGCGGCTTCATCGGCCAGCACGCGGTCGTCGATCTGGTGTTGCTGGATGAAGGTCGGTGTGGGCATCGGCGCGTGTGTCAGTGAGGGCATCGTTGAGCAGGCGCTATGCCTTTCAACCGACTCTAGCAGCGCAAGGCAGCTAGAGTCCGGCATCTGCACAACCGGGCTCCGCAGTGAAACTCGAACTTCGCGCGCTGTCTGCGCGACACCCTGCGGCCCGGCCGGGTGCCGCGCCCGCACTGCACCCGCTCGACCTGGAGATTGCCGAGGGCGAGCAGGTCGCCGTGATCGGCGCCTCGGGTGCCGGCAAGACCAGCCTGCTGCAAGTGATGGCGCTGGCGATGAAGCCGGCCGCCGGTGCGCTGCGCCTCGATGGCCATGACCCGTGGGCTCTGCCGCGCCGTGCGTTGCAGCGTCTGCGTGGCCGCTTGTTTCTAGCGCCCCAGGTGCCGCCGCTGCCACCGCGCCAGCGTGTGGTCACGGCCGTGCTGGCCGGCCGCCTGCCCGCGATGGGCTTCTGGGCCAGCCTGCGCTCGCTGTTCCACCCCAGTGATTTACCGGCTGCGCACGACGCGCTGGCATGTTTCGATCTCGCAGACAAGTTGTTCGAGCGGACGGATCGTCTGTCGGGCGGTGAACGCCAGCGTGTCGGCCTCGCGCGGGCGCTGCTGGCCCCGGCGCGGCTGTGGCTGGTGGACGAGCCGCTCTCGGCGCTCGACCCGACCCGCTCCCGGCAGGCGCTGGAAACTCTGGTGCAGATGGCGCGCCAGCGCGGCATCACGCTCGTGGCCACCCTGCACCAGGTGGACATGGCGCTGGCACATTTCCCGCGCATCGTCGGCCTGCGTGAAGGCCAGCTGGTGTTCGACCTGCCGACGGCGGAAGTGACGCGTGAGCGCCTCGAACGTTTGTACGCGCAGCATGAAGACGAGCTGGATGGCGGCGCTGCGCCTCGCTCGCCCGAAGCCGCGCCGGCCGCGGTGCTGCCGGTGGTGGTTCATTGCCGTTGAACATGGCGGCGTCGGTCGAGACCTCGCGTGCGCACACGCGCACGCATCCCGCGCCGAGCTGCGATCCAGCCTGGCTCGGCCGCCTGGCCTGGCTCGCCGCGGCGGTGGTTCTTTTGTGGCCGCTGGCGGTGGCCACCGAGTTCAAACCCTGGGCGCTGTTCGATGCGCGCAGCCTGCATGTCACCGGCCAGTTCCTGCGCAGCTTCTGGCCGCCGGCGCATGCGCCCGACTTTCTGATCATGGTCGCGCACGAGGCCTGGCGCACCGTGGCCATCGCCACCGCGGGGCTCACGCTCGGCTTGCTGCTGGCGGTGCCGGCGACCCTGGTGTCCACGCATGCGCTGTCGGTCTCGGCCTTGTCAGGGCGCATGGCGCGCGGGCCGTTCTGGCTGCGCCAGGCGGTGCGCTGCGGGCTCATCGTGCTGCGCAGCGTGCCCGAGCTGGTGTGGGCGCTGGTGTTCGTGCGCGTGGTCGGCCTCGGGCCGACGGCCGGCGTGCTGGCCATCGCACTCACCTACGGCGGTATGTTGGGCAAGGTCTATGGCGAGATCCTGGAGAGTGGCGATCTGCATGCCACCGAGACCCTGCTGCGCAACGGCAGTTCGCGGTTGCAAGCCTTCTTCTTCGGTCTGCTGCCGCAGAACGCGGCCGAGCTGACGAGCTACACCGTCTACCGCTGGGAATGTGCGATCCGCAGTTCGGTGGTGCTGGGTTTCGTCGGCGCCGGCGGCCTGGGGCAACTGCTCGACGGCTCGATGAAGATGTTCAGCGGCGGCGAGGTGATGACGGTGCTCGCCGTGTTCGTGCTGCTGGTGGCGCTGGCCGATCGTGTGAGCGCCGCGCTGCGCGGGAGCCTCGGGTGAGCGCATGAAGCAGTCGATCTCGAGCCGCGGGTTCGTGGCGGCCTTGCTGGTGCTGATCGGCGCCAGCTTCTGGACGCTCGATCTGCAATGGGCGCAGTTCCTCTCGCTCGACGCCTTGCGCAGCATGGGCCGATTTGCCGGCGAATTCTTCCCGCCCGACACCTCGCCCGCCTTCCTTGCCCGTGTGGCCGTCGGCACCTGGGAGACGCTCGCCATGTCCACGCTCGGCACGCTGCTGGCAGCGGCCGCCGGTGTTCTGCTCGCGCTGCCCGCCAGCCGCATGTTCGAGGGCGATGCCGCGCGCCTGCGAATCCCCACCCGCTGGCTGCTCAACGTGCTGCGCTCGGTGCCCGAGCTGGTGTGGGCGGCTTTGCTGCTCATCGCGGCCGGCCTCGGGCCGTTTGCCGGCACGCTGGCCCTGGCCGCGCACACCGCGGGTGTGCTCGGCCGCTTGTTTGCCGAAGCCATCGAGAACGCTCCGCCGGGGCCGGGCGCTGCGCTGCGTGCGCAAGGAGTGGGCAAGACCCGCGTGTTCCTCTACGCCACGCTGCCCCAGGTGCTGCCGCAACTGCTGAGCTACACGCTCTACCGTTGGGAAAACAACATCCGCGCCGCCGCCGTTCTGGGTGTCGTCGGCGCGGGTGGTCTAGGCCAGTTGCTGGCCTTCCACATGGGTCTGTTTCACATGGGCAAGACGGCGAGCATTCTTGGCGCGATGCTCTTGTTGGTGGGTGCGGTGGATGCGCTGAGTTACGGTGCGCGCAGGGTGATGACGCGGTAGGGGGCTACGCGTCAGTGCGGACCCATGAAGCGGTCGCCGTTGAAGTGAATCAGGTGGGTCGGGTTATCGGCGCACCAGACCTCCGTTTCCCAGGCGATGTCGGCAAGAAAACGGGCCATGAGTTGGCGGCTCGGGAATGCCGTCACGAATACCAGGCCCGCCTGGGCCTTGCCGAAGAGATGGGTGAGTTCGGCATGGCGTTTGCCATCGACAGGGCCGACCGATGTCACGCTCTCGACCAGGTAGAGCCAGCCTTTGTCTTCGCGGTAGAGCACGGCGTCCGGCATCTTGCCGCGCTCATGCGCGTGGACGCCGAGTTGTTCAAGTTGTTCTTTGTCGTGCACCACACCCTTGTTTCCGGTGTCGCCGAGGTACAGCACCTTCGCGCCCGGGGCGAAGCGAGGGGCGAACTCCTGGACGATGTCGCGGATGAGTTCGCTGTGCACTCCGGGGGACATGGCCACAACGAAGCCGTCGGGCAAACGGCAGGGGACCAAATTGAAGTCGCGCTCCGCTTTGTACCTTTCCGCCAGCGAGCCGGCCTTGGCAAGGTAAGTCTCAAGCGCCTTCTTCCACGCCGGAGTGCCATAGGTCATCAACAGCGCGTGGGCCTCCGGGGCAATCTGGTAGCACCACTTCGGCGAGTTCGGCGCGCGCGTGGGCTGGTCGGGGTTCTGGAGCGCCAAGCCACCATCGACGAACTGGTGCAGCGTCTCCTTCCGGAAACTCTCGCGCGAGTTCTCCGCATACGGCCTTTTGTAGTCGTTGCGGCAGAAATCGAGGATGGCGCGCACCCCCAACATCGGCTGCTGGAGGCGTTGCCACGAACCGTTCTTGCGAAGCTGAACCAGCGCCAGAAGGCACAAAGCCGAACGCTCATTGTGTTGAGCCCTGGGAAAGCCCAAGGCCGCAATGATGCCGATGGCCTCGTCGATCTTGCCCACTCAAACTCCTCCCACGATTTGGTCGATTTCTTCCTGGTTCGGCAGGCGGTTGCCGACGGTCCTTCCCCAGGTGTGCAGCGTCTCGATGTCGGGGTACCGGAGGGCGCGCATGTCCCCGGCATTCACTTGGGTGTGGCCGCTGAATCGGCGCAGCCAGCGATCGGCAAAGCTCGATCCGAGGTAGAGCGCCATGCCTTTCGCCACCTCTGCCGGCAAGCCATTCTTGAAGGCGTGGACGATGTTGGTCTTGTTGTCAAAGCCGATCAGATCGCCGTGGGCCGCCTCAGGCGTGAAGACCGCGGGGACGATGCGCCGCTTCTCCTCCTTCGACGAGAGGCGACGGACGACCACGTAGCAGCCGGCGGGCATCATCCACTTGCGTGTTTCTTCGTTGATCTCGATGTAGTCGGGCTTCTTTGCTTCCGGCTTCGGGTGCTTGACGAAGCCGTGCTCGAAGTGATGCGAATACACCATCGGCGCCCGGCCTGGCCCGGGCTCCGTGCGCAAGTGCTCGCGCATGCGGAAATCCACCACCGGGCCTGTGCTGACGCCCAAGCCGATGCCATCGAGCGTATGGCAGTAGCGGGCCGTAGCCCGGGTCGTCGCATCGGTAGCCTCCGAGGTTGCCAGGTGAAATATCTTCTCGCGGTCACCGGGCAACACGATCTCGTTGAACGGGGTCTCGCGGGTCGATACAGCTGAAAAGGTGGAGTCCTCGCTGCTGGAGACGGCGACCTGCCCCTGCTTCGCGCCCTTCACCAAATGGAAGATGACGTTCTCCTGGAGCACCTCGTCGCCTTTGAAAGCCTGCGTGCGCGATTCAAAGACGTGGATCTTCATGAGGGCCGATCTCGCGAGGATCAACTCGCGGAACGGTCGGAAGTAGGGGCCATTGCAGAAACTGCGCGGTGTGATGGCGACGAGTTCACCGCCGTCGTCCAACGACAGCAGGGCCAGCGCAACGAAGGCCGAATACAGATTCGCCGTCTCGACGCCACAGCCCCGCAGGGCATGTCGGTGCGCCGATTCAGAGCTGATCTTCTTGTAGGGCGGGTTGAGGATCGCGTGCGTCGGAGCCGCCATCTTGTCGTGCGCGAACAGGTCGGCGAAGGCCAGGATGAAGTCTTCTGATTGGATCGAGCTTCGAAATGCGCCGCCCGAACCCGCCATGAGTGCCCCGCAAGCTGCGAGCGTCGCCCGCAAGGGTTCGTGCATCTTGGTGTCGATCTCCCAGGCTTCGCATTGCAGCGAGGCCGCGCTCTCGCTGGCTGCACGCTCGGCGAAGGCTGCGGTGAGTGAGCCGATGCCGGCGCCTGCGTCGAGCAGTCGTATCGACTTCTCAGCCAAAGGGGCAAACATCCCGGCCATGAAGCGCGCGATGACGCTCGGGGTCATGAACTGACCCAATGCCGACTTGTGCTTGGCGGGGGTAGCGAGGGCTATCGCTTCGCGGCGGTCGTCGATGGTTTGAATGTCGAACATGCCAATGCATTATCAGTGCGCCGATGCGGCGGGCCATGAAGCGCGTTCGACCCACCGCCTAGAATGCGCGCGGCCCGTAGACGCGGGCCAACTCTCCAACCTCAGGACATTCGACCCCATGGCATCTGCAAAGAAGACGACGATCAAGACCCCGGCCAAGAAGGCGGCTCCCGCGAAGAAGGCCTTGAAGGCCGCTGCGCCCGCGAAGAAGGCCGTCAAGGTGGCCGCAGCGGCCAAGCCTGCCGCGACCGTGAAGCCCATCAAGGCCGCGTTCAACAAGACCAGCCTGATCGCTCACCTGGCCGAGATGGCCGCCGTCGAGATCAAGGCCGTGAAGGCCATCGTCGCTTCGCTGGAGGCCACCATCCTGGCGTCCGTGCACAAGAAGGGCCTGGGCTCGTTCACGCTGCCGGGGCTGCTGAAGGTCAACGTCATCAACGTGCCGGCGAAGAAGAAGCGCACCGGCATCGACCCGTTCACCAAGCAGGAACGCGTGTTCGCTGCCAAGCCCGCGACCGTGAAGATCAAGACACGCGCGCTGAAGAAGCTGAAGGACGCGGCACTCTGAGCTGGTGACACCGGCGAGGCTTCCCGGGCGCAAACGCGGCCGAGTTGCTTTGCCGCACGGGTTCTGCCGTCGGCGCAGGGCTGCCGGTGCGACCCCTTGGTCTTGGCGAAGTCCGGCGTGCGACAACGCAGGCCGGAGGTTGTTGTGGCCCTATCAAGCTTGATGATGGCAACGGAGGGTGGATGCCGACAATGGGGGCACGTGCCCTCAAACGGAGTCGTCTATGCCAAGCTCATGCGTCACTCATCGATTGATTGCCGGGGTGTTGTTGGCAATCGGCAGCCCGGCTGCGCTTCCACAGGTGCCACCGCATCAACCGGGGACGGTTTGCTTTACACCGTCTTTCTGGTGCTGGGCTGGGCAGCCCGGCCCGGCAGGAGCCGCGTGTGCGTGCCCGTCCACTTACGGATGGGTACGAGGCACCCTCGGCTGAGCCACGATCATGTCCGCCGCCGATCTGCCACGTTTGATTGCCGATGCACGGCTGATACTGGAGTACGCGGTACGAGCCGGGAGACTCCAGGACAGTTCACTGGCAGAGGCAATTCAGGCGCTGGAGGGACAAGACAGCGCGCGCAACATCATCGACCTTCAGAATGCGATGAACGCGATGGCGTTGCTGATCGCACCGATGACGCTGGTCGATTTGCGCGCCGGGCGCAACCCCTTCGATCAACGAAACGTTCACGCTCGCAGCCGCTGGCAGATCGGGTTGTCGCTCGCAACGCTCGCCTTGATCGCCATCATCGCGTATTCCCAGTACCTGGGGCAACGGCAGGAGTCTGCCTTGCGTGCCTACAAGGAGGTGGTGGCCGCGCGAGGTTCCGAAAGAATCACGGACGTCCGCGCGCTGGTGCAGCAAGGGCACGCACTGGCCAAGGACAGCTGCCAGCGAGAGGCGTATCAGAAGGCTCGCCACGACCTCCGCGAGTTGGCTGACCGCGCACTGGTTTCCTCCAAGATGCTCTACGACCTCTCAAGAGAATCGGCATGGCCCGTGGTCGATTCTGCGATTGACGTGGCTGTGTGGTTCCGAGATTCACATTGGCTGCCGAGAGCTTCAGCCGCCAATGCGACCGAGGCCGCTTCAGTGGGAGCGGCTTCGACTCAGCCCGGCCCCGCTGCCGATGGCTCGGACGTGGCGAAAGACCCATGCGACGAGGTGAAAAGCTCCAAAGTCGTGCCGCCAGGCTATCCCGAATGGCTGCGTACAGTCGTCCTCGACTCGATTGACGAGTTCTGTTTTGCCAGCAAGCTCAGCGTGGACGGACTTTCTGGGTCGGACCCCGTCCGCCGAGGAACGGCCTCTTACTATGGCCCGCAGGGCGCCGACTACGATCCTGTCACCAAGGTCGAGCAACGCATGCGCGTGCAAACTGGCTGGCTATTGCCGTTTCTGTACGGGCTGCTCGGCGCTTGCGTCTACGTGATGCGACGACTGCTCTTCGATACGAAGGCGGCGGTCGTCGAGAATGTCGTGATCGTGCTCAGACTCGCCCTTGGCGCCTTGGCCGGTGTTGCGATCGGCTGGTTCGCCGTCCCGAGTTCCGCACCTTCCGTTGCGCTCTCGGCCAGTTCCCTTCCGTACATCCTGGCCTTCCTGGCCGGGTTCAGCATTGACATCCTCTTCAGCATGTTGGATCGCTTCAATCGGTTGCTTCTCGACAAGACGCAGTCGGCCCAGAACTGAGGTCTTGCTGCGCAGGAACAATCGGCGAGATCTTCTCGTCTCCATCTCGGAGACGACCGAAGATCCGCATCCCTCACAGCCGCCGGACCTTCACCGTCTTGCCCTTCACCTTGCCCGCGTTCAGGCCGCGCAGCGCGTCCTTCGCGATGCACCGGTCCACCGCCACATAGGTCGAGAACTCGTTGACATTGATCTTGCCGATCTGCGCGGCGGCGTAGCCCAGGTCCTTGGTCAGCGCACCCAGCACGTCGCCGGGGCGGATCTTTTCCTTGCGGCCACCCAGAATTTGCAGCGTCACCATGGGCGGGTGCAGCGGCTCGGCATCAGCCGGCACGGTGAGTTCGCTCAAGGGGTGCCACACGCTCGCGCGGCCCTGCATCTCGTCGATGCGGCCGACGCGGCCCATCTCGTCCATGCTCGCCAGGCTGAAGGCCCAGCCTTCCTCGTCGGCGCGGCCGGTGCGGCCGACGCGGTGCGTGTGCACCTCGATGTCGGGCGTGATGTCCACATTGATCACCGCTTCGAGGTTCGCGATGTCGAGGCCGCGTGCGGCCACGTCGGTGGCCACGAGCACGCTGCAACTGCGATTCGAGAACTGCACCAGCACCTGGTCGCGTTCGCGTTGGTCGAGGTCGCCATGCAGTTCGAGTGCGACGAAACCCTGCGCCTGCAACAGCGCCACCAGCGCGCGGCACTGCTGCTTGGTGTTGCAGAAGGCGAGCGTGCTGACGGGCCGGTAGTGGTTGAGCAGCAGGCCGACCGCGTGCAGGCGCTCGCTGTCCTTCACCTCGTAAAAGCGCTGGCGGATCTTGGTGGTGGCGTGGCGCTCGGTGAGCTTCACTTCCTGCGGCTCGCGCATGAACTTCGCGGCCATCTTGGCCACGCCCTCCGGGTACGTCGCCGAGAACAGCAACGTCTGGCGCTGCTTCGGGCAGAGCTTGATGATGGCGGCGATGTCTTCGGCGAAGCCCATGTCGAGCATGCGGTCGGCCTCGTCGAGCACGAGCGTGTTGAGCGCATCGAGTTCGAGCGTCTCGCGCGACAGGTGGTCGAGGATGCGCCCCGGCGTGCCCACCACGATGTGCGCACCATGCGCCAGGCTCGCGACCTGGGTGCGCACCACGGCACCGCCGCAGAGCGTGAGGATCTTGATGTTGTCCTCGGCGCGCGCCAGGCGACGCACTTCCTGCGTCACCTGCTCGGCGAGTTCACGGGTCGGGCACAGCACCAGGGCCTGCACGGCGTAGCGGCGCGGGTTCAGGTTGGCGAGCAGGGGCAAGGCGAAGGCCGCGGTCTTGCCGCTGCCGGTCTTGGCCTGCGCGATCAGGTCTTTGCCGGCGAGGGCGAGCGGCAGCGTGGCGGCCTGGATCGGCGTCATGCGCTCGTAGCCCAGGCGTTGCAGGTTCTCCAGCACCGCAGGGGAGAGCGGCAGGCCGCTGAAATCGGGGCCGGTGGTCGGCTTGGCGGTGGCGGGGGCGATCGCGGGGGTTTGGGCTTCGTTCATGCGGGATTGTGCCGGGGTGGCTCCGCAGCACGCAAAATCCCGCCATGACCGAGCCTGTGCCTCCTGCTTCGAAGCCCGCCGCACAGACGCGCAATCCTTTGCATGGTGTGACGCTCGAAGCCATCGTCACCGCACTGGCCGATCACTACGGCTGGGCCGGCTTGGCCGAGCGCATTCCGGTGCGCTGCTTCAGCAGCGAGCCGAGCGTCGCATCGAGCCTGAAGTTTCTGCGCAAGACGCCCTGGGCGCGCGAGAAGGTCGAGAGCCTCTACCTCTTCATGCAACGCGAGATCCGTCGCGGCGGGTGAAGGCGCGGCGTGCGCAGGATGGCCGCGCCACGCGGCCGAAAATGTTATGTGGAATCCGGGTAAGGCATGTCAGGTCTGCGCGCGACCAACACGGGTCGTCAAGCCTGCGCCCCACGCTCGGTGCATCTGGCGACGGTCCCTTAACCTCGACAGATCCACTGGAGTTCACATGAACATGATTCAACGTCGCCGCTTCGCGCTGCAGCTTTCTTCCTTGACGCTCGCGCTTGCCGCCAGTGTCCCCGCCTTCGCGCATGACGAGGCCTCGCTGCGCAGCGGCAAGGTCTTCACCAGCACCAACGGCACGGGCGGCAATGAGCTGCTTGTCTATGCCCCTGCCCGATCGGGCGAGCTCACGCTCGTGACGCGTGTGGCCACGCAGGGCCAGGGCACCGGCGCCGGGCTCGGCTCGCAAGGGGCCGTCACGCTGAGCGGTGATGGTCGCCATGTCTTCGTCGTCAATGCGGCGAGCAACACCGTCTCCACCTTCGCCTTGCGCGGTGCGAATGCCGTGCTCACCTCGGTGGTCGATTCGGGCGGTTTGCAGCCGATCAGCGTGACCGAGAACGACGGCATGGTCGTCGTGCTCAATGCGGGCGGTGCCGGCAATGTGGCCGGCTTTCGCAACACGAACGGCGAGTTGCGTTTGATCCACGGCAGCTCGCGCGGCCTGTCTGCGGCCGGGGGCACCGGCCCGGCGCAAGTGGGTTTCGGCGCCGATGGCGATGTGCTCGTCGTGACCGAAAAAGCGACCAGCCGCATCACGAGCTACAACGTGCGCCGCGACGGCACGATCGGCTCGCCGACCGTCACCGCCTCGTCCGGCTCCACGCCCTTCGGATTCGCCTTCGACCGGCGCGACCACCTGATCGTCTCCGAGGCCGTGGCCAGCGCCGCCTCGTCCTATCGCTTCGATGATCGTGGCCCGGCGGTGGCGCATCTGCTGAGTGCCTCGGTGCCGAACACCCAGGCGGCTGCCTGCTGGGTCGTCGTCGCGCCGAACGGGCGTTATGCCTACACGGCCAACGCCGGCACCAGCTCGCTCAGCAGTTACCGCATCGCACGCGCCGGCACCATCGAATTGGCGAGCGCGGTGGCCGGCAGCACCGGCCTCAACGCCGGTGCGACCGACCTGGCGGTCACGCCGGACGGCGCCCAGCTCTTCGCCCTCGCACCGCGCAGCTTGCAGATCGTGTCCTTCAAAGTGGGTTACGACGGCAGCCTGACGACGCTCGGCGTCGGCACCGGTTTGCCGACGGGCAGTGTCGGCCTCGCGGCGAACTGAGCATGGATGCGTGGAAGGTGTTTCGGCCCTGGGCCTTGCTGGCCATCACGGCCGGCCTCTCGGCTTGCGGCGGAGGCGAACCGGGTGATCTGCTCGCTGAGCCGATTGCCGCGAGCCCCATCACCACCGCGCCGCCTCAGGCCGCTGCTGCGGCGGCCGCCCCGGCCAGCGCGGTGGTGCGAGGAGAGGCCGCCGACACGCTGCGCCCGCGCATCGTTCAGGCGCCGCGCGATGCCGAACTCGCCGTCGATGGTGTGGCCGAGTTCAGCGTGCGCGCCGACGGGCCGCCCGGCCTGCGCTACCAGTGGCTGCGCGATGGTGAGCCGATCGACGGCGCGATCGGCGTGAACCTGCAACTGCGTGTCACCGATGCCGACCACCTCGCGAGTTTCAGCGTCGAGGTGCGCGCTGGTGCGCAGACGGTGCGCAGCCAGGCGGCCACGCTGCGCGTGAAGTCAGCTTGAGTGCGTGAGCGCGCCGCGTGTCGGCGCGCTCACACGGGCTTGGTCGCACGCGATTCGATCAGCTTGACGAGTGTGTGCAAGGCCCGGTTCGCCGGGGTCGCGATGCCATGCACCTCGCCACGCCGGATCACGTGGCCGTTGAGGTGATCGATCTCGCTGCGGCGCCCGCGCGCCAGGTCTTGCGCGGTGGACGAACGCTGGTTCGGCATCGTGCGGGCGACGGCTTCGATCGTGCCCCACATTGCCGCCGGATCGCCCGGCAGCGTCACGCCTTCGGCCTGCGCGACGGCCAGGCATTCGTTCAGCACCTCTTGCTGCAAGACCGGCACACCTTTGCCTTGCGCGAGTTCACCGTAGGCCTGCTGCGTGATCGCCGACAGCGCGTTCCACGCGCAGTTCAGGATCAGCTTGGCCCACAAGGCGCCGACGACGTTGCCCGATATCTCTACCGACACGCCGGCCGCAATGAACATCGCCGCGATGGCCTCGCTGTGGGTGGACAGCCCGATCACCAGCTCGCCGCGTCCGTGGTGCTTCACATGGCCGGGGCCGGCCATCTCGGCGGCGACGTAGACGAGGGCCGGTGCCACTTCGTGTTGCAGCAGTGTTTGCAAACGCTCCGCGTTGTCCACGCCGTTTTGCAGGCTGAACACGAGCGCATCGGGTTCGAGATGCGGCGCCATCTGCGCGGCCGCATCCTCGGTGTCGGTCGACTTCACGCACAGCAGCACGAGCTGCGCGCCGCGCACGGCCGAGGCCTCGGTGCTCGCCTGCACCGGCACGCGGGACTGGAAGCTCGCCGTGTCCAGCAGCAGCCCGTCGCGCTGCATCGCCTCGACATGCGCGGCGCGCCCGATCAGCGTCACCGGATGCCCGGCGCGCGCGAGCATGCCGCCGTAGTAGCAGCCGACGGCGCCCGCACCCATCACAGAAATCCGCATCGCGTCCATCCTCGTCGCATTCGGGCGACATCGTAGTGCGGCCTAGAATCCGCGCCCCTGCATCTCGCCTTCTCCGACAACGCCACCATGTTCAAGAACGCCCTCGTCTACCGCATCACGAATTGGCAGCCCGCCACACCGGCCGAGCTGGAAGCGCGGCTCGACACCGCGCGCTTCGCCGAGTGCGGCGCCACGCAACAGGAATCGGCCGGCTGGGTCGAGCCGCGCGGCGAGAAGCACGCGGCGCTGATCGAAAGTGTCGGCGGGCAGTGGATGCTGACGCTCTGCACCGAGACCAAGGCGGTGCCTTCGTCGGTGGTCAAGACGCAGCTCGAATCCCGCCTGGCCAAGGTCGAGGCCGACACCGGCCGCCGCCCGCGTGGCAAACAGACGAAAGAGATCAAGGAAGCGATCGTGCACGAGCTGCTGCCGCGCGCGTTTCCGAAGCGTTCGACCACGCCGGTGTGGATCGACCCGCAGGCTCTGCTCGTCATCATCGGCGCGGCGAGCGCGAAGAAGGGTGATGCGATCGCGAGTCGCTTGGTCGAACTGCTCGGCGGCGGCATCGTGCTGAGCTTGGTGCAGACCGAACAATCGCCCGCGGTGGCAATGGCCGCGTGGCTGCAGTCGAAGGAAGCGCCGGCCGGCTTCAGCGTCGACCGCGAGTGCGAGCTGAAGCAGCCCGACAGTGAAAAGGCGACGGTGAAATACCTGCGCCACACACTCGAGATCGATGAAGTCGCCGAGCACATCGCGCAGGGCAAGGTGCCCACGCAACTGGCGATGACGTGGAACGGCCGCGTCTCCTTCGTGCTGACCGACGCGCTGACGCTGAAGAAGATCGCCTTGCTCGACGTCGTGCTCGAAGGTGCGACGGCGAGCCAGGGCAAGGACGACAAGGGCTTCGATGCCGATGTCGCGATCACCACCGGTGAACTGGGCCGGCTCGTGGCCGATCTGCTCGACGCGCTGGGCGGCGAACTGCGGCGCGATGGCATCGCGCCGGCAGGCGCTCCCGCTGCGGCGCGTGTGGCCGAGGAAGGCATCGCGGCCTGAGGCCGCGGGCCGCCTCAGCGCATCACTTCGCCGCCAGGCAGCTCAGCACGAACTGGTGGCGTGCGTCGCCAATGAGGTTCTGGTCATTGGCCTGTCGCTGGCAGGCGCCCATCGAGGTGCTGCGCTGCTTCGATTCGCGCACTGCGGCGCGCGAATCGATGGCCGACGCGGCCGGTGCCGGTGCGCTCGCCGCGGGTGCGGGCTTCTTCGCACCGGCCTTGCCTTGCGGCTTGGCGTCGGCGGCCAGGGCGGCCAGCGGAAGGGCGAGACAGGCCAGGAGGATCAGGTGCTTTTTCATGGTGTTCATTTCGATCGGATTGCAGGGTTGACGTCGGGGAAGCGTGGCGGTGGTGCCGGTCAGGGCAGACCCGCCGTGGTGATGCGGATGGCCGCCGGGTGCACGAGCTTCTGGTACTCGCCCAGCAGGGCCGTCGGGCTGTAGAAGCCGTCCAGGCGCACCCAGGGCTTGCCGGGAGCGGCACGCAGGTAGGTGGTGGGCTGGTGGTTCATCTTGTCGCCGCGCCAGGCATCGAAGGCCCGCTGCAGCTCGACCATGTCGGCGCTCGTGCCGGTGTAGTGCGCCCACACGCCGGCGCTGCCGTAGCGGCGCGCATAGGCCGTGAGCGTGGCTGGCGTGTCCTGGTCCGCGTCGATCGAGATCGACACCATGTTGATGCCGTCACGTTCGGAGCCGATCTTCTCGCGGAACTCGACGAACACCTGGCTCGTCACCGGGCAGATCGCATTGCACGAGGTGTAGATGAAGTTCAGCAGCACCGGGCGACCGTCGTCGATGGCCTCGGCCAGCGCGACTCGCTTGCCGTCTGCCCGCGTGAGCTTCAGTGCCGGCAGCGTGTAGTTGCGTTCGCTGCGGGTGAGCGCTGCGCCCGCGGCGTGGTTCTCGTGCGCGTGCACCAAGGGGCCGATGCCGAGCGTGAGGGCAAGCGTCGCCAGCAGCGTGGCGGCGGCATGTCGGGTTGTCATGTTCGTGGTCTCCAAAGATGAGGCTCGGGGTGGCGAGGCTCAGGGAATGATCCAGTCCGATTCAGCCTGCAGTGCGCTGCCCGTCGCACCGCTGAAGCGCACGATGTAGGCGCCCTTGCTGGCGTGCCGCTGGAACTGGCCGAGGCTCAGCCGCGGGTAGACGTTGGTGCTCTGCGGGGCCCCGCTGTTGCGTGCGGTGGCCGAATCCGCGACGGCTTCGATCGCGTCGGCGGTGTCTTGTGCGCTGGCCGCTGCCGCGACGGCGGGGCGAGGCACGGCGCGCGGGATGATCCTGCGTTGGGACATCTCGCGCAGCGGTTTCACGCTGGCGTCGATGAGGTTGCTCTTGGGCAGCGAGAGGTCGCGCGCCTCGTCTTCGGCTTTCGCCGCCTCGCGCAGGCTGAGCATGTTCTCGCCACGTTCGAGCAGGTAGTCGCGGTGCACGTTGTCGAGCATGTCGACCAGCGTGTCGTTCAGGTAGTTCAGCGAGAAATACACCTCCGATTGCAGCAGCTCGTCCTCGAGCGGCAGGTGGCGGATGCGCAGGAACTCGCGGAACACCGTCATGCCGCGCTGGCGCAGCGCCGGCATCTGGTAGGGGTAGACCATGCGCGCTGCGGCCCGCCAGTCGGTGGCCAGTGGCAACTTGTCGCCACCGCCAAGCGACGCCGAGAAGAAGACCTTCGCTTTTGGCACCGGCAGCCGCTGCACGGCCTGCACCTGTGCCGGCGTGAGCCAGAACACCACGCTGTCGGCGGCGCCCAGGCTGGCGAGTTGCCGGCCCAATGCAGACGTGTCGGCGCCGAGCTTGAACTCGCTGAGCTTCAACGGCCCGCGGGCGAGCTGGTGGCGCAGGCCCGCCACCGCGCTGGCGGCCACGCCGTCGTCCGCATAGACCTGCAGCAGGCGACTCGGCTTCACCGGGGTGTCCGATTCGGGCACGAGGTGGCGTGCCAGTACGTCCGCTTCGAGCCCGGCGCCGCGCGAGAAGTAGACGCTGTAGAAGCCGCTGGCACTTTCCTCCGGTACCGCGCCCACACTTGGGAACCAGCACGGTACGGCGCGCTGCTCGCAAAACGCATGCACCGGCGCCCACTCGGCCGTGCCCAGGCCGGAGGCGATCGCGAACACCGGCTTCGCCGCTTGCAGGCGCTCGAGCTGCGCCTGCCAGGTCGAAGCCGGCCCGTGCAGTTCCCAGACCTGCATGTCCCACATCCGGTCGGTCTGCAACACCATCTCGGCGCCGCTGGACATGGTGCGCTGGCCGTGCACCAGGTTGCCGTTCTTCTGCGCGACGATGCTGTTCAGGGTGTCGAGGAAGATGCGCTTGCGCTCGGGGTCCACATCCGGCGTGATGACCGTGGCCAGGCTCACCTGCTTGTCGGCCACCCCGGGCGACCACTCGTTCGACAGGTGGCGCAGGTAGCTCGCGAGTGCCAGCACGTCGGCATCGCTCAGGTCGTAGCGCGGCATCAGGGGGTCGAAGCCGCGGCCGCTCTCGTGGCGGCCGGCACGCAGCGCCAGTGCCAGCCCCTCCAGCGTGTAGGGCTCGTGCCGCTGGTTGAAACTCTTGCGGGCGCGCAGGTTCATGTTGACGACGGCGCGGCGGTCCTGGTCGAACAGGTAGCGGCCGGTGATCGGTGCGATCTGGTTCGGGCCCTCGACGGCGCCCAGCCCGCTGCGCCGATGGCATAGCACGCAGGCCGCGGCCGCACCGGCCATGCGCACCTGGCCGTCGAGCCGCGTGCCGACCAGCGGCTGGCCGTCGCCACGCAGACCGTCGAGGTAGAGGCGGCGGCCCAGTTCGACGAGTCGCGGCTCGTCCGAGAGCGTCGGCGAGGCCTCGGTCCCTGGCGTCGCCAGGGCGGTGTCGGTGCGCCAGATGCGCGCCGACGTGCGCTGGCGTGACTCGCGCGCCAGCTGGTTGGCGCTCGGTGCCGAGATGCCGGGTTGCTGCGCCACGGGCGTGGCCTCGTCGGCGTGCGCCCGCGTTGCTCCCAGCGCCAGCACCACCCCCCAGGCCAGGAGCCTTGCCGCCACTGCGACGCGCCGGCCCGTCAACGGGCGCGCCACGGCAGCGGCAGGGGCCAGGGGGGCGGTACGGTCACGCACAGTCGCCTCGGGATGTGTCAGTTGACGACGGCGACGAGGTCGACGTTGAACACCAGGGTCTCGTTCGGTCCGATATCGCCGGCGCCGCGGGGGCCATAGGCCATCGAGGTGGGGACCACGATTTCCCAGGTCGAACCCGCCGGCATGTGCTTGAGCGCTTCGCGCCAGCCGGTGATGACGTTCTCGAGCTTCATCGTCGCCGTCTTGCCTTCCGGCGTGGCGTCGAACTCGGTGCCGTCGACGAGCGTGCCACGGTACTTGACGACCACGGTGCCCAGGTCGCCGGGCTTGTCGCCCTTGCCTTCCTTGATCACGCGGTACATCAGGTTGCCGGGCAGCACCGTCACGCCGGGCTTGGCCTTGTACTCGGCCTGGAAGATGACGCCGCGTTCGCGATTGAGGCTGCCCTTGACCTGGCGCTCGTTGCTCATCTTCTTGGCGATGTCGGCCGACATCGACTGCAGCACGATCTTGAGCTCCTTCTCGGGCATGCGGATGTCGCCGCCGGCCAGCCCGTCGCGCAGGCCCTGCACGATCAGCTCGATGTCGAAGGGCACGTCGTTCTTGGTCAGCTGGCGGGCCGTCATCACGCCGGTGGCGTAGCTCATCTTGTCCTTGAGCGTGGCCAGCGGTGCGGGTTCGACGGCCCAGGCCGGCGCCGTCAGCGCCGCGGCGAGCGCGGCAGCCACTGCGACCCGGTGGGTCGGCTTGAACTTGAAGATGTTCATTTGAAATGTTCCTGAAGGGTTGTAGCGGTCGAGGCGGTAGTTGCCGTGCGGGGGTACCGAAGAACCGTTGAGGATTCTTCGGCACCCGGGCGGTGCGGCATCAGTTCACGACCACGTTGGTCGGCGTGTAGGCCGAACTGCCTGCGGTTCCATTCGCACGCACCTGGTAGACATATGGCGTGGCGCTGCGCAGCACGTTGGCCTGGGTGAAGGTCAATGCGGTGGTGTTGGCCACCACCGTGCTGACGACGCCGAGCGGCGAGATGCGCTGCACGGTGTAGCTGGTCGCGCCAGCAACCGCCGCCCAGTTCAGCACCACGGTGGCGCGGGTCGCCGATGTGGTGGTCACTGCGGCAGTGAGCGGTGCCGGTGCGGCAGGTGCCACGAACGGGACACTGACAGTGGCCGAGGCTGGCGACACGACAGCACCGTTCACGGCTGTCACGTAGAAGGTGTACGTGTTGCCCAACACCAGCGGTGTGGTCGCGCCGTTGTTGTTGTTGAAGGTCACCGCGCCCCCCGTGGCCGTGGCCTGCGCTGCCGTCCGCGTGACCGTGCCGATCTGCACTGCCGCGGCGCCGTTGTCCGAACGCCAGACCGCGAAGCTCGCTTCAGCCGAGGTCGTGTCGACCCAGTTGAGCGTGATGCGCGTGGCGCTCGCGATGCTGGCCGTGAGGCCGCTCGGCGCGCTGAGGAAGTAGTCGATCTTCACGACGTTGGACGGCGGCGAGTTCGAGATCACCGTGCCTGTGACGTTTTGCGCCATCACCCGGTAGAAGTAGCTCACGCCGAGTGAGACCGCGGTGTCGTTGAAGGTGCGTGTCAGGCCCGTGCTGCCGGTGCGCGGTGCGGCCGTTCCGACCTGGCTGAAGTTCACGCCATCGGTCGAGCGTTCGATGATGAAGGCGGTCTCGTTGGTGGCCGCATCGGTCCAGGTCAGCGAGATGCGGCCCAGGGTGAAGGAGACGACGGCGCCGAGGCCCGTCGGTGCAATCACGACCACGCCGCCCGGCGTCTTCACCGTTGCCGTCACCGTGTTCGACAGCGTCGGGTTGGTGCCGTTGGTGCCTGTCACGCGGTAGGCGTAGGTGGTGTTCGCCGCCACCGCGGTGTCCGCATAGCTCGTCGCTGGGGCATTCACCGTGACCGCCGGCAGCCACACCGACGAGGCCGCCGTGCAGTTGAAGTTGGCCGCGGTAGCGGTGCAGCGTTCGACCAGGTAGCTGGTGGCCGGCACGCCGCCGGACCACGTCACCGTCACCTGCGTGGCCGTCGCGTTCGAGACCGCAGCCAAGCCGGTCAGGGTGCCCGCGGCGGCGTAGGGCGTGGTCACGCTGGTCGACGATGTCGCACCGGCCACCGGCGTCAGGCCGTTGGCGTTCACCGCATTCACCGTGTAGGTGTAGGCGGTGTTCTGCAGCGCACCGGTGTCGATGAAGCTCGTGGCATTGGCCGCTGCGCTGAAACTGGCTGCCCCAGCGCCGCCGCTGCGGACGATGTTGTAGCCGGTGACGGTCTGGGCGCGCACCAGGGCAGCCGGCGTCCAGGCCAGCGTCACCTGCGTCGGCGAGTTGGCCGTCGCCGACAGGCTGGCCAGCGCCGGGGCGCCGAGTGTGTAGGCCGAGGCCGACACCAAGGCCGAGGAGCCGACGGCGTTGACCGCGTTGAGCTGGTAGCTCACCAGCGTGTCGGCGGGCAGGCCGGTGTCGGTGTAGCCCACCGTGTTCAGGGCCAGGTTGAAGGTGCTCGTGACGCCGTTCACCGTGCGCTGCAGCACGAAGCCGGTCTCGTTCAGCGCGGTGTCGGTCCAGCTCAGCGTGACCTGCGAGCCGGACTGTGCCAGTGCCGCGAGGTTGGTCGGTGCCGACGGCGGGCCCACGGTCAGCGGCGTGGTCACGATGCCGGATTCACCGACACCGTTGGCACCCACGGCCACGACCTTGTAGGCCATCGAGGTTCCGCCGCTCGCGTTCGTCACGCCGGTGGCGGTCGCATCGAAATAGGCATTGGCGTTCGCCAGCGCCGTGCCGACGGCCGTGAATGTGCCCAGCGTGATGTTGTCCGGCAGCACGTCGGCGCGCATCACGTCGAACTTGTATTCGGTGGCTGCGTTGTCAATCCAGCTCAGCGGCACACCGGTGGGCGTGCTGGTGGTGGCGGCCAGGGTCGGCGCGAGCGGCGCCGCCTCATTGGCACGGAAGGCGATCGGCCGCATGAAGTCGTTCTCCTCGTGGCCGAGGATGTGGCAGTGCCACACGTACTCCCACCCGAAGTCCGTCATCGCGTTGGTCATCGTGGCCGGCGCGCCGGTGTACGGGTCGATCTGGGTGAAGCCGGTCATCGCGCCTTCAGGCTGGCTCGGGTCGAGCAGGCGCACGCTGTTGGGCAAGCCGAAGCCCGGCAGCTTGGGCTTCTTGGCGCGCACGGCGACGATCACGTCCTCCAGCGGGCTCATCTTGATGGTTTCCTTCCATCCGAGCTCGTTGGGTTCCGGCGGGCTGACGAAGTTGTCCCAGCCCACGCGGTTGATCAGCTGCACGTTGACCAGGTGGAAGTGGATCGGGTGCGTGTCCACGCCGTTGTGCGTGATCTTCCAGATCTGCGTCTCGCCGTCGGCAATCTCTTCGGTCGGCGCATCCACGTAGCCCAGCGGAATGGTGGTCTGCGTGAGGGCGCTGTTGTACGGAATCTCCGTGCCGAAGGTGGCGTTCAGGCGGCCGTAGGTCGGGTCGAACAGTTCCTGGATGGCCTTGGTCTTGACCAGGTAGCTGGCGGTCGGCTTGGTCGGGTTGATCGTCGTGTCGGCCGCGGCCGTGGCAGCAACGATGCTGGCCGGGGCGGGCTCGGTGGCCGCCGGCAGGATGGTGGCCACCGGAGGCAGGGTGTAGCCGCTGCCGGGATTGCTCAGGGTCACGTCGAAGACGCGGCCCGTGGCACCCGCGGTCGGCGCGGTACCGCCGGCGGGCGGCGCGGTGAAGGTGATCAGCAGGCCCGGTGCCGGATTGGCCGGCTCGGAGGCCGCGGTGCTCAGGTCGGTGTAGCCGCCGCCGCCCGCCGAAAGCGGGTTGGTCGGGTCGGGCAAGACCATCGAGATGGCATCGAGGCTGCCGGTGCTGGTGGCCTTGGCCACCACGAGCGTCTTGCCAGCCACCGGCGTGCCGGTGATCGTGACCGTCGGCGCCACGGCGTAGCCGCTGCCGGGGTTGGTGATGGTGATGCCGGTGACGGTGCCGGCGGTGAGGGTCACCGTGCCGGTGGCGGTGTTCGCAGCGCCCTTCGGCGAGGCCTGGAAGATCACGTTGGCCGTCGCGTAGTTGGCGCCCGGGTTGATGATCTTGATACCGGTGGCCTTCAGCGAGGTGTTGGCCGTGACACCGCTGCCCTGGCCCACCGCGGTGACGGTGATGATCGGTGCCGTGGCGTAGCCGGAGCCGCTGTTGATGATGTTGAACTTGTCGATCTTGAGCGTGGCCTTGGCCGTCGCGCCAGCGCCCGTGGTGTCACCGGCCGCAGGGCTGATGACGACGGACGGGGTGCGGGTGTAGCCGCTGCCCTGGCTCGTCACGAGGATGCCGTTGAAGGCCGCGTTCGGCGTGCCGGGAACGAACTCGAACGAGGGCGCCTTGATGGAGCCGTTGAACACCGAGGCGAAGGCCTTGGTGTCGTTCCAGGCGGTGCCGAGGGCACCGTTGTAAGCCGACTGGGCCACCACCGGCGGCTCTTGCGCCACCTTGTAGGCGGCCTTGAGGGTGGTGTCGAGCGCGACGAAGGGCGCGTCGGTGCGCTGGGTGGCACCGCCGTTGGGACCGACGCTCTCGATCGGCGCAATGCTGGGCGTGGTCACCGTGCCGGAGGCACTCACCACGATCTGCATCATCGTGCGGGTGTTGGGGCCGTAGCCTGGGCGCGTGTCTTCGGCACCGCCGGTGGCCGAGTTGTCACCGTAGCCGGTGAAGTACTCGTTGCGCGGGTCGGCCGCAGGCACCGGGGCCCCGGCGTCGTTGTAGACGATCAGCGTCTTGCCGGCGTACTTGGAGAAGTCCACGATGATGTCCGCACGCTCGGCGTTGCCGATGTGCAGGCCGGAGGTGCTGAAGTCGGTGTTCAGCACCGCGGCGCGGCCCTTGTCGAGCAGGTAGCTGACGGGGGTCGCATCCTTGATGGCCACACCGGGCAGCAGGCCGCCTTCGTTGCCGATCTGGAAGATCGTCGGGCCCTGCGTGGTCGGGTCCGGCACGCCGCCGTTGTGGCCGTAGATGTCGGTGGTCCAGATGTCGGGCACGCAGGTGCCGTCGCTCTTGGTCACGCCGGCCGCGCACACGGTGCTGGTCATGGCCCAGTTCTGCACCGGCACCATCTTGACCTCGGTGTTCTGCATCAACGCGCCGGTCGGGTTGCCGGCGGCATCCAGCACGGGGGCTTGCACGGCGCTGTCGGCGACGAACATGTTGAACGTCATCGTGCGGTCGTTCGATGCGTTCAGGATCTTGAAACGGTAGGGCTTGGGTTCGACCGTCAGCGTCGGGTAGGCGACGCCGTTCACGATCGGCGTGTCCATCCAGGCTTCCGGCGTCAGCGTCACGTCACCGTAGGCACCGGAGGGCAGGTTGTAGGCGGACGGGTACGACGGCCAGAACCACGGGCCCCAGTGCCAGCGACCGACCGAGTTGAAGGAGGTCGCCTGGTTGGGGTCTTGCACCGTCTCGTAGACGTGCGGGTACCACAGGTCGCCGGGTTCGCCCCAGGCCTTGGTGTCCCAGCGCGCGTCCTGCAGCAGGATGTCGTCGGGGACGAAGGTCTTCTCCTGCAGGATCAGTGGAATGGTGGCGTCGGCGCCGGGGATGACCTTGTCGGCGATCAGCTTCTGCTCGGTCGCGTCGGTCAGCAGGTAGGCCGAGGCCAGGCCGGCGTAGGCGTTCAGGCGCGTCATGCCGACCGTGTGGTCGTGGTACCACTCCATGCGGGCTGATTGGCCGTTGGGGAAGTAGTAGGTCATCGCGCCCGGGCCCGGGTCGTTCATGTCGGGCACGTTGAGCGCGCCGGGGCCGCGCAGGAAACCCGGCACCAGGCTTGGGTCGAGCGGCATGCCTTCCGGGCTGCCGCTGGCAATCGTGCCGGCCATGCCCGGATCGTTCTCGCCGATCGGCGCGATCCAGGTGTGGGGGCCGCCGTCGCTGATCCAGGGTGTATCGCCGCCGTGCAGGTGGATGTTGGTGCGGTTCTGCGTGTAGGTGTGCATGCCGTCCGGACCGAAGCCGGAGCCGGGCACCGAAGGATCCAGCGGCAGGAAGATGTCGCCGTTTCGGGCAGTGACCGTGGCCACCGGCTTGGCGACCCAGGTGTTCGTGGCCGTGGCGGGATCGAACACGAGTTCGGGGATGGTCGTGGTGCTGGTGAGGGCACGGCCGGCCGGCAGCAGGTTGTGGAACTTGACGCGGGTGGGTGCGCCGGCCAGGCCCATCGCGACGGAGATGGCATTGGTGCTGGTGGCCTGGATGATCGGCCCGAGGTAGTGTGGGTTGTCGACCGCCTTGGCCTGGACCTTGATGTAGGCGCCGGTGCCGTCGACCAGCAGCTTGCCAGTGGCGTCGGCCTTGTTGACCAGGATGGGCGTGACGCCATCGAGGAAGAACAGCGGCACGGCCTTGCTGATCCAGCCGACCGGCGCCGTGAGCCCGTGGGTGGCGAACTGGTCGATCTGCACGTAGCCGCGCAGCGTGGTGGCCTTCTTCAGGTCGGAGTGGAACTTCTCGCGGTACTCGACCGAGGCGATCTCGTAGTAGTCGTCGGTGCTGGCCGTGCCGTCGGGCTTGACCCACTTGGCGGGCACGGCCACCGGGATGTACTTCTGGGTGACGCCGTCCGACAGGGTTTGCAACTTGCCCGGCAGCGGCAGCGGATCGACGAACTTGCGAAGCGCCTGGCCGGTGCCGGGGTAGCCGCCGGGGTAGAGCTTGGCAACGCCGGCGGCGTATGCGGCCTGGTTGAGCGGGTCGTAGCCTGCCGGTGCGCCGGTGGCCGGATCCCACAGGCGTGCGCCCGACGGGCTGCTCGCGAAGTAGGACTGCACGATGAACGGCTTGTTGTTCAGGTCGTAGGCGTCACCGAAGCCGGGGCCGGCGAACGCATCGCGCCCGGGGGCCATGCTGGCGGTGGCGATCATGACGGCGGCCGTCACACGATTGAGCTTGAAGTTGCTGCGCATGGGTGTTCCCTGGTTGGCGGGTGGTGTCAGATTCGCGACGTGAAGGGGTGGGCTGGTGTGTCGACCGGCGTGCTCGCGGGTGTCGCGAGGCGCCCCGAAAGGCCCCGGCGCGGCACCCCCCGACCGGGTTTTGAAACTCCGGTCTGGGGTATGGTGTTGATTAACCTGCTCACGATTCGAAGTTTGTTCGAAGGGGTGAGTGGCGTATATATTTCGCACCCCCTGAGTCGCGGGGAGGAAAGGTCCCATTCCCATGGGTATGTCCACACCGGTGATTCGGCTGGAGTATTTCGATTATTTAAGCTCGGCTCGCCCTGGAAATCGCGCCGAGGCTCGCCTTCTTCCTCGTGAGGGCCATGTCGGATGCCCCGGATGGTGTGCCCGAAAGGTGGGTGGGTGAACCCTGCAAAGTTAATTCAGATTAATATGAAAATTTGACGACAGATGAGCGAACATTAATTTATATTAACGGCTTCGTCAGCGCGCTTTCGGGTATCCGGCGATTAATGGAAATTAATGCTGAATGCTGGTTTAACGAATATTAATATTCGTGCGGGCCGCTGCGCTTCGACGGTTCTTTAAGGTGGCCTTAAGAAGCTGCCGGATGATCTGTGTCAAAGTCCGCGCCGATATCCATGCGAACCGATGCGGGGCCGTGATGCGTTTGTTGTTGGTCGAAGACGATGAGATGCTCGGTCAGGCCACCTCCGATGCCTTGCAGGGTGCGGGGCAAAGCCTCGACTGGGTACGCAACTGCATGGACGCACGCGCGGCCGCCCGGCTGCATGAATACGACGCCATCCTGCTCGACCTGGGCCTGCCCGACATGCCGGGCGAAGAGTTGATGAAGCAGCTGCGCAGCGCACGCTCGAACACACCCATCATCGTGCTCACCGCGCGCAGCCAGGTCGAGGACCGCGTCACCCTGCTCGACCTCGGCGCCGACGACTACCTCGTCAAACCCTTCGACATCAACGAACTGCGTGCGCGCCTGCGCGCGGTGAAGCGGCGTACCTCGGGCAACAACGATGCCTCCGACGTGCAGAAGGTCGGTCCGCTCGAACTCTTCCAGGCCTCGCGCACGGCACGCTGGAAGGGCCGCCAAGTCAACCTCACCGGCAAGGAATTCGACGTGCTCGAAACCCTGTTGATGCGCCGCCCGCGGGTCGTCAGCCGGGCCCAGCTTGAAGAGGTGCTGTACGGCTGGGGCGACGAGGTCGAGAGCAATGCGATCGAGGTCTACATCCACTTCCTGCGGCGCAAGTTCACGCCCGCGCTGATCGTCACGGTGCGTGGCAAGGGCTACCAGATCGGCAGCGAGGAAATCCTCCAAGCCGCTGTGGCGCCGCCCCCGCTGGGCGCAGGCTGAAGATGGGGCGGGCGCACATGGCCCGGCGCTGGTCGCTGCAGTCGCTGCTGGTGGCACTGGCGGTGCTCGTCACGCTGATCGCGTGGGTCGCCGGGGGTTCGCTGGTCTGGCGGGTCGCCGAGCAGCATGCCCAGGAGTTTCACGACGGCCAGTTGCGTCACATGGCGCACATGCTGCTCGGGCTGAGCGGCCATGAACTCATCGAGATCGGCGACAGCACGCCCATGGAGGCGCGCATTGCCAACGGGCAAGCGGATGGCAAGGAGACGCTCGGCGACGACTACCGCTATCAGCTCTGGAAGTCCGAAGGGCGGCTGCTGCTCACCAACTTCGGCCTGCCCTCCGCCGCTGCGATGGCGCCGCTGGGCCGCAGCGGCTACAGCTGGCTCAACATGGATGGCGAACGTTGGCGCGTCTATTCGCTGATCGACTCCGATCTGGCACAGGAACTCCAGGTCGCCGAGCGCGCGGCCGTACGCGGCTGGCTGGCGGGCAGCATCGACGCGAAACTGCTCGGGCTGATGGCCTTGTCGCTGCTGGCGGTGCTGTTGCCGACCCTCTTCCTGCTGCGCTTGCTGCTCGGGCCGCTGCGCCACCTGGCGCAACAGCTCGGCATGCGCTCGGCCACCAACCTCACCCGGCTCGAGGTGCCCGGCGCACCGACCGAGTTGCTGCCCATCGTGGCCGCCACCAACGACCTGTTCCGCCACATGGCCGACGCGATGCAGCGTGAGCGCAGCTTCACCTCGTTGGCCGCACACGAACTGCGCACGCCGCTGGCGGCACTGCGCCTGCAGGCCCAGGTGGCGGCCGGCACCGAGAACGATGCTGTGCGCGCGCGCAACCTGCGCGATCTGGTGCGCAGCGCCGACCGCTGTGCCCACTTGCAAGACCAGTTGCTCACGCTGGCCCGGCTCGACGCCGCCAAACCCGCCGACCTGAACGAGATCCTGAACATGACCGAGGTCGTGATGGAGGCGGTGGCCGAGATCGCGGCCGATGCCCGCCGCCGGCATGTGCGCCTGGCCACCCGCAGCGACGGCGTGGCGATGCACGGCCACCCCTTCGGCGTGCGCACGCTGATCCGCAACCTGGTCAGCAACGCGGCGCGCCATGCGCCCGAACAGGGCCGTGTCGAAGTGCATGTCGAGGCCGATGGCGACGACGTGCGTGTGCGTGTCGAAGATTCGGGCGCCGGCATCCCGGTGGCCTTGCGCGAGCGTGCCTTCGAACGTTTCGAGCGCTTGAACGCCGTGCCCAGCGATGGTGTCGGCCTCGGCCTGTCGATCGTGCGCGCGGTGGCCGATGCGCATGCGGCCGAGGTGTCGCTCGGCGACTCCGCGCTCGGCGGCCTGGCCGTGGTCGTGCTGTTCCGCGGCCGCAAGGCCGACGTGCTGGCGATGGCGGACGACGATGCGGCTGCGCTCGCCGTGCCCGGCTGACACGCCCTCAGGACAGGCGCGGTTTGGCCTCGCGCTGGAAAGGCGAGAAGGCCCGCGTCACGATCAGGCCCGATTGCAGGTACAGCGCATTCAACAGCCGGCGCACCGGCAGGCGCTGCTTCACGGTCCAGTCGGACAGCTCCTGTTGCGACAGCGAATCGCTGCGCATGCGTTGCAACAGCGGCAGCAGCAAGGGGTCGATCGGCAGGCCGCTTTCAGACCAGGTCGGCGCGAGCCGGTACTTGGCCGGCCCCGCCACTTCGGGCAGCAACTCGCCACGTGGGCCGTGCATGGCCAGCAGCCACAACAAGGGGCCCAAGGCGCGCAGCCGGCTCGATGCCGCTTGGAGAGGGCTGCCCCGGCTGCCCATCAGGTCGAGTTCCGGCTCCACGTGCAGCAGGCGCAGGCGCGCCAGCGCATCGACGTGCAACTCGCACAGATCGACCGCGCAGTGGAACAACTGTTCGCGCGGCAGCACCGAGAGGCTGATCACCGTGCCCGCATGCTGCAGGTACAGCACCAGCGCGCGCGCATGCCGCACCCCGGCCGCCACCACCGCCAGCAACTCGGCGCCACCCGGCTCGTGCGCGAAGCGCCGCAGGTCGGACAGCAGGGACGAGCCCAAGGTCGAACTCATCGTGCTCGGCCCGCTGTCGAGGAACGAATCGCTCGCACCATCGAGCGCGCTGCCGGCCTGCGTGAAGCAGAAGTCGGTTGCTTCGTTCGACGGTGAGGTGGGCTCAAACGGGGCCACAGGCGATCCATCTCGGGGCAACATTGCACCGAGATTAGGTGGCGCCGGTTAAGTCCTGCTTAAAGTGCTGCACCGTGGTGCAGGCAGCGCGAGCGCTCACTGGCGCGGTTCGCCATTGCGGTTCACCGCAATGCTCTCTCCCGGCGGCGCGCTCATCTGCACGTGGTGCTGCATGCCGCGGTAGGTGTAGCTCACGTCCCAGTAGGCGGGTGGGCCGCTGTTGGCCACCGTCTCGCAGCGCTGCACGTCACGCTCGCGCGTGGTGCCGCTGTTGCGGCCAGTGTTCGCGCCGATCGCGACGCCGGCAATCGCGCCGCCTGCGGTGGCGATGTCCTTGCCCGTGCCGCCACCGACCTGGTGGCCGAGGATGCCGCCGATCAACCCGCCGATGATCGCGCCGCCGACGTTCGGCTCGCTGCGGCCAGGCTCCACATAACGCTCCTTCTCGACCCAGCAGCGCTGCTCCGGCGGGCCGACGACGGCGCGCACGGCGGTGACGGGTGCGTATTCCACCCGCTCGTTCGGTCGGCGCCGCCAGGCGTAGTCGGGCGCAGGCATCGGGGGCGGCACCTCGACGAGGTCGCGTCGGCGGTCGGACAGCGGCCGCATCGACGACACGCGGTTGTTCAAGCCCATGCCGCGCAGCGAGTCGTAGCTGCCGGGGCGCAGGCGCACGCACAGGCCGGTGTAGTTCGCGTCTTCGCAGACTTCCCAACGGCCGCGTGTGACGACGACGGAGGAGGCGCGGTCGTTGTAGCCGTGGCGGGTGAAATCGCCCACCGCCTGGTTGGCGGTGAAGGCGGCGCCGCGAAAGCCTTCGCCTTCGTAGAAGGTGACCTGGGCCGAAGCCTGCGCGGCCAGCGCGAGTGCGCAGGCGCCGAGGGTGAGTTGCAGTGAGCGCTTCATGGGATGCTTTCGGTGCAGTGGTGAGTCAGCCGGCCGCCCAACGGTCGAGCGCCGCCTTGCCCGCCATGCCCGAGACCGCGCTGACGGCGCTGCCCCAGGCCATGTCGAGCAAGGACATGCCAACCGGCCAGCCCTTCAGCGTGGCCAGGTTGCTGAGGTCGTAGGTGGCGTAGGCGAAGAAGCCGAACAGGGCCGCGCTGAGCGCTGTCTTGGTCCAGCCCACATCCGCCGCATGCGGCAGCACGGCGAAGACGAGCAGGCCGACCGCATACACGGCATAGAACAGCACCGCCACTGGCACGTTCGGCCGCTCGGCCATCAGGTGGCCGATGCCTTGCTGGTAGAGCGGCTTGGCGATGAAGCCGAGCCACAGCATGTCGAGCACGACCATCACGAGCGCGATGGCGGCGTAGGCGACGAGGTTCTTCATCATGGTGTCGGTCCCGTCAGTGGGCGGCGCTGACGCGCCAGACCACGTTGCCCACGTCGTCGGCCACCAACAGGGCGCCCCGCCGGTCCAGTGCCACGCCGACCGGGCGGCCGCGCGCTTCGCCCTTGTCACTCAGAAAGCCTGTCAGCACGTCGTCCGGTGGACCGGCCGGTTGGCCTGCGGCGAAGGGCACGTAGATCACCTTGTAGCCGCTGTGCGGCGAGCGGTTCCACGAGCCGTGCTGGCCGATGAACATGCCCTGCGCGAAGCGCGCGGGCAGCGTCGTGCCGACCGAGGAGGCGAGGCCGAGCGAGGCGGTGTGCGGCCCGAGCGCGTAGTCGGGCGCGATAGCGCTGGCCACGAGATCCGGCCGCGGCGGCTGCACGCGGGCATCGACGTTGCCGCCGTAGTAGCTGTAGGGCCAGCCGTAGAAGGCACCGTCGCGCACCGAGGTCAGGTAGTCGGGCACGAGGTCGCTGCCGATCTCGTCGCGCTCGTTCACCACCGTCCACAGCGCCCGCGTCTGCGGCTCCCAGGCCAGGCCGTTCGGGTTGCGCAGGCCGGTGGCGTAGAGGCGGTGGTGGCCGCTGTCGGTGTCCACCTGCCAGATCGCAGCACGCTCGGCTTCGACCGCCATGCCGCGTTCGGCCACATTGCTGTTCGAGCCGACCGTGACATAGAGGCTGCGCCCATCGGCACTCGCGACCAGGTTCTTCGTCCAGTGGTGGTTGATCGGGCCGCCGGGCAAGGCCAACACCTGCACGCCGGGGCTGGCGATGCGGGTGTCGCCGGGATGGTAGGGAAACTTCAGCACCGCATCGCTGTTCGCCACGTACAGCTCGCTGCCGATGAGGGCCATGCCGAAGGGCGAATGCAGGTTCGAAATCAACACGGTGTGCAGGTCGGCCACGCCGTCGCCATCGGTGTCGCGCAGCAGGCTGATGCGGTCGGCGCTCGGCACGCCGGCACCCGCGCGGCCCATCACCAGACCCATCACCCAGCCCTTGATGCCTTGGCCTTCTTCGGGCCGTTCAGGTGCATTCGTTTCGGCCACCAGCACGTCGCCATTCGGCAGCACGAGCAGCCAGCGCGGGTGGTCCAGGCCGCGCGCGAACGCGGCGACGGTGGTGCCCGCTGCGGCCTGCGGCAGCAAGCCCGCCGGCCAGCCGGTGGCGGGCGCGATGTTGACGGTGGGCAGCAGGGTCGGCCGCGGCGCCGGCAGCATCGGCCGCGGCCCGGTGCCGGCCGACAACGGCAGCGTGGCCGATTCGCCGCAGCCGCCGAGCACGGCGGCCGCAGCCATCACGCCGAGCAGCAGCGCCCGTGCCATCAGATGCGTCCCATCAGCAGCAGCACCACCAAGATGATCACCACCAGCCCGAGCCCGCCACTCGGCCCATAGCCCCAACCGGCGCTGTGCGGCCAGGCCGGGACCACGCCGATCAACATCAGGATCAAGACGATCAAAACAATGGTTCCGAGGCTCATGGCCGCTCCTTGAAAACTGAACCCTGCCGCTGAGCGGGAGGTGCCGAAAGCGCAACGCGCTTCGATCGAGACTCAGGCTAGGCGCGTGGGGCGGCAGCGTCGGTGCGCTGTCGCACACACGGCCGCGATCTCGCTTTGGTCTCGCCGTGGTCTCGCTGTCGTGTCGTCAACGCGGCCCGAGCATCTGGCGCGGATCGACCCACGCATCGAACTGCGCGGCGCTCACCGCCCCGAGTGCGAGCGCCGCTTCGCGCAGGCTGGTGCCCTCGGCCTGCGCGTGTTGGGCCACCTTCGCAGCGAGGTCGTAGCCGATGTGCGGCGTGAGTGCGGTGACCAGCATCAGCGAGCCTTCGAGCAACTGCGCCACGCGCGCTTCGTCGACTTCGATGCCCACGATGCAATGCTGCGTGAAGCTGCGCATCGCGTCGGTCAGCAGGTGCAGACTGGCGAGCGTGTCCAGCGCGATCAGCGGCTTGCCGACGTTCAACTCGAACTGGCCCTGGCTGGCCGCGTAGCCGATGGCGGTGTCGTGCCCCAGCACCTGCGCGCACACCATCGCAAGCGCTTCCACCTGGGTCGGGTTCACCTTGCCCGGCATGATCGAACTGCCCGGTTCGTTCTGTGGCAAGCGCAGTTCACCGAGCCCCGCGCGCGGGCCGCTGCCCATCAGGCGGATGTCGTTGCCGATCTTCGTCAGCGCGATCGCCAGCATCTTCAGCGCGGCATGAAAAGCCACCAGCGCCTCATGCCCGGCCATCGCGGCGAACAGGTTGTCGGCTTGCACCAGCGGCAGGTCGAAGTGGCGCGCCAGCATCGCGGCCACACGCGAGCCGAACTCGGGGTGCGTGTTCAGGCCCGTGCCGACCGCCGTGCCACCGATCGCGAGCGTGTGCACCGCGCCGAGTGCGTGATGCAGGCTCACCTCGCACAGCGCGAGCTGGGCGTCGTAGCCACCGAACTCCTGGCCGAGTGTCACCGGCGTGGCATCTTGCAAGTGCGTGCGGCCGACCTTCACGATCGCCTTGAAGGCCTGCGCCTTGGCTTGCAAGGCCGCACGCAGGCCGTGCAGTGCAGGCCGCAAGGCATCACGCTCCCGCAACACGATGGCGAGGTGCATGGCCGTCGGGAACACATCGTTGGACGATTGGCCGAGGTTCACGTCATCGTTGGGGTGCACACGCCGCGCCGCCGGGTCGCTCGCGGCCCATGTGCGCGTGGCCAGGTTCGCCACGACCTCGTTGACATTCATATGGCTCTGCGTGCCCGAGCCTGTCTGCCACACCGAGAGCGGGAACTCGGCATCGAACTCACCGGCGGCGACGCGCAGTGCGGCGTGGGCGATCGCATGCGCCGCCGCCGGGTCGAGCAGACCGAGGTCGCGGCTGACGCAGGCGGCCGCCCATTTCACCGCGGCCATCGCGTGGATGAGGGGCAGCGGCATGCGCTGCTCGCCGATCGCGAAGTACTGCAGGCTGCGCGCAGTCTGCGCGCCCCACAGTGCATCCGCCGGCACGTCGATGGGGCCGAAGCTGTCGGTCTCGCTGCGCTGAAGTTCGCTCATCCGTTCACGATATACCGGTCGGCCCGTGCGGCACCGAGCACGGCCGGCAAATCCGTGTTCAGCAGGTCGACCGGCGCGCGGCCGTGCAGCCAGTCGTTCGGCTCCGCGAACCAGCTCGCGAGCGACCAGCCGGCGTAGGCGCTGCCCAGTTCGGCCAGCACCGCCTGACCGTTCGGCTTGAGCGAAAGGTCACGCAGCTCGAACTGGAACATCGGAATCCAGAAGCTCTCGCGCCAGACGAAGCCGAACACGCTGCCGCTGGCGATGAGGCGTGCCAGGCTGATGAAGTCGCCGCGGTGCAGGTCGTCCAGCAGGCGCCCGAGGTCGTCGCCTCGGGCAATGCCGCCCGAGCTTCGAAACGCCGCGAGCATCGCGCTGTGGTCGCGCCCGCTGGGAACGAAGTCGATGGCCGCGGGCGAGCGGGCCGGGTGGGGTGAGTGGGTTGCAGGGGCTGCATTCATCGGTGTGTTCCCGGCTCGTGCGCTGACGACTTGCGTGCGCTTCGAGGCGTCAGAAGTTCCTCCTGCGCGCACTGTGTGCGTGGCGTGCCGCGCCTGTCGGTACGACACCGCACAGAGGCCGTGTGACGCCGAAAACACAGGCGCTGAAGTGTGTTGGCAAGCGCACAGACCCTGTTTCGGGGCGCCCCTACAACCGGCCAGTCGAGACGGTCGCGAAGGCGCTTCAACCAACGCTTCATCGGTCCCGCACCACCCCCTCATCCACTCCACAGAAAGTTCATCATGAAATCTCACCACGCTCTGCGCCTGGTCACCCTCGCGGGCCTCGGCACCCTGATGGTCAGCTCGGCCTTCGCGCAAGACAGCTACTACTACGGCGGCCTGTCGGTCGGCACCTCGCGCGCCAAGCTGAACGAAGAACGCATCACTGCCAGCCAGTTGCCGGCCGGCGTCACCGCCACCGGCATCAAGAGCGACGATCGCGAGACCGGCTTCAAGGTCTTCGGCGGCTACCAGGCGAACCGCTACATCGGCTTCGAGGCCGGCTACTTCAGCCTCGGCAAGTTCACCTACGAGGGCACCACCAATCCGGCCGGCATCATCAACGGCAAGCTCAACTTCAAGGGCGTGAACGCCGACATCGTCGGCACCCTGCCGGTGACGGACAACTTCTCGGTGATCGGCCGCGTCGGCGCGCAGTTCACGCGCACCCGCACCGCCTTCAGCGGCACCGGTGCCGCCAACCCCGTGACCGACCCCGCGCCGAACCAGCGCGAGACCAACTACAAGGTCGGTGCCGGCGTGCAGTACGCGTTCAGCCCCTCCGTGCTGGGCCGTGCCGAAGTCGAACGCTACCGCGTCAACGAAGCGGTCGGTGGTCACGGTGTGGTGAACACCGTCACCGTCGGCCTGGTGTTCCCGTTCGGCCGCTCCGCGCCGATGATGAAGACGGCGATGGCCACGCCCTACGTGGCCCCGGCGCCCGCCCCGATCGTGAAGGCCGAGCCGGCCCCCGCGCCGGTAGTCGTGCAGGCACCGCCGCCCGCGCCGGTCGTCGTCGTGGTCGCCGCGCCCCCGGCACCGGTGATCCCGCCGCGCACACGCGTGACCTACTCGGCCGAATCGATGTTCGGTTTCGACAAGTCGGCCGTGCAGCCTGAAGGCATGGCCGCACTCGACACCTTCTCGAAGGAGCTGCAAGGCACGCGCTTCGACAAGGTCTCGGTCGAGGGTTACACCGACCGTCTCGGCTCGGCCGAGTACAACCAGAAGCTGTCGATGGAACGTGCCGAAGCCGTCAAGGCCTACCTGGTGAGCAAGGGTGGTGTGGACGCTTCGAAGGTCACCGCCGCGGGCATGAGCGAAGGCAACCCGGTGACGAAGCCGGAAGACTGCAAGGGCACCAAGGCGACCGCCAAGCTGCGCGCCTGCCTGCAGCCGGACCGCCGTGTCGAGATCGAAGTGACGGGCACGAAGTAAATACGCGCCAGAGCGACAGCGCGCACGGCGGCTTCGGCCGGCCGTGCGCATTGTCGTTTCAACGTGTGGTGCTGTATGAAACGCTGCCCTTGGCAGCAGGAACCTTCGCCTCGCGCGGAGATTCGAGCCAGCAAGAGCATCAGTGGTGCCCAAGCGCTGTGATGGGCGTTGTGTGGAGCGAAGTCAAGAAGGAGAGCCGAGTCTCTTCCGGCTCGGGTGACATGAGCGCAACACAGCGCGCCGGCGCAATGCAATCGCGCCGAACGCTGCCGCGCCGACCGCGCTACTTCGTCACCACATCATCCGCCTGCGGTGCGAACACGATCTCCACGCGGCGGTTCATCTGGCGGCCGGAGATGGTGGCGTTGCTCGCTGCCGGCATCTCTTCGCCGTGCGCCTGCGTGCTCAGCCGTTCGGCCGGCACACCCAGGCCGACAAGCGCGGACTTGACGGCAGCTGCGCGACGACCTGACAGGTCGAGGTTGGAACTGGCCGAGCCGATGCTGTCGGTGTAGCCCTCGATCGAGGCACTGCGCTGCGGGTTGCGCTGAAAGAAGGCGGCCAGCTTGCCGAGGTTGCCGGTGCTGTCGGAAGTCAACTGCGCCTTGCCGGTGTCGAACAGCACATCGCCGAGGGTGACGACCATGCCGCGTTCGGTCTTCTTCGCGTTCAGCTCCTTCAACTGCATTTCGAGGTCACCCAGGCGCGTGTCGCGGCGCTCGATGCGGGCCTTGTCGTTCTGCGCCGCGGCGTCGGCAGCGGCGAGCTCGGCGGTCTTTTGGGCATTGAGTTGCTGCGATTGGGTCAGTGCTGTCTGGGCCGCGTCGATCTCGCTGCTGCGCGCGGCGAGCTTGGTGTCGGCCGCAGCCAGCTCGCTGCTCTTCTGCGCGTTCGCTCGTTCGGATTGGGTCAGCGCCGCTTGCGCGGTGTCCGCCTCACGGGTGCGCAGGGCCAGGCGCATGCGGTCTCGCTCCGCGCCGGCACCGGCGGTGATGGCCTGCGAGGCCTTGCTCGCCGCGGTGTCTTGCGCGATCGTCACACGCTGCGAGGCGAGGTAGGCGAGGTGGTCCACCGTGCTCGGCTTGCCGCCCGAACTCCAGGTCTGCTCTGCAAACCGCAGGGATTCGGCGGCGCGCTTCAATTCGTCGGGCGCGAGGCTGCTGACCTGGGTGTCGCGCTGAGCCGCGTCGTAGCGGTTGCGCGCCTGGTCGAGGGCGCCGTTGGGTACGGGCATCGAGCCGCAGGCGGCCATCAGTGCGGCGGTGGCCAGGCTGAGGGCGGTGAGGGTGTAGCTGCGTGAGGTCATGGTGGGCTTTCGGAGGTTCGCCGCGTTCAGCGAACGGTCTTGCGGTTGATTTCTTCTTGCAGCGCGCGGGCGGCGTCCTGCGTCTCTTGGGCGGCCTTGC
>JANYJL010000291.1 GCA_025361845.1 Rhizobacter sp.
TCATGGTCGGCGAAATCCGCGATGCGGAGACAGGCCAGATCGCGGTGCAGGCCGCACTCACCGGCCACCTGGTTTTCACGAGCGTGCACGCGAACAGCGCCTTCGACGTGATCGGTCGCATGCTGCAACTCGGTGTCGATCCGTTCAACCTCGTTGCGGCCTTGAATGCGGTCGTCGCGCAGCGCCTGGTGCGCATCAACTGCCCGCATTGCACGCACGACGTGGCGGTGGACTTGAGCGGCCGGCCGGCGAGCGAGCGAACGCGCCTGAAGGGCTTGACGCTGCGCGCCGGGCGGGGTTGTGGCGCCTGCCGCGGCAGTGGCTACAAGGGCCGCCGTGCGGTCGCCGAGATCCTGGTGCTCGACGACGAGTTGCGGGATCTGATCGCGCAGCGTGCGTCGCTCGCCGACGTGAAGGCCGCGGCGCGACGCCGTGGCTTGCGTTCGATCCGCGCGGCGGCGGTTGAACTGGTCGCACTCGGCCAGACCACGCTCGTCGAACTCGACCGCGTGACGTTCGCCGATGCGGACGTGTTGCCGCATTCCAACCGAGGCCAACCATGAGCTTGTTTGCACCCCACCCCGCCCGCATCGACGTCGGCAGCGACGCTGTCGCGCTCACGCAAGAAGGTGCGCGCCGCACCGAGGTGTCCTTGCAGCAACACAGCCTGCAAGAGGCGCTGACCGAGCTGGTGCAACCCGTGCGCCATGCCTTGCGTGCCGATGTCGTCATCAACGTTTCGCACACCCGCTTGTTCGTGCTGCCCTTCTCGGCCGCCTTGAGTTCCGAAGCACGCTGGAGCGCCTATGCCACGAGCCGCTTCGAAGACCTGTTCGGTGAAGCTGCCGAGGGCTGGTCGCTGCGTGTCGTGGCCGAGCGGCCCGGCCGCCCGCGGCTCGTCGCGGCATTGCCGATGGCCGTGATGCGCACGCTGGAAAACCTGCTCGAGCGTCGCCTGCGCAGCGTGCGTGTCGACGCGCTGATGCGCGTGGACGAAATCCGCCTGCGCGAGTCGGGCTACACCGGCGCACTGATCGACGTGGGGGCGCAGCACGCGCTTGTTGCCTTGATGATCGATGGCAGCCTGCATCGTTTGCGCCTGCGCCGCATGACGCCCAGCCTGGAAGAGCTGCGCGCCGTGCTGTCGGTCGAGTGGGCCGCACTGGGCCGCGGCGATGCGCTGCCCGCGCTGGCCATCGCGTCGGACGAGGTGCTGGACACGAACGACAGCGCCGAGTTGCGCGCCCTCGCGCCGCGCCTGATTCGGCTGCACTGAACGCCGTGCCGACCGCGCACTACGCCATCGACCTGGCAGCACCGCGGCGGCTGCGGGCCACGCCTTGGGGTGCGGCGTTGCTGGCCGCGGGGCTGCTCGCGCTCGTCTGGGCCGGCCTGACGTTGCAAGGCCAACGGGTCGGACGTGCAGATGCCGAAGCCACCTTGACGCGCCTGGAGGCCGCGCTCGCCGATCGCGGCGCGGCGCGCCACGCCGCCGCAACGCGGCTGCCGACGGCGGCGCAGCAACGCGCGCAGGCCGAGTTGTCGCGCCTGTCGGGCGACTTGTTCCGCCCCTGGTTTCCGATGCTCGATGCGCTGGAGGCGAGTGCGGTGCCCAAGGTGAGCTTGCAGCAGCTCTCGGTCGATGCCGGTTTCACCAAACTGCAATTGCGTGTCGATGCGCCCGACCTGCCCGAAGTCTTGCAGTACGTGCATGCGCTCGACACGGCCGGCGCGCCGCTGCAAGGCGCGCAGTTGCTGGGCCATGAATGGCAGACGGCGGCGGGTGCGCCGCGGCGCCTGCAAGCCCGCATCACGGTCGGCCTGGTGCCGATGGGCATGGCGACGGCGCCGCCCTCACCCGGCATGGTGGGTTGCGGGTCGGACCCGGCCATGCGCTGCCTGTCCGCGAAAGCCGCGCCATGAAGACGCTCGACATGAACGCGGCGAAGGCCTGGTCCAGCTACATCGGCCTGCGGCTTGGCCGCTGTGGCGTGGCGGGCCTGATGCTGCTGCTCGGCTGCGGTGCTGTCTTCGCCGTCCAGTTGCTGCGCTCGCAGGGCGATACGCTGAGCCAGCGCATCGATCAGGCACGCGCCGACTTGAAGGGCGCTGCCGCCGCAGTCAAGCCGGTGGCCACGGCGCAGACCTTCCTGGCGCAGCTGCCGGCCGCTGAACAAGTACCGCAATTCATCGAAGGCGTACACCGGCTGGCGCAGGCGGCCGGTTTGCAGATCGACCGTGCCGAATACCGCGCCCCCGTGCTGGCCTCTGGCCAGGTGCTGCGCTCGCAAATCGTGTTGCCGCTGACGGGCAGCTACCCCGGCATCACACGCTGGCTCGGGCAGGTGTTGTCCCAGCACCCGAGCGCGGCGATCGACGAACTGAGCCTGCAACGCGAAACGGCGGCCGGCGAGCCGGTGCGCGCACGCGTGGTGCTGAGCCACTACAGCCGGGTGACGCCATGAGTGCCACCGCCGTCTCCGATCGAACAGGCCCATCTCGGCGTCATCGTGCGCTCGGCTTCGCAGTGCTCGCCACCTTGGCTGCCTCTCTTTGGGCGCTCGAAGACGACACTGAAACGCCGGCCGCGCATTCGGCAGCGCCGACGGTGAAGCTCACCACTGCGGCGCGTGGCGTCGCAGCGACCGAGCTTGGTTCGGCGCCGCTCACCCCGCTGGCCCTGCCCGAGCGCTACGGCCTCGCTGTCGCGCGGCGCGACCTCTTCGCGGCGGCGCCCGCCACGCTGGCATCGGCCCTCGTCGCCGTGGTCGCCCCGGCCGCGTCGGCACTGCCGCCGCCTCCTCCTCCACCTCCGGCGATCACGCTGCCCTTCAGCTACGCGGGTCGGCTGGTCACCGCGGCCGGCCCGTCGGTGCTGCTCAACGAAGGCGCCGTGACGCGTGTGCTGGTGCTCGGCAGCAGCCTCGGCGACTTCCGCTTCGAGCAAGACAGCGGCAGCCAGCTCGACTTCGTCCACGTCCCCAGCGGCGAGCACCTTGCGCTCGTCTTGCAACCCTGAGTCCCATGCGTTCAACCTCGCTCTTACCCACCCGCCGCGTACGCTTGCTGCTGCCGCCTGCGCTGGCGCTGCTGCTGCTCGCCTGCGCCACACTGCCCGCGCCCGAACTCGCGCGCAGCCGCGATTTCGCCGGTGCCGGCCGCACGGAAGAAGCGATCAACGAGTTGGAGCAGGGTCTGAAGCGCCAGCCCGACGACCGCGAACTGCGCACCACGCTGATCCGGCAACGCGAGCTGGCCTTGTCGCAATGGCTCAACACCGCCGACGCAGCGTCACAAGGTCGGCGTGCCGACGAGGCGCGTGCCTTGTACGAGCGGGTGCTGCGCCTGGACGCCGGCAACTACCGCGCCAAGACCGGCCTCGACGGCCTGCGCGCGCGCGCCGAGCTCGACGCGCGCGTCCAACAAGCCGATGCAGCGGTCGCCGAGGGCCGCAACGCCGAAGCCGAGGGCCTGCTGCGCGCGGTGCTGGCGCAGGACGTCGGCCATGTCGAAGCGCGCCGCGCGCTCGCCCGTCTGCGCGAGAAGGAGCTGTCCGCCGACACCACCGCGCCCGCGCTGAAGAGCGCGCTGGCCAGCGGCATCACGCTCGAACTGCGCGACGTGCCCTTGCGCAATGCCTTCGAGGTGATCTCGAAGACCGCCCAGCTCAACTTCGTGTTCGACCGCGACGTGCGCGCCGACGCGCGGGTGACGTTCACGGTGCGCAACAGCCCCGTCAACGACGTGATCCGCCTGCTCCTGTTGACGCAGCAGCTGGAGCGCAAGGTGCTCAACGACAACACGCTGCTGATCTACCCCGCCACGCAACCCAAACAGCGCGAATACCAGGACCTGATCGCGCGCGTGTTCTTCCTCACCAATGCCGACGCCAAGCAGGCGCAGGCCTTGTTGCGCACCCTCGGCAAGACACGCGAAGTGCATGTGGACGAGAAACTCAACATGGTCGCCATCCGCGACACAGCCGATGCGGTGCGCCTGGCCGAACGCCTGATCGAATCGATCGACATCGCCGAGCCCGAGGTGATGCTCGAAGTGGAGGTGCTGGAAGTCAGCCGCAGCCGAGCGGTGGATCTGGGCATCCAGTTCCCGTCCGAGTTGAAGCTGGAGTCGTTGCTGCCGCTCTCGTCGGCGGTGCCTGCGGGCCGCATCGATGTGCGCAACACCAACCTCGCTGCGACCATCGCCAACCCGGCCTTGCGCCTGGGCCTGCAAGCCTCCGATGGCAACGTCAGCCTGCTCGCCAACCCGCGCATCCGCGCGAAGAACCACGAGAAGGCCAAGGTGCTGATCGGCGAGAAGTTGCCGGTGTTCACGACCACCGCGGTGCAGAACGCGGGCGTGGCCTCGTCGGTGTCCTACCTCGACGTGGGCCTGAAGCTCGAAGTCGAACCCACCGTGTACCTCGACAACGAGGTCGGCATCAAGGTCAACCTCGAAGTCAGCAACAACCTGGAGCGCATCGTCTCGCCCGACGGCTCGACCGCGTTTCGCCTCGGCACACGCACGGCGACGACGCAGTTGCGCCTGCGCGATGGCGAGACGCAGGTGCTCGCCGGCCTCATCAACGACAACGACCGCGAGACCTTCTCCAAGGTGCCGGGCTTCGGTGATCTGCCCGGCATCGGCCGCGCCTTCGGCAACACGGTGCGCAACCGCGACAAGAGCGAGATCGTGCTGCTCATCACGCCGCGTGTGTTGCGCAACATCGTGCCGCCCGACGCGGCGGGTTTGATGTTCGGTGCCGGCACCGAGGCCTCGGCGGGCGCTCCGCCGCTGGTGATCTCGCCGACCTTGCCGCGCGCGTTGGCGCTGTCGTCGAACGGGGGCCGTGGTGGCGCCGCGGCGGGGGTGTCTGCACCCGCAGCGCCGATGGCTGAAGCGCCGACCGCGGTCGCACCGCCGAGTACCTTCGTTGCGCGAGTGCAGGCGCCGGCCGAAGTGTCGCTGGGCCGCGATTTCAACGTCATCGTCGAGATCATCGACACTGGCACGGCGCAACAAGGCGAAGTGATCCTCGAGGTCGATCCTTCCTTGCTCTCGGGTGGCGGGCTGCGCCCGGTGGTGCGGCTGACGCCAGTGGACGGCGGCAGTTCACTCGCCGGCAGCATCAGCCTGAAAGCGACGGCGGCCGGCGCCGGCACGACAACGCTGCGCGTGGTCGGTGGCAGCGTGCGCACGGCGGAGGGCCAGCCGAGCCCGGTCAGCGGTGGCAGCGTGACCGTGCGCATCGGGATTTGAGCGATGCGCACCGTGCGTTCACGCGGCTTCACGCTGATCGAACTCAGTATCGCGCTGGTCGTGCTCGCGGTGCTGGTCACGATGGCTGCGCCCACGCTGAAGTTGCAGGCACAGCGCCAGAAAGAGACAGAACTGCGCGGTGCGCTGCGTGACATTCGCGGCGCCATCGACGCCTACAAACGCGCGGCGCAGGATGGCCGCATCAAGCTCCCCGCCGATGCGAGCGGCTACCCGGCCTCTCTGGAAGCGCTCGTCGAAGGTGCGCCCGACGCGAGCCGTGCCGATGGCGCGCGCATCCACTTCCTGCGACGTGTTCCGCGCGACCCGATGAATGCAACGCCCGAGTCGAACGAAGCTGCCTGGGGCCTGCGCAGCTACGCCAGCCCAGCCGACGCGCCGAGCGCTGGCGTGGACGTTTACGACGTTTACTCGCGCTCCGAAGGCACCGGCCTGAATGGCCTCGCCTACCGCCAGTGGTGATCGCGATGGGTGCGAGGAAACGAAGCGGCGCTGGCTTCACGCTGATCGAACTGCTGGTCGTGCTGGCCATCGTCGCGCTGCTGCTGAGCATCGTCGCGCCGCGCACCATCGACCACATCGAACGTGCGCGAGAGACCACGCTGAAAGCATCGCTGAAGGAAATGCGTTCGGCCCTCGACCAGTTCGAAGCCGATCTCGGGCACCCGCCCGCCAACCTGGAAGAGCTGGTGCAGCGCCGCTACCTGCGCGAGCTGCCGGTCGACCCGGTGACCGAGCGGCGCGATACCTGGCTCGCCCTCAGCCCGGCCGAAGCCGCGCCGGCCGATGCGCAGCCCCTGCACACGCTCGGCGCCGACGGCGTGGTCGATGTGCGCAGTGGCGCCGAAGGCTCGGGCCGCGATGGCACGCCGTACCGCAGTTGGTGAGCGCCTGAAGGGCGGCGCGCGATCACGGGGCATGGCGCTCGTGATCGTGCTGGTCGCCGTCACGCTGTTGAGCCTGGCCACACTTGCGCCGCTGCGCAACGAGCAACACGCCTTGCAACGGGAGCGCGAGACGGAACTGCTCTTCATCGGTGAGCAGTTTCGCCAAGCGCTCGCCAGCTATGCGGCGGCCACGCCGCCGGGTGCTGCGCGGTCCCCGAAGAGTCTGACCGAGTTGCTGGAAGACAAACGTTTTCCAAACGTGCGCCGGCACCTGCGCCGTGTCTACGCGGACCCGTTCACCGGCGCGGCCGACTGGACGCTCATCACCCAGCAAGGCGCCATCATCGGCGTGGCCAGCGGCAGCTCTCGCCAGCCGCTCAAGCGCAGCGGCTTCGCGCGCGCCGACGCGGCGTTCGCAGAAGCCAGAAGTTATGCGGGATGGAAGTTCACGGTGCTGCCCGGCGCCAATGCGGCGCTTGCGGCCACGGTGCCAGCGACACCTGGCGCCCCGCCTGCAACGGCGCCACCGGCCGATACCGCGCCGCCGGTGCCCGAACCCACGCCGAATCCGGTGCAGGACGCGCGCCGCGAATGTGCCCGCGTCTACTTCGCGGCCCTCAACGCCTGCGTCCTCGATCAGGCCACGGCGACGAGCTGCCGCACTGCGGCACGCGACACGTATCGCACCTGCCTGGGCGGCTGAAGGCGAGTGCCCATCGGGTGAGACACAAGGCCTTACGACTCCGCACCGAACGGCCTATGCCCGCGAGGCGTGCGCGTAGTCCTTTTGGCACAGGGTCGGTACGGAACTAGACACCGCACGTCATACGCAAAACCGAGACTCCTTCTCAGCACGCACAGGGTCTTGCGCGCCGTCATGGCGCGCCGGCACACCCCAGCGAGCCGCAGGCCAGCGAGCCTGCACGCTGTTTTCAACGCCCAACATCCATCAAGGAGAGAGATCTTGAAATTCAACCTCAAAGCCATCGCCGCTGCCGCCCTGCTGGCCGCGACCGGTTCTTCGTTCGCTCAGGTCGCCCTGAACAACACCGCCAACCCCGATGTCTACTTCGCCGCGTTCGACGCGGGCGCGCAGATCGGCTTCGTGCTCGACACGAACATCGGCTGGAGCTCGCTGACGACCGGCTTCAACTTCAGCTACGACCTCGACAACTCGGCTGCCTGGAACTCGTTCAAGGCCGCTGCGGTTGGCAACTCGGCGTCGACCGGCATTCAATGGGGTGTCTACAGTGGCAAGACGGGCACGGACCAGGGCATGCTCGTAGGCAACAACAATGTGACGACCTCGCCCGCCGTTTCGGGTACCAACCCGTCCGGCGTTCGCCAACTCATCAACGGCATCGCCGTGGCTGCAAACGCGGCTGGCAACTCTGACGCTGGCGTTTACTTGACCACGAACATCGTCGCCCCGAACATCAATCAGCAGGGTGACTTCTCGACCCGCCTGAGCTGGGACTCGACCCAGCATTACGTGGCTGGCGTCGCCGCTGCCGAGAATCTTTTCAAGTACTCGTTCACTGCGCCTGCTTCGAACCTGCTCGTCGGCTCGGCTTCGCTCGACGCCGGCAATGTGCTCACTGTTGCCGCTCCGGTTCCGGAACCCGGCACCTACGCGCTGATGTTCGCTGGCCTGATGACCCTCGGCGCCGTGGCGCGCCGCCGCAGCCGCCGTTGATTCCCGGCGCGTCCGCAGCGCGCATTGCCTGATTGAGACAGAGCCCCCTCGCCTTGCGTTCGCGCAGGGTGTGGGTACAGGTGTGTCTTGTTCGGCGGTGCCCTGCCATTGGCGTCTGGATTGATTTCGTCCTTCGCTTTCCCCTCATCGTTCGAAACCCCTCACAGGAGTTTTCCATGTCCACCATCAAGTTCTCCGCCGTCGCCATTGCTGCGATGGGCCTGTTCGCCGGTGCTGCCCAAGCGCAGTCGACCGTGATCGCCTCGTCGGGCGCTTCGGCCACCCGCACCACCGTGTTGAATCTGTTCACCACCAACCTGTGCGGCGCTGCCACGCCCCAGCACTATGCCGCTCCGTCGGCTGAAGGTGGCTCCAACGTGCG
>JANYJL010000318.1 GCA_025361845.1 Rhizobacter sp.
AGATCAGAACAGGTAGATCACGCCCAGCGCGTAGCCACTGCCCGAGGTGCCGGCCGGCACACCCAGGGGCGGGTTCAAGCCACCGATGGCCTTCGCGTTGGCATGGCCGTACTCGATGTAGGCGATCGTGCTCTTGAACACTTCCTTGTTGGCGAAGATCTCGTAGGCCTTGCCCTTGATGGTGCCGGTGTTCTTGCCGAACATCGCGCCGACGCTGGCACCTGCCACCGGCACCACGACGCCGAGGCCGACGCCCTTCAAGGCAGCGCCGCTCTTGGCGTACGAGGTCATCACCTTCGCGACGCCGAAGTCGTAGCTGCCGGCCAGCGAGCCAAATTTCTCCCCGCCTTCCGTTCGCTTCGACTCGTAGGCCGCCGACACCGACACCGGTCCGGAGGCGAACGTCAGCCCGAGCTGGCCGTTGGCCTTTGACTTGTCGGCAGGCAGAGTTCCCGCGGGATCGTTTGTCGCAGGTTGCAGTCCGACTTGCGCCTTGAAGCCTGAGAACGAGGGCGAGATGTATTGCAGCGAGCGGGCGACACGGCCGGTCTCCCAGGGGCCGACATTGGCGTAGCCGAGCGCGGCGATGCCGTTCGATGCGCCATTGAAGTCGTAGCCGACCATGGTCTGGAAGGCGACCGAATCCTGCTTGCCCAGGCGCACTTCACCGAAGCTGCCGGACAGGCCGAGCCAGGCCTGACGGCCGAAGAAGGGCGAGTTCACTTCGCCATTGCTCGTGATGCCGCTGGACTGGAGGTCGAAATTCGCCTTCACGCCGGGGCTGACTTCGGTGCTGCCCTTGAGGCCGAACTTGGTCGTCGAGTTGCCTTCGCCGGAGCCGTTGTCGCCGCCGGAATGGAAGTCGGCCTTCAGGCCTTGTGCACCATCGGAAACGGACTTGCCGTAGCTGGCATCGAGCAGGCCGTAGAGCGTGAACTCGGCATGGGCCGCACCGGCGAGAGTGAGCAAAAGAGCTGCGGGAACGATTGATTTCATCGGAACATCCTTCAAGTGAGTTGGCATGGATTGGCGTGCATTTGCACGTCGCGCGCCGCGTTGGGGAGATGCCCACGGGTTTAAGCGCGACTGCGGGTATACACGCATATTCCTTGCCACCACCTCAGACGTTGTGATGCGCTTGCGGGTATCCACACGCCGTCATGTGGCTCGCTGTGGTGCGCGTGGGATGAAAGCGGTGCGTTTGCCGCACCGCTTCAAAGCGATCTACTTGCCGCGCTGATGTGCCGGGGCTTCGAGGCGCTTCGCGAGCGTCGACAGCAACAATGTCAAGGCCAGGTAAAGCACCGAGATCGCGAGGTACGGCTCCCAATAGCGCGAGTACGCGCCGGCCACGGTGCGTGCCGCGAGCGCCAGTTCGGCGAGGCCGATGGCCGAGACGAGCGACGAATCTTTGATGAGCGTCACACCTTCGTTCACGAGCGCCGGCAGCATGCGCCGGAAGGCCTGCGGCAGCACGATGAAGCGCATGGCTTGCGGGTGCGTGAGGCCGATGCTGTAGGCCGCTTGCGTCTGGCCTTGATGGATGCTCTGGATGCCGGCGCGGAAGATCTCCGAGATGTAGGCCCCGGCATTCAGCGTCAGCGCGAGTGCGCCCGAGAAGAAGGCGCCGTGCGACTGGCGGAATTCACGTGCGGCTTCGCCCGCGAGCAGCAGGCCGTTGTCGGGGTGGATCAACACCGGCATCAGCGCGAAGTGCACGAGCAGGATCTGCACGAACAGCGGCGTGCCGCGGAAGAAGGTGACGTAGGCCAGCGTGATGGCGCGAACGATCTTCAGCGCCCAGGCGAGCGGCACCGACTTCGGTTGCGGCGCGTCTTTCGAACTGCTGATGAGCCCGAGCACGATGCCGAGCAGGAGGCCCAGCACGATCGCCACGATCGTGAGTTCGATCGTGGTGATCAGGCCTTCGAGAAAGAGGGGGCCGTAGCCCGCGAGGATGCTCCAACGCAGGTCCACGGTGCCGTCCTTCGCTGCTTACTTGGAAGCTGCGGCGGCCGGGGCGGCCGGCGGCGCGCCGAAGTACTTGGTGTAGATCTGGTCGTAGGTGCCATCGGCCTTGATGTCGGCGATGCCCTTGTTCAGCAGGCCCAGCAGCTCGGCATTGCCCTTCTTCACGGCGAAGCCGTACTGCTCGGGTGCGAAGGCCTTGTCGGAAACGGTCTTGAACTTCGCACCGGCGTTGTTGGCCACGTAGTTGATGACGACGCCGTTGTCGGCCACCACCGCATCCACACCACCGGCTTCGAGTTCCTTCAGCGCCAGCGGGGTCGATTCGAAGCGCTTGATGTTCGTGCTGTTCTTGCCTTGCTGCTTGGTCACGACCTCGTCGCCCGTGGTACCGGTCTGCACGCCGACCTTGAGTTTCTTCAGGTCATCGAACTTGGCGACCTTGGAGTCGGCCTTCACCGCGATGAGCTGGTAGGCATCGAAGTACGGGACGGTGAAGTCCATCGTCTGCTTGCGTTCGTCGGTGATCGTGATCGACGAGGCCAGCATGTCGCGGTCGCCCTGTTGCAGCGAGTTGAAGATGCCTTCCCACGGGGTGTTGACGAACTTCACTTCGATGCCGGCCTTCTTGGCGGCGGCCGTCACCACGTCGACGGTCAGGCCCACGATCTCGCCCTTTTCGTTCTGCGATTCGAAGGGGGCGTAGGCGGCGTCGGTGCCGACTGCATAGACCTTGGCGGCGGGGGCGGCCGCAGCCGGTGCCGATGCTGCCGGTGCGGCAGGCGCCTCGGCCGGGGCCTCTTTCTTGCCGCACGCGGCCAGAACGAAACCGGCCATCAGCAGGCCGGCGGTTTGAAGGAATCGGCGTGTGGTCAATGCGGACATGAATACCTCGGTGTTGGGTCGGTCAAGTTTGGCTCTGCACAGCAGATGCAAGCAAAGTGTAAGCCCGGTTTGTGCTCAGGCCAGCAGGGCCAGTTCTTCGTCGCTGAAGCCGGCGGCGCGGCGCGCTTCGATGTTGAAGGGGCCGCGCAGGCGCGGTGCACGATAACGCTCGGCCAGTTCGGCGTAGGTGGCGATGGGGTCGAGGCCACGTTGCGCGCACTGCTGGCGGTACCAGAAGTTGCCCACCGCCACATGGCCGATCTCGTCGCGCAGGATCAGGTCGAGGATCGCGCCGGCGCGCAGATCACCGGCACCGACGAGCTTGGCCTTGATCGGCGGCGAGGCATCGAGCCCGCGCGCTTCCAGCGTGCGCGGCACGATGGCCAGGCGCGCGAGCAGATCGTGCTGGGTCTTCTCGGCCATGTCCCACAGCGCGTTGTGGGCGGGGAAGCCGCCGTAGGCGAAACCGAGCGTGCGCAGGTGGTCGCGCAGCAGTTCGAAGTGCAGCGCTTCTTCCTTCGCGACGACGATCCATTGGCGGTAGAAGGCCTCGGGCATGCCGGCGAAACGCCAGACGATGTCGAGTGCCAGATCGATCGCGTTCAGCTCGATGTGGGCGAGTGCATGGATCAGTGCCGCGCGGCCTTCGACGGTGCGCATCGAGCGCGGCTTGAGGTCGGTGTGGCCGACGAGCTCAGGGCGCGCGGGCCGGCCGGGAATGCCTGCGGGTGTGGCGATCACGGCATCGGCATCGACCGCAGCCTGTTCATCGAGAGATCGCGCCGAGGCCGCCTTGAGGTCGGGCGAGGCTTGCAGGACGATCTGAAGGGCTTGCTGGCGGAGGCTGTGCACGGTGCGTAGCCTACGCGGTCCGGCGTGGCGGCCGACCCACGGCGGGGTTCGTCCCTAGAATCGCGGCATCGTTTCACGCACCTCGCCCATGGCCCTTTATCAACTCGATCAAGACTCGCCCCGCCTCGCCGCCAGCGCCTGGGTGGCCGACAGCGCGCAGGTCATCGGCAACGTGGTGTTGCATGAAGACACGAGCATCTGGTTCGGCGCCATCCTGCGCGGCGACACCGAAACGCTGACCATCGGCCGCGGCTCGAACGTGCAGGACGGCAGCGTGCTGCACGCCGATGTCGGCTTCCCGGTCACGCTCGGCGAGGACGTGACGGTCGGGCATCAAGTGATGCTGCACGGCTGCACGATCGGCGACGGCTCCTTGATCGGCATCCAGGCGGTGGTGCTCAACGGCGCGAAGATCGGCCGCAGTTGCCTGGTCGGCGCCGGCGCACTCGTCACCGAGGGCAAGGAGTTTGCCGATGGCTCGCTCATCATCGGCTCGCCGGCCCGCGCGGTGCGGCCCTTGCATCCCGAAGAAGTTGCGGGCTTGAAGAGCAGCGCGGCCCACTACGTCGAGAACGCCAGGCGCTTCAAGTCTGGGCTGAAGAAGATCGCCGAATGAGCGAGTTGCACAAGTTCATCTTCGAAGGGCTGCCGGTGCGCGGCATGCTGGTTCGCTTGACCGATGGTTGGAAGGAAGTGCTGGCCCGGCGCACCGAAGCCGGCGACGTATTCCCGGCGCCAGTGCGCGCCCTGCTCGGCGAGATGGCGGCGGCGGGTGTGCTGATGCAGTCGAACATCAAGTTCAACGGTGCACTCGTCTTGCAGATGTACGGCGACGGGCCGGTGAAGCTCGCCGTGGCCGAGGTGCAGCCCGACCTGGCGTTCCGCGCCACCGCCAAGGTCGTCGGCACGGTCGCCGACGATGCGCGGCTCGAAGCCCTGCTGAACGTGGGTGGGCAGGGTCGCTGCGCGATCACGCTCGACCCTGCGGACAAGCGTGCCGGCCAGCAGCCCTATCAGGGCGTCGTCTCGCTGCACGGCGACCTGCGCGAACCCTTGCAGAACCTGAGCGAGGTGCTGGAGCACTACATGCTCCAGTCCGAGCAGCTCGATACGCGGCTCGTGCTCGCCGCCAACGACGAGGTGGCCGCCGGCTTGTTGATCCAGCGCATGCCGATGGCCGGTGCGGCCAACCTGGCGGAGGGCAGCCAGCGCTCGGCCGATGAAGACGAGATCGGCCGCAACGAGGCCTACAACCGCATCGCCCACCTGGCCGCCACGCTGACGCGCGAGGAGCTGCTGACGCTCGATGCGCCGACCATCCTGCGGCGCCTGTTCTGGGAAGAGACGCTGCGCCAGTTCGAGCCGCAGCAAGGCGAGCACGGGCCGCGCTTCGTCTGCAACTGTTCGCGCGAACGTGTCGGTGGCATGCTGCGGGCGCTGGGCCGCGACGAGATCGATGGCATCGTGGTCGAGCAGGGCCGCGTCGAGATTGCTTGCGATTTCTGCGGGCGCAAGTACCACTTCGATCCGGTCGACGTGGGCGGCTTGTTCACCCCGCCGCGCGATCAGATGCCGGGGTCGGAAGCGATCAACTGAGTCGTCGCGTGCGGCCTCAGCCGCGTGGGAGGCGGTGGCGTTCGCAGGCCTCGTCACCACAGCGTTCGCAGACCCATTGCCAGCGTGTGTTCGGGTTCGGCGGGTTCATCGCCCGCTGCACACAGGCCAGTGCGTTCGCGAGGCGCTGCGGGCCGAGGCCTGAGATCACGGAATACGCCACATCGGCTCGCGCGAGCGCCACGCGCAGGAGCACATCGACGGGCTCGCGCACTTGCGGCCCATCGCGTTGCAGGCCGTCCGCCTGCCAGGGCAGGTCGAGTGCGTTGAGCAGGGTCAGGTCGCAGCGCGTCTGTTCGGCCTCGGCGGTGGCGTAGAGGCTCGTGTCGCCGAAGACCTGTTCGCTGTAGACGGCGATCGTCAGCGCGGTGGTGTCGGCGATGACGATGTCGTGATGGCGCGCTGCCTCGGCGATGCGCTGCGTCTGCATGTCGGCGATGTGGCGCTGTTCTTCACAACGCGGCGTTCGGCCGTGCGCATCGCAGAACTCGCGCAGGAATTCATCGACGCAGGCAACTGTACGATTGCTGTTGTCAAGCGCGTCACGCAGCGCTCGCGCCAGCGTGGTTTTGCCGGTGCTTTCCGCGCCCAGCAGCGCAATCACGAAGGCGGGCAAGCGGCCCCCGGAAAACGGCTCAGCGGCTCAACGGCGCGGCGTCGAAACCTGGACGAAGATCTCGTCGGGCTTGATCATGCCGAGCTCGAAGCGCGCCTTTTCCTCGACCATTTCCAGGCCTTCCTTCAGGTCGCGCACTTCCGCCAGCATCTGCGCATTGCGCTTCCGCGCGGTGTCGTTGGCGGCCTTCTGCTCGCGCAGTTTGCCGCTCAGCTCCAGCACGTGCGGCACGCCACCCTTGCCGAACCAGAGTTCGGCATGCACCAGCGCCAAGAGCGCCAGCAGTGCAAGGGTGACGAAACGCAAGGCGCCTCAGCCGCCGCAGGGCCGCCCCAAGGCGGCTGAGCGCCCCCTCGGGGGGCAGAGAAGCGGCAAAGCCGCAAGCTGGGGGGCCAACATTTCAGCGCAGGTTGTAGAACGCCGCGCGGCCCGGGTAGCTGGCCACGTCGCCGAGGTCTTCTTCGATGCGCAGCAGCTGGTTGTACTTGGCCATGCGGTCCGAGCGGCTGAGCGAGCCGGTCTTGATCTGGCCGGCATTGCTGCCGACCGCGATGTCGGCGATCGTCGAGTCTTCTGTTTCGCCCGAGCGGTGGCTGATCACGGCCGTCCAGCCGGCGCGCTTGGCCATCTCGATCGCGGCGAAGGTTTC
>JANYJL010000319.1 GCA_025361845.1 Rhizobacter sp.
GATGGACGCGTCTGCACCGAAGCGCAGGATCGCCTGGTTCAGCACGACCTCGTTCAGCAGCAGCACGCCTCGTTCGCGCGCGATGCGCTCCGCCATGTGTCGGGCGAGATGGCAGTGCCGTTCGATCATCGCCGCGATGCCGCTGCGGCCGAGGTGGCTGATGACGGCCCAGGTCGCGAAGCCACGCGCCCGGCGCGAGAGTTCGGGTACGAGGTGCGAAGGGTCACGGTCGCCGACGGAGGTGGGCAGGTAGCTCGCGCTGATGCTCATCGCGCGCTCGTGTGCTTCGGCGTGGCGCACGATCGCGTAGCCGCAGTCGTAGGGCGTTTGCAGCCACTTGTGCCCGTCGGTCGCCCAGGAATCTGCGAGCTCGATGCCCGTTGCAAGCGCGCTGCGTTGCGGGCAGGCGCGTGCCCAGAGCCCGAAGGCGCCGTCGACATGCACCCAGGCGCCACGCGCATGGGCGAGCGGGATCAGTTGCGCAAAACGATCGAAGGCGCCGGTGTTGATCTGCCCGGCTTGCAGGATGACGATGAGCGGGCCGCTGATGTTTTGCAGCGCGCGCTCGAAGGCCGCGGGCTCGATGGTGCCTGCCGCGTCGGTGGCGATGCGGGTGACGCGGGCATGCCCGAGGCCGAGGTATTGCAGCGCCGAGAACACGGTGGCGTGCGCGTCGTCGCCGATCAGCACCTGGATCGGCGGTGCGCCGAACAGGCCTTGTGCATCGGCGTCCCAGCCCACGCGACGCAGCACCTCACCACGCGCTGCCGCGAGGCCGACGAAGTTGGCCATCGTGGCCCCGGTGACGAAGCCGACCGAGGCTTCGCGCGGCAGGCCCAGCAAGTCGAGCAGCCACTGCGCGGCCACCGCTTCGCAGGCCGCGCCGGCCGGGTTGGCCAGATGGTTGCCGACGTTCTGGCCCCAGGCCGAGGTGAGCCAGTCGGCGGCCACGCCCACCGGGTTCGAGCCGCCGATGACCCAGCCGAAGAAGCGCCGGCCTGTCATCGCCGCCAAGCCCGGTACGGCGAGTGCGGCCAGCCTGTCGATCACCGCGCCGGGTGTGTCGCCCGATTCCGGCACCGGTGCCGCAAAGCGCGCGAGCATCTGCGCGTAGTCGAGTTCGGGGCGCTGCAAGCGCGTGTCGAGCCCCGCACGAAATGCGACGGCATGTGACGCGGCGCGCGCAAGCGCATCCGCGTAGGCGGGGTCCAGATCGGGCATGGTGGCCACTCCACGGTCAGGGCGGCACGACCGACCGGCCGCCTCGAGCGCGATGATGCACCGAGGCGCCGGGGCGCCGGGTTTGGCGCGGCTACGACGGCAGGAAGTCCACCGGCCAGCTGACGATCATCTGGTCGACATCCTTCGCGCCGAAATCGAACTGGCGGATGCGCGCGAGCAGCTTGGCTTCGAGTTCGGGCGACTTGAGTTCGCTCGACACGATGCGGCAATCACTGAGCGTGCCCGAGGGCGAGATCTTCAGTTCGAGCACGATCTTGCCTTGCAGGCCCGGGTCTTCACGCAGCGCGCGGTTGTAGATCGCGTAGATGGCGCCCTTGTTGCGCTCGAACACGAGCTTGATCTCTTCGAGCGAGCGCGAGGCCTTGCCGCTGCTGCCACGCTGCATGCTGCCACCCGGGTTCGCCCCCTTGGCACCCGGGCCGTCACCGACCTTGCCGCGGCTGCCACCCCCGCCGGCACCGCCGCCGCCACCACCGCCCGCCGCACCTTCCACCAGCGTGGTCGCGCGGCCGGCCAGGCCGCCACCGCCGGTGTCGCGGCTGTAGCTGGCGGTGTTGATGCCGCCGCTGCCGCCGGTCGCGTTCGAGGTCAGCAATGAACGGGTCGGCAAGCCGGCCTCGCTGCCTGCGCCCACGCCAACGCCTGTGCTGGTGCCGACGCCGGGGCCTTGTTTGATGTCGGTGCGCAGTTGCACGGCAGCGGGTGCGCCGCGAATTTCAGCGAGCTCGCTCGCCATCGCGAGCAGGCCCACGCCGGCCGCCTTGCGGCGCGCGGCGTCCACCTCGCCCGGTGCCTTGTCGGGCACCGGCTGGCGCGCTTCGGGCACGGGCACGGCCTTGATGGGCTCGGGCGCCTTCACGGGCGTGGGCTTGGGCACGGCCAGGGGCGCGTCGTTCAAGGTGTCCTTGCGCGTGTCCTTCAGCGTCTCCGGCTTCACCACCGGCGGCGGGGGGGGGGGCGCGCGTTCGAGCAGCATCTTGGCCAGGCGCGGCGGCAGCTCCTGCGGCTGGCTGCGGTCTTCCTTGACGATCGGTGCGAGCAGCACGCCGATGCACAGCAGGGTGCAGATGATCAGCACCGTGCGCACGATGCGCTGGAAGCGCGCTTCGTCTTCGGTGGCGACATCCCACGCCAAAATCGGCGCGCGGAACGAGGTCATCACCGCGG
>JANYJL010000123.1 GCA_025361845.1 Rhizobacter sp.
CGGGCCCTCTCGCCCGCGAATGCAATCAGCCCTTGAGCGTGTCGAGCTCGTCGACGTTGATCGACGTACGGTTGCGAAACAGCACCACCAGGATCGCCAGGCCGATGGCCGATTCGGCCGCAGCGACGGTCAGGATGAAGAACACGAACACCTGGCCCGCCATGTCGCCGAGGTAATGCGAGAAGGCGACGAAGTTCAGGTTCACCGCCAGCAGCATCAGCTCGATCGCCATCAGCAGCACGATCAGGTTCTTGCGGTTCAGGAAGATGCCGATCACCGACAGCGCGAACAGGATCGCGCCGAGCGAGAGGTAATGGCCGAGCGTGATGGGGCCGAGGGTCATGTGGTTTCTCCTGCGGCCGGCGGCGCGGGAGGCGCGGGCGGAGGCTCGACCACGGCGGCCATCTTGACGATGCGCACACGATCGGCCTTCTTGGCCAGCACCTGCTCGGACGGGTTCTGCGACTTCGAATCCTTGCGCTGGCGCAAGGTCAGTGAAATCGCCGCGATGATGGCCACCAGCAGCAGCACCGCCGCAATCTGCAAGGGGTAGAGGTAGTGCGTGTAGACCTCGATGCCCAGCAGCTTGGTGTTGCCGAGCTTCAACTCCGCCGCATTCGCGAGCGGCGCGTCGGTCAGGCGGAAGCCGGGCAGCAGCACGGCGGCCATCTCCAGCGCGATGACGACGCCGACCAGGGCCGCGACCGGGAAGTGCTTCCAGAACCCTTGGCGCATCGCGTCGACGTTCACGTCGAGCATCATCACGACGAAGAGGAACAGCACCATCACCGCGCCGACGTAGACGAGCACGAGTGCGATCGCCAGGAACTCGGCACGCAGCAGGATCCACACGCAGGAGGCGCTGAAGAACGCGAGCACCAGGAACAGCGCCGCATGCACCGTGCTGCGGGCCGTGATGACACGGAAGGCCGCGAACAGCAGCACGGCCGAGAAGATGTAGAAGAGCGCAGTGTTCATGTCGGTATTGTTCTAGGCGGCGCTCAGTGCGCCCTGGCGTTCAGCGGTAGGCCGCGTCTGCCTGCCGGTTGGCTGCGATTTCTTTTTCGTAGCGGTCGCCCACGGCGAGCAGCATGTCTTTCGTGAAATACAGGTCGCCACGCTTTTCGCCGTGGTACTCGAACACATGGGTCTCGACGATCGAATCGACCGGGCAGCTCTCTTCGCAGAAGCCGCAGAAGATGCACTTGGTCAGGTCGATGTCGTAGCGCGTGGTGCGGCGCGAGCCGTCCGCGCGCACATCGCTTTCGATCGTGATGGCCATCGCCGGGCAGACCGCTTCGCAGAGTTTGCAGGCGATGCAGCGTTCTTCGCCGTTTTCATAGCGGCGCAGCGCGTGCAGGCCGCGGAAACGCGGCGACAGCGGCGTCTTTTCTTCCGGGAACTGCACGGTGATCTTGCGTTGCCAGAAATGCCGGCCGGTCAGGGCCATGCCCTTCCACAGCTCGGCAAGCATGAAGCTCGACAGCAGGTTCTTGATGGGGGTTGCAGTAGTGGCCATGCTTGCGCCCTCAGTTCCAGATGTTCCAGGGGGACTGGATCCACAGCCCGACGACCACCAGCCACACCAGCGTGACGGGGATGAAGACCTTCCAGCCCAGACGCATGATCTGGTCGTAGCGGAAGCGCGGGAACGAAGCACGCACCCACAGGAACATGGTGACGATGACAAACACCTTGCCGAACAACCAGGCCCAGTTCCACAGGAACATCGTGTCCGTGATCCAGCCCGGCGTCGCCATGCCGAACAACGAGAAGGAGATCGGTGCGACCCAGCCGCCGAGGAACATGATCACCGCCAGCGTGGAGATCAGGATCATGTTCGCGTATTCGGCGAGGAAGAACATTGCGAAGGCCATGCCCGAGTACTCGACCATGTGGCCGGCGACGATCTCGGATTCACCCTCGACCACATCGAAGGGGTGGCGGTTGGTTTCGGCCAGGCCCGAGATGAAGTAGACGACGAAGATCGGCAGCAACGGCAACCAGTTCCAGGACAGGAAGCTCAGGCCCATCTTCGCGAACGTGCCGCGGTCCTGGCCCATCACGATGTCGGTCATGTTGAGACTCGCCGAAACCATCAGCACGACGACGAGCGCGAAGCCCATTGCGATCTCGTAGCTGACCATCTGCGCCGAGGCGCGCAGCGCGCCGAGGAAGGCGTACTTCGAGTTCGAGGCCCAGCCGGCGATAATGACGCCGTAGACCTCGAGCGAGGTGATCGCCATCAGGAACAGCAGGCCGGCATTGATGTTGGACAGTGCGACGTCAGGCCCGAAAGGCACGACGGCCCAGGCCGCGAGCGCCGGCATGATCGTCATCACCGGGGCGAGGAAGAACAGGCCCTTGTTCGCGGCCGTCGGGACGATGATCTCCTTGAAGATCAGCTTCACCGCATCGGCGATCGGTTGCAACAGGCCGAGCGGGCCGACTCGGTTCGGGCCCGGGCGGATCTGGCTCCAGCCGATCGCCTTGCGCTCCCACAGCGTCAGATAGGCCACGCAGATCATCAGCGGCAGCACGAGGGCGACGATCTTGATGACGGTCCAGACGACCGGCCACAGGCCACCGAGCATCGACTGGCCGAAGGTGTTGAAGCTGTCGATCATCACCGGCCTCAGGCTTTCTCGACGCTGATCGCGCCGAACATCGCACCGAGGGTGGCGGTGCTGGCATGTCCTGCGCTGACACGCACCGCATTGGCCGCGAGTGAGGTATCGAGCCGCGCCGGCAGCACGGCTTGGGCCGCACCTTGCGACACGCGAACCTGG
>JANYJL010000334.1 GCA_025361845.1 Rhizobacter sp.
CCGTGCAGGGCCGCCTGCGCCTGCAAGGCAGTGCCAACCTCGAATTGCTGAGCGTATCGTCACGCCTGACGACGCTCGACACCTTCGGCAGCTACCGCCTCACGCTCGCTGGCAACGCAAGCGCCGGCCCGGCGACGCTGACGCTCACGACCCAGGAAGGCGCGCTGCAACTCTCGGGCAACGGCAGCTGGGGTCCGGGCGGCGTGCGTTTTCGCGGCGAGGCCACCGCCTCCGGCGCCGACGAGCCCGCGCTCGCGAACTTGCTGAACATCATCGGGCGACGCGAAGGCGCGCGCTCGGTCATTTCGATCGGATGAAGATGAAGCCCAGTCACCCCCCCACGCGAACCCAACGCCCCCGGCGCTGGCCCACGGCGCTGCTGACGGGCGTGCTCAGCGTGGCCCTGCTGCCGGCGCCGCTCGCCTTTGCGCAATCGCCCGCGGCGCGCTTTCGCGGTGAGCCGGTGACGCTGAACTTCGTCAACGCCGACATCGAAGGCGTGACCCGCGCGATGAGCGTGATCCTGAAACAGCAATTCGTCGTCGATCCGCGTGTGAAGGGCAACATCACCGTCTACAGCGAACAGGCGCTCACACCACGCGAGGCCTATTTCAACTTCCTGGCCGCACTGCGCGGCCTCGGATTCACGGTGGTGGAAGTCGGCGGCCTGTTCAAGGTGGTGCCCGAGGCGGATGCGAAGTTGCAGGCCGGCACAGTGTCGATCGGCGACGTGTCGCGCAAGGGCGACCAGATCATCACGCAGATCTTCAAGCTCACGCACGAGAACGCCAACAACATGGTGCCGGTGCTGCGCCCGCTCATCAGCCCGAACAACACGATCAACGCGAACCCGGGCAACAACTCGCTCGTCATCACCGACTACGCCGACAACCTGACACGCATCGCCAAGATCATCGCGGCGATGGACACACCCGCCGCCGGTGACGTGGAAGTGATCCCGCTGAAGAACGCCGTGGCCTCCGACATCGCCACCATCGTGCAGCGCCTGACTGACCCGGCCGCGGCCGGCGCAGCGGGCGGCGTGGCAACGCTCGGCGGCGGCACGGCCGCATCGATCCTGATCGATTCGCGCAGCAACTCCCTGCTCGTGCGCGCGCCCAACGCGGCACGGCTGGCGAGCATCAAGTCGCTGGTGGAAAAACTCGACCAGCCGACCGTCGGTGCGAACGGCCTGGGCAACATCTGGGTCGTCTACCTGAAGAACGCCGACGCCACCAAGCTGGCCTCGGTGCTGCGTGCGGCCTTCAGTTCCACCGGCGGCGGTTCGGCCGGTGGTGGCGCCAGCACCCCGACCGCCGCCACCGCGGCGACGGCCGGCGGCGCCACGCCGGCCACCGCGCCGCTGAGCGCCTCGACCGGGCCGTCCACCGGCGGTTTCATCCAGGCCGACCCGTCGACCAACTCGCTCGTCATCACCGGCCCCGAGCCGCTGTACAAGCAGTTGCGCGCGGTGATCGACCAGCTCGACTCGCGCCGCGCGCAGGTCTACATCGAAAGCATGATCGTCGAGGTCTCGGGCGACGACGCCGCCAACTTCGGCCTGCAATGGCAAGGCCTGCTCGGCAAGGACGGCGACAACGCGGGCGTGTTCGCGGGCACCAACCTCGGCACGACCGGCAACCTGCTGACGATCGACAAGGCGCAGATCTCGGGCAGTGGCGCGAACCTCACGCTCGGCGAGGGCCTGAACATCGGCCTGATCACGAAGATCGCGGGCGTCTACGGCATCGGCGCCATCGCCAACATCCTGCGTAGCCGCGCCAACACCAACATCGTGTCGACCCCGAACCTGATCACGCTCGACAACGAAGAAGCCAAGATCATCGTCGGCAGCAACGTGCCCTTCGTCACCGGTTCGAGCACGACCACCGGCACCGGCACCACCAACCCGTTCCAGACGATCGAACGCAAGGACGTCGGCATCACGCTGCGCATCAAGCCGCAGATCGGCGAGGGCGGCACGGTGCGCATGCAGATCTTCCAGGAGTCGTCGAGCCTGTCCGACAAGGTCGCGCCAGGCACCTCGAACGCCGGGCCGTCGACCAACAAACGTTCGATCGAATCGACCGTGATCGTCGACGACGGGCAGATCCTCGTCCTCGGCGGCCTGATCGAAGACCGCTTCACCGAGAACAAGAGCAAGGTGCCCCTGCTCGGCGACATCCCCTTCATCGGCGCGCTGTTCCGCAGCGAGAGCCGCACCAAGACCCGCACGAATCTGATGGTGTTTTTGCGCCCGAGCATCATGCGCGACGCCGAATCGGCGAACCGCCTCTCGCTCGACCGCTACGAGCTGCTGCGCGGCCAGCAGAAGGACGCGCAACCGACGCCGAGCTTCCTGGTGCCGATCAACGAGTCGCCGGTGCTGCCGCCGCAGCGCGCGGTCGAACAAACGACCGCGCCGCTGAACCCGCCGCCGCGGCCGATGGGCAACCCGGCGTCGGCGCCGAACTGAACGCGGAGCAGCACGATGGGCGCCCGCCACCCCCTGCCCTACGCCTACGCCAAGGCGCACACCCTGCTGCTCGAAGACGACGGCGAGCGCCTGGTGCTGTGGGCGCCCGAGACCGTCGCGCTGCCGGCGCTGAGCGAAGTGCTGCGGCTCTACGACATCGACGCCTTCGAGCGCGAGGCCTCGGCCACGCTCGTGAACCGCATCGCCGCGGCGTATGCCGGCGGCGAGTCGAGCGCGGCCACGGTGATCGGCGAGGTGGAAAGTGCCGTCGATCTCTCGCGCATGCTGCAAGAGCTGCCGGCCGTCGAAGATTTGCTGGAAGCCGGCACCGATGCACCGATCATCCGCATGCTCAACGCGCTGCTGACGCAGGCCGCGAAAGACGGCGCGAGCGATATCCACATCGAGCCCTACGAGCGCAGCAGCTCGGTGCGCTTTCGGGTCGATGGCACGCTGCGCGAA
>JANYJL010000342.1 GCA_025361845.1 Rhizobacter sp.
TCAGGCGGCCGGCGATGCGCCGCATGGCGGCGGCATCGACCGGGTCGTCGTCGACGGTGAACAGCGCCACCGCATCGAGCAGGGTCGACAGGCGCAGCATCTGAGAGAGCACCGAGTCCAGGTCTTTCGGCTTGACCGAGATGTTGGAGACGGCTTGCAGGTAGGCCTGGGTCACTTCGCGCCACGCCGTTTCGCCGGCTTCGCCTTCGGCGCCGATGCTGCGGTCGAGCAGGCGCTGCACGAACATCGCCTCGGGTTGCATCACCGCATTGAAGAAGCCGGCGTCGCGCTGGAATTCTTCGCCCGCCTGCGTCAGGCACTGGTGGCCGATGGCCAGCGCGGCATCACGCTCGGCGTCCGAATCCCAGGGTGTGAGCGAGTCGAGCGCGAGCCGGTTCAGTGCCAGGTAGGGCAGGAAGCCGGCCTGCCCGGCCACACCTTCGGCACGGTGGTAGGCCTCGACCGCCGCGTCCAGCGCTTCCATCATGGCCAGGCCCGACACGGGCACGCCGTCGCCGCTGGCGCTGGCCGCTTCGAGCAGGCTGCGCGCGTGCAGGAAGGCCAGCCGCTTCAGCGCCGCGCCTTGCAGCGCGCAGCGGGCGGGCACCAGGGGCACCTGGCCGCTCGCATCGGCGACCAGGCTGTCGAGCTGCCTCAGCCGGGCCAGGCCGCGTTCGATCATCTCGGCATCGCGATTGCGTTCGCCCAGGCGCGATTCGACATTGGCGAGTTGCTGCACGTCGGTGATGGGCACACGGCCCAGCTTGTCTTCGTACTGCACGGCGCGCAGGAAGGCAGTGCGCGCCTTTTCGTAGTCGCCGATGTCGCGCCAGGTGGCGCCCAGGGCCGATTGCAAGGCCGGCAGTTCGTGCCATTCGGGTGGGCAATGTTCGTCGATGAGGCGCTGCACCGCGTCGACATCGGCACGCGACTCGCGCTCGTTCTGACGGCTGCTGCGGCGGGCCACGTCGCTGCTCAGGCTGGCCAGCGCGTCGAGCGCCTGTTCGGGTGAGGCGTACAGCCCCTTGCCGACATCGCCACCCATGCCATCGCCACGCCGCTCGGCCAGCCACAGCGGGTCGCCATAGGCCTGGAAGGCGCCCCAGGTGATGTCTTGCGGCTGCTTGTTCCAGGCCGCCTGGCGAGCCGCGAACACGGCATCGCCGAAGGGCAGGCGTTGCAGCATCAGGCTGCGGTAGAACATCTCGCCGAAGAGCTGCGCCTGCGCGTCGTTGACGGCCCAGCCGGCCACGATCACGCAGCGCACGCCGATCTCGATGAGTTCACGGGCCACGCTCGCCGCGAGCTTGTTGCCATCGCGCACGGTCGCGTCGATCTGGCCGAGGTGGCAGCAGTTCAGGAACACCAGTTCGGGCACCACTTCCATCGAAGCGATTTCGGCCGCGGTGATGAGCAGGCCGTCGGACAGCACCACGCCGCTGCGCCGCGAGCCGTCCGAGTGCAGTTGGTCGAACACCCCGTGCGCCGAGATGTGCAGCACGCGCCAGGGCTTGCGGTAGAGCAGCGCGAGCACATCACTGGCCGTGAGCTGATCGCCGATCGCGGGCTCGACGGCGTAGCCCAGGCCGGTCAGCGCATCGGCCACGCCTTGCGCTTCCTTCTGCGCGCCGATCAGTGAAGGCGGGTCCGGGTAGTCCGCCGCGTTCGCGGCACCGGCCGGGGCGAAGGCCTTGCCGAATCCGGCCACCGACGGGTTGCCGATCACCAGCGCGTTGCGCTGGATGCCCTGGCGCACATGGCGCCGGAACGAGGTGGAAGCGAGCTGCCGCACCACCGGCGCGCGCAGCGCCAGCGGGCGCGCATCACCGCCGCGGCCAGGGTCGCCGGCGAGCATCATTTCCCAGGGCAGGTTGGCGGTGGTCGCATCGACCACGAGCACCAGGCGTTCGAGCTGGCGCGCCGCGTCCTTGAAGTCGTGCGGCACCATCAACTGGAACAGCATGCGGCCGAAGTCGGGGTTCCAGCGCGGGTCGTGGATCTGCTGGCGCACGAGGGTTTCGATCAGCCCCGGCTGGCGCTGCTGGATCACCGCTTCGGCGCGCGCGCGCTGGCCGACGTAGAGGAAACGCAGACGATCCGCCATCGCGGTGCGGCCAGGTATTGGCGCCGGTGGACACCCATCGTCCGAGCGGTCGGCATCGGTCACGATCAGGCGCGGCCAGTAGCTCTGGTTGCCGGCGTCGAAGAGGCGCTGGCGCATGCCCTGCCCGACCGTGAGTTCACCGGACACGACCAGGCTGGTGCGCAGTTGCGAGAGCAGTGCATCGAGCTTGGCCGGCATCGCGCGCAGCGCATAGACCGCGGTGATGGCAGTGTCCTGGTACATCTCGACGATGTCGAGGCGGGCCACGCGGATGTTCAGGCGCGTGGTCTCGGCGAACTCGTGGTTGGCCTCGACCACACCGCGCACCAGGGCCTCGACCGATGCCGCGACCGTCAGGCTCGCCGACGAGTTGTAGCCCAGCAGCAAGGTCGCCAGCGGCACCTCGCGCGGCGCGTTGCCCAGCACGTCGACGATCTGGAGCAGGTAGCGCAACACACCGGTGCGCACCGAGGTTGCCAGCTCCGACAGGCTCAGTGCGCCGTCGTAGACGCCGAGCCCCGTGACCACCGCACCGGTGAAGCTGCCTCGGCTGCGTTCCTGATCATTGGGCACCCGCAGCACCACGGTGGCGGTGCCGCGCGGGCCGGCATAGAGGCCGAGGTTGTAGCGTTGCGTGAGGTCGCCGTCGAGCAGTTCGCGGTCGATCAGGCTCTGCGGCCCGGCGATCGGGTCTTGTTCGTAGTGGCCCACCATGACGGGCTGTTGCAGGAAGCGCAGGTCCTTGCCATGCACACGCACCTCGATGCGGCGCTTCGGCCGCGCCGACACCGGCGTCTGCGGCCGCCCGCCCATCAGGCCGCGGGCGAGCATCTCGCCACCGTCGATGGTCGGCGGGCCCGCGTCGTAGGTGGTCGGCTGCGGCTGCTCGACCGCGCGTGTGGCCGGTGGCGAGGTCATCAGCGCACTGGTCGCGCCCTTGCGCAGCAGGTCGACGAGGGCCGGGAAAGCGTCCGAGGTCGACAGCAGGTTGCCGTGCTGGGCCGGCAGGTAATAGAACGCACCGATGCCGCCGATGCGGCCCGATTCCCAGGTGACCGTGCCATCACCATGCGGTGTGCCGACGAGCTTCAGGCGCGGCTTGCCACCCTGGCTGTCGGGCACGGCGCGCACGCCGCAAGGCGTGTTCGCGGCAACGCCGAAGACGTAGATGCTCTTGGCCTTGTAGGCGTCCGGCAGCGCCGGTGTGGCCAGGCCGTCCGCGCGCCACAACCAGGCAGCCGCGTCGAGTGCCTCCTGCTCGGGCACGGCGATGTTGCCGTCGCCGAACCAGAAATCGGTGACCTGCTCCTTGAAAGCCGCCCAGGTCTTGGCGCTCTGGTAGTCGTACACGCTGCCGCCGTCGGGCTGGCCCTGGAAGGCATCGGTGAAGCCGGGCTTGGGCAGCAACTGCATCGGGCCGCGAAAGCCGGTGACGATCTTCAGCACGCCCGGCATGTCGTGCTCGACATCGAGCCGCGCCAAGGTGCGCACCGTGTCGTCCTTGCCGAGCAGGGTGACCACCATCGAATGCGCGCCCTGGTGCGGCGTGCCGAGCATCACGAGCCGCGCGCCTTCGCGCTGCATCAGTTCGTCCATCACGGCGCGCCGCTGGTGGATGCAGGCGCGCACCACGAGGCCGCCCATGCTGTGCGCGAGCAGGCGGATCGGTTGTTGGGTCGACTTCAGCAAGCCTGACAGGTATTCGCCGAAGCGCTGGCCCAGCACGTCCAGCGGCATGCGCCAGTCGTAGGCGAATTTTTCGATGCGGTGGCTGGCGGCCAGGTACTCGCACACATCGCCGTAGTTCATGCTGAGCAACTTCTCGGCCTCGACGCCTTGCTGGCCCCACGCTATTTTGTCGAGCCCGCCGGTGGCGATGTCGATCGGATCGAACCAGACGCGGTCGCCGCCCGTGGCACACAAATGCGAGCCCATCACGCCGGGCAGGACGACCACGACCGGCATCTCGGCCAACTGGCCCGCGCGGGTGCCGGCCGCAGCTCGCAGGCGTTGCGCTTCCAGCTGCGCATCCATGTCGATGAAGCGGCCGGGCAGCGGCTGGAACAGGGCGAGCGCGTTCACGTCGGCGGCGGTGAGCCAGTCGCGCAGCGCGTTGCGCGTGTCGGTGTTGGTGAAGTAGCGGAAGTGCGAGACATCGGCCCCGCGATCGAACAGCGCCTTCGCGCCGGCCTGCGGCGCAATGCCGGCGAGCATCGACGAGGTGTCGACCACGAGATCGTTGTCGACCTGGTCGAACAGCAGGAAGTCGGTGAGGAAAACGCCGAAGCGCTTGAGCAGGTTGCCGCCCTCGATGTCGCCGGCCACCGCCACCATCTGGATGCCGGCCCGCACTGGGGCTTCGTGCAGCAGGCGCGCCATCGGCGAATCGGGCAGCATGGCCTCGATGCCGGGCACAAGGCGCGGGTTGGTGCGGTTCTTCGCGATGTCGATGGCCACCCGCTTGAAGGCCGAGTACAGCGGGCTGCCGAAGAAGAACGGCACCTGGCCGATCAAGGTGAGCAGGCCCGAGAGAAACAGGTCGAAGTTGCCGCTGGCCAGCAGCGTGCCCTTGGCCGGGCTGGCCACACGCACGTAGCGTTGCACGTTGATCTGGCGCGCGCGCAGCAGGGCCGCGAGCGTGCGCAGCTGTTTGCGGTGTTCCTGGTGGGCGGTCTCCATCTCCTGGCCGACACGTGCCGCTTCGGCCGGGTCGGCATCGCCGGTGCCGGGCAGATCGCTCTTGAAGGCGTCGATCAGGGCGTCGAAGTCGCCCAGGCAGAGCAGGTCGGCCACCAGGCCACCGCGTGAATGCGAGACCAGGCAGATCTTCGCGCCCACCGGCAACTCGCCCGCGAGCTGCAGGGCGTTCTCGATCGGGCTCTCGCTGAGGGTGCAGTGTTCGAAGGCGTAGATGCCGCCATCGAAACGGCGTTCAAGTGCGGCCCACACCGACCGGTCGCCGGTTTGCAGATCGCCGAAACTTGATTGCGTGCTCGAGCCAGTGCCGTGCACGAAGACGAGCATCGTCTTGCCGTCGGCGGCCATGCGCTCGAGCCGGCCGAGAGGAATATCGGCCAGGTCGGCGGCGCTGCCAGTGCTGCCTTGCCACAGGTAGAGCTTGCCCGGCGGGCGCTTGAGTCGGTTCTCGACGGCCCACATCAAGGCCTTCGTGCCGAGCCGGCTGACACCGAGTTCGGCGGCAGTGACGACGGCGCTGCCCGTCAACTCCTTGAGCTTGTCGAGTGCGGCTTCGAGGATCGGGTCACCGCGGTCGTTCACGGCAACCGCGAACACCTTGCTGACGAGGCCACCGACCGCATCGCTCACCAGCCCGCGCGCTTCGGCGGGGTCGGCGCGCATGGCCTCGAACTGGATGGCCCCATCGACGATCAGCTCGGGCCGGCTGCGTTCGAGCGATTCCTTCAGCTTGGCCGCGCTCGTGATCAGCGTGGAGCCGTCGGCCAGTTCGAGCACCAGGACTTCATCGTCCTTCGCCTCGTGCTTCTGGGCCACGGCGGCATCGGTACCGCGCGCATTCGGGCCGACGTCGAAGGCGGCCACTGGCTCCAGGTAGCCGGCCGGCAGGAAGGCATCTTCGCCATGATCGACCGAGCGCGCCGCGGTGCGCAGCAACGGCGGCAGGGCCACCACCGCCCGACGGCCGACGAGCTTGAGCGCGGTGGGGTCGGTCATGGCGGGCGCCTCAGACCTTGAACGGGGGCTGTGTCAGAAACACCCCCGTGCTGCCCAGCGTGAACAGGTTGGGCGACTGCGTGGCCGGCATGCGGGCGCGGATCTTGGCGTGAAAGCTCGCGTAGCTGCCAGTGAACGCGCCGTGGCTCCAGACCTGCAACAGTGCCTCGGTGAAGGCACCGTTGTGGTCGCCGTCCATCGAGGTCTGGTTGTCCTGGCAGCCCGAGATGAGAATCACGCCCGGCTTGAACTTCGTGACGATCGCCGTCCGCCGGCCACTCGCCGCCACCTGCGCGAGCGCAGCGTCCGGGTCGACGATGGCGCCACCGCTAGCCTTCGCGACATCGGCTTGCAGCTTGTCGTAGAAGGCCTTGTTGTCAGCATAGGTGCGCATCGCCACGGCGCTCGGCATCAGCCTGGCGCGTTGACCCGGCGGGGGCGGGGGCGGCGGCATGTCGCGCGTGACGCTGCCGCTGTGGCAACTGTCGGACAAGACCAGGATGCGCACGCCCGCGGCGAAGCGGCTCAGCTCCAGGTACAGCTCGTCGTCGATCAACTGGCCATCGTAGAGGCACCAGGTTTCGTCCTGCTTGTCGGGTTCGTCGCCCGAGGTGTCGGGCACCTGGCCGCCGTGGCCGGAGTAGCTCATGAAGAACAGGTCGCCGCGCTTGAGCGCCTTGGCCGCGGCCCGCATGGCGGTGAGCACGGCACTGCGTGTGCCCTTCTTCGTCAGCAGCGTGCTCGGCTTCATGCCCTGGCTCTTGGCGAGTGCGGTCATGTCGTTCGCATCGAACTCGCATGCCGCCAGTGGGCCGCCCCAGCCGCCATACGCTTTCGGGTCGACGGCGTTGAGACCGATGTGCAGCGACATTGCCTTGGGGCTTGTGGTGGCCATGCAAATTCTCCGGGGCGTGAACGGGCTGCGATCATCGACGCAGCCCCGGCCCCGCGCAATGCCTAGACCTTGGGGGGATACCCGGTCAGGCAGCCGCTCACGCGGCGTTCAAACCGTCAGGCGTGTGCGCTCGGCCACCAGCCAGGTGGCCAGGTGCGAGGCGATGCGGCCGGCCGCCTGGCCATCCCACAGGTCGGGCACGCGCCCGCGCTTGCCACCGTTGAAAATGCACTCCCACACGGCCCGTGTGGCGAGTGTCTTGTTCTTGCCGACCGGGATGCCCGAGCCGACACCCTCGGCCATCGGCCGGCCCGGCTCCACCCCCATCGTCAGGCACGGGATGCCGAGGGCCGTGGCCTCTTCCTGCACCGACCATGAATCGGTGAGCGCACAGGTGGCGCTGCCGAGCAGACGCGCGAACGAGGCATGGCGTTGCAAGGGCACGCAGGCGATGCGCTCGTTCGCGATGAAGGCATCGAGCCGGAACTTGACCAGCTGGTCGTAGGTGCGCTGGTGCATCGGCCAGATCAGCGGCAGGTCGCGGCTCACCTGGCGCAGGATCGTCACCAGCTCGGTCAGCGTCTGGCGCTCGCTCACGTTGGCCCAGGCGTCGATGGTGACGAGGCCGTAGCCGTGCGCGTCGGTGAGGAACTGGCGCGCATCGCCCAGGCCGTCGTCGACCTCGGGGCCATCGGTCGACGCCCGCATCGCGGCCTGCAAGGCATCGACCAGCAGGTTGCCGACGAAGCGCACCCGTTCGGGCGCCACGCCTTCGCGCACGAGCGTGTCGCCGGCATCGGCATCGGCGGTGTAGAGCAGGTCGGCGAGTTGGTCGGTGAGGCGGCGGTTCACGTCGGCGCGGGCCGAGGGCTCGGCGGTGCGCAGCCCGGCGCCGATGTGCACCACGGGCACCAGCTTGCTGCGCGCCACCATGCCGGCGTACAAGGCCACCTCGCTCGCATCGAAGACGACCACGGCCGCGGGCTCGCAGTGGTCGACGACGAACTCGAAGCGTTTCATCAACTCGGCCGCGCGGCCGACCGCGGTGCCATCGGCAAGGCCGAGGTTGATGAGACGGCTGCGGTCGAAGCCGGCGAACAGGTCGAGGTTGCGCTCGACCGCGTCGCTCGCATTGATGCGCACGAGCCAGGCCACCGGCAGTTCGGCGCGCCCGGCCATCGCGCCCAGCAGGGCGGCGGCCTTGATGTGGTCGGCCTCACCGTTCAACACGAAGAGCAGCGGGCCCGAACCGTCACCGCGTTGCACCACGGGTGGCAGTTGCGGCGGCAGGGCGGCGGGGCGGCGGCGGTCGCGGCGCAGGAGCGTGGGCGCGGCAGCCGCGGCGGGGATGGCGGGTGCGGCGGGAGCCGACACCGGCGCAGCCCGCGGCGGAGTGACCGGCGCCACAGGCGCTGGCGCGGGCACGACCGTGGCCGGGCTGGGCGCGGGCCGGGGCGGCGGTTTGTCCGCGGCCTTGCGCGCAGCCGGCGTGGGCGGGGTGCTGAGCGTCTTGAGCGCGATGGGTTCGAGCGGCGCGGCGGGTTCGGCAGGCGCCTTCGGTGCGGTAGGCTCCAGCAGCGAAGGTGGGGCCATGGGCTGCAGCGCTGCGCTGACTTCCTCGGTGGCCTCCTCGTCGACCACCTCTGTCAGCGTGATCGGTTCGATCACCTGAACCTCTTCCGGCTCGGGCCCGATGTCGCCGATCTCGGCCCGCAGGTCGCGTGCGGTGGTGGCCACCATCGCCGCATCGATCAGCACCTCGCCGCTCAGGAAGCGCGACAGCATCAGGCGGTTGCACAACAGGTTCACGCGCCGCGGGATGCCCTGTGTCCAGCGGTGGATCTCGGCAAAGGCGCCGGGCTCGAAGCGCGGCACGCCGCTCCAGCCGACCTTGGCGAGCCGGTGTTCGATGTAGTGGCCGGTCTCGACCGCGCCCAGCGGCCCGAGGTGGCAGGACACCCGCACCCGCTCCCTCAGCGTGCCCAGTTCCGGCGAAGCGACCAAGGTGCGCAGTTCCGGCTGGCCGACCAGGAACACCTTCAGCGGCGCACGCCCCGGCGTGCCGCTGCGGTCGAGTTCGACGAGCCGGTGGAACGCGTCGGGGTGCAGGTTCTGCGCCTCGTCGATGATGAGCACCGCGCTCCAGCCGTCCTTCGCGAGGGCGGCAACCTGGCGGTGGATGGCCTTCATCCACTGCTCGGGGGATTCTTCCTGAGGCGAGACACCGAAGGCGAGCAGGATGGCGCGCAGCAGTTCGTCTGCGTCGAGCTGGGTGTTGAGGATGTGGCCGAGCGCGTAGCGTGATGAGTCCAGCTCTTCGAGCAGGGTGCGCACCAGCGTCGTCTTGCCCGCACCGACTTCACCGCTGATGACGACGAAGCCGGTCTTCTCGGCCAGGCCACGGCGGATCTCGGCCATCGCCTGGTGGTGGCCCTTGCTGTCGAAATAGAAGCTCGGGTCCGGGCTGAGCTGGAACGGCGGGCCGGTGATCCCGAAATGTGATTCGTACATCGATGTGTGTCGTGGGGACGCGGCGGGCACCCGGGCAGGCAGCGCGGCCGGGCAGTGGTGGAGTATGCCAAGCTTGCTTAAGGGGGTTAAGGGGTGAAAGCCGCCAGTCAGCCGAAGCGGCCTTGCAGGAACCAGCCGCAGACGAGCGTGCCCGGCAGCGGCAGGCGTGTGCGGTACACCCACACCAGCGCGCCCTCGGCGGCCTGGGCGATGAAGTAGTCGCGCTCGGCCAAGGCGGCGTCCCACCAGCCGGTTTCGATGCGTTCGGGGCCACTGAGCAACTGCAGCGCGCGGCCGTCGAGCCAGGGCAGGTTCTGGCGCTCGCGCAGCGGCTGGTGCTCGGCCAGCAACCAGATCGGGCGCATGGGGGCATGCATGGCGGTGCCCGTGGTCGGGCTCGCTTTCGCAGCGGCATGCATGCCGGACGCAGCGGCCACCCGGCCGCCGGGCAACACCGCCGTGGCGGCGATCCCCTCGCTGGCGCGCTCGGGCCGGTGGTCGTGCCGCTGCACGAGGCGCTGCACCTGCCCCGGCCCGAGCCGCGCCTGCAACCGTTCGATCAGGCGCAGCAGGCCTTCACGTTCGCTGCCGGCGGTGGGGAACAGCTCTTCGTTGAGCGGCGCGCGGCGCGCCATGTCGTCCACCTGCAAACGCAGCTCGATGCTGGGCGCGGGCAACTGCAACTGCGCCAGGCGTTCGCGCAGCAGCACCTGCAAGTGCGCCGGGTCGCGCGAGGGTTCGGTGAGCGCGAGCACGAGTGTGGTTTCGGTGGGCGTTCGGTCGTCCTTGCGCCAGCGCGGTTCGTGCTGCATCACGAGGGTGAAGCGCCGCACATGCGCATGCTGGGCCGTGAGCCAGGCGACCATGCGCGCCAGCAGCAGGGCGGCGCCGTGCAGCACCTGCTCGGTGGTGTCTGCGCGGGCGAAGAGTTCGAGCCGGGTCTCGAACGTGGCAGGCAAGGCGATGGGCTCGCGCGGGTCGGGGCGCTCGCCGCGGGCGCGGTCGAGTTCACCGAGCAGGTCAGCACCGAAGCGGCGCGCCACACCGGAACGTGGCAGCCGCAGCAGATCGCCCAGCGTGCGCAGGCCCATGCCCTGCAAGGCCTCCCAGTGCTCGCGGCCGGGGCCGAGCAGCCACACGGGGGCGGCGTCGAGCGTGGTGCGCAAGCTCGGGAGATCGGGGCAGTGGCGCTCGTGTCGCGCTGTCGACCGAGCGAACGGAAGGCGCGCCAGCAGCGCCGCGCCCAGCGGTGTCGGCGCACTGGCCACCTGCACCGCGTGGCCCAGCGGTGCGAGGGCGACGCGCAGGCGCTGCAGCAGGGCTCCGAGCCGGCGCTCGGGGCCGCCGAAGTGGCGCAGGCTGGCCTGCACTTCGAGCAGCACGGTGTCGGGTGAATCCGGGCGCGACGCGCTGGCCGCGCGCGCCGACTGGATCGTCACGCTCGGCGTGAACGCCAGTGCCGCATGCACCACGGCGTTGAGTGCCTGCGCGTCACGTGCCGCATCGGCCTGGCCGAGCGTGAGCTGCGGGGCGAGTGCCAGGGCGGTCGCACGCTTCAGACCCGGCACGATGCCGAGCGCACGCGCCGCCGCATTGGCGTGGACGATGCCGTGCACATCCATCAGCGCCAAGGGCTGCGCGGCTGCGTCGGCAGCGAGCGTGGCTGCGAAGGATTCGAGCGAGAGCAGCGGCAGATGAAGGGCGACCCACAGCATGGTGGCAGGTGGAAAAGTGGGATGCGCGCACCGGAGGCATCAACCCAGGTTGACGAAGGTCGCCGCGCGCAAGCCCGGCCCTTGCGAGGCGCCTGCATTCGTGAGGTCGGCGCCGGCTTCTTGCGCACGCTGCCAGGCGGCCGCCGACAGCACGGCCGGCAGCTCGACATGAAGCGGCGTTTCGAGCAAGGGGCCGCGGCGCTTGAGCACACGCACGGCCAGCCGGTCGGCCCCGGCCGCACGCAGGCCCAGGCGCAGCGGCGCGGCGGTGGGGCGCTGCGCCGCGGCCACTTCGCGGAACACGAAGGCCGGGCCGTCGTGCGCCTGCGCGGCCAATTGCAAACGGCGCAGGCGCTCGGTGCGCAGGCGCGGCGGCAACCAGGCGAGCACGGCGCCGACATGGCCGCTCTTGAGCGCCTGCTCCAGCGCCCACAGCGTGTCGCTGCCCGCGATCACACGCGAGCGGGTGCTGATGACGAGCAGCTGCTCCACATCGAGCCCGAGCCGCGCGAGCGCCCAGGTGGACAGGTCGGCCGGCGGGTCGAACAGCATCACCAGCCGGCCGGCCCGCTGGGTGGACGCCAAGCAGGCGCCGAGCAGGCGGATTTCACCGATGCCCGGGTGCGGCAACAGCAGCTCGGTGAGCGCGCGGCGCGGCCAGCCGCCGCCGGGCAGTTGTTCGTCGAGCACGTCGAAGCCGCTGGGCACGGCCACATCGACCTGGCGGCCGAGCTGGTGGCCGAGCCAGAGCGCAGGGTGCAGCAGGTCCGGCCGCAGGGGCGTGCGCTGCGTCGCCCCCACCGCGCCCGGGGGCCTGCGGGGAGCCGCCGCAGAGGCGGCTGCCAAAGCAGCAGAGGGCAGAACGTCCATTTGATAACTGTACGTTCATACAGTATCCGACGCAAGTCTGACGGTGTCGCAATGCGTAGATCCCACCCGGCAGCCGCCAAAATGAGTCGGCCTTTCACTGCACCCTTCTCATGCCACCCACAGCCCCTGCCCTCACCTGCCCCTGCGGCAGCGCCCTCGCCCACACGCAGTGCTGCGGCCGCTACCACACCGGCCCGCTGCACCTGCAGGCGCCCGACGCACCAGCGCTCATGCGCTCGCGCTACAGCGCCTTCGTGCTCGGCCTCACGGATTACCTGCTGGCGACCTGGCACCCGAGCACGCGGCCCACCCCACTCGAGGCCGATGCGCCCGACCTGAAGTGGCTGGGCCTGGACGTGCGCCGCCACGCGCAACAGGACGCCGATCACGCGACGGTGGAGTTCGTCGCACGCAGCAAGCTCGGCGGGCGCGCCCGGCGCCTGCATGAAGTCAGCCGGTTCGTGCGCGAGGAAGGGCGGTGGTTTTACGTGGACGGCGATCTGCGCTGAGCGGCCAAGGCCCGGTCAGGCGAATTCCTGCCGCACGCTCTCCGACATCAGCCGCCGGATGATCCAGGCCAGCATCGCGCAGGCCGCCAGCGTCATCGCCACGGCCATCACGCGGGCGGCCGCCACGAAGCCGCCGAAGACACCCAGCACCTGCGCGGGCACCACCGTGCGGCTGAGCGTGTTGTGCACGACCGACTGCACGACCTCCTGTTGCAACCACAGGCCGAGCAGGTTGACCACGATGGCCACGGCCAGCAGGCCGATGAAGCTGCGGCGCGCCCAATCCAGCCGCAGCAGCAGGCCGATGGCCGAGGCGAGCGTGGCGAACGAGATCACGAGGCCGGCACCGACCACCCAGGGCAGGTAGCCGATCAGCCAGCCCGTGAGCAGGGGCAGCGTCTGCTTCTCGCCGGCAAGCACCCAGCCGGGCATCAGCGAGGCGACGGCAGCGTTCTGCACCAAGGCCGACGCACTGGCCAGCGCGGCCAGCACGATGAACACCCAGGCAATGCCGGTGACGAACAGCGAGCGGGCTCCGACATTGAAGGTCTGCGGCATGAGGACTCCTTGAGCCCGGGCCGCGCATCGACGCCACCCCAGGCAGGGCGCCGCAACCGGTAAGTCGCGGCATGCCCGATTCTTGGCTGCACTCGATGACAAATCACACCTTCAACCGAGTGCCACCCCCCCGTTTCGCGGGATGCGCCAAGCCGCCCGCCGTTACGGGCCGAAACAAAGAAACCGCACGGGAACGCATTCCCGGACTTGCAAAAAAACTCTACATGGGAAAAAATCCCATGCATGGAGACGGCTGTTCCGAACCTCCTTTCAACCCTTCACGAAAGGCGACACGTCCACACCATGAACACCTCACATCCCTTCTCCGTCGCCGCGACCCGCCGGCCCGGCCCCGCCCGTTGGACGCTGTGGCTGGCCAGCGCCGGCGCGGCACTCGTGCTCGCCGCCTGCGGCGGTGGCGGCAGCAGCACTTCCGACAATGGCACCGTGACCGGCCTGAGCGTGGGCACCGTCACCGGCTTCGGTTCGATCATCGTGGACGGCGTGCGCTACGACGACCGCAACGTCCGTGTCAGCGTCGACACCGAATCGGGCGCGCCCGACGATGGCGGCAGCACCCAGGTCGAGATCAAGCTCGGCCAGCACGTGGAGCTGACGTTCACCGGCAGCGAATCCGACAGTTCGGCCAACCTCGTCAAGGTCTCGGCCGAGATCGTCGGCAAGGTCAGCGCCATCGCGCCCGACCTGGTGGTGGCAGGCCAAACCGTCAAGGTGAATGCCGACCCGGCCCTCGGCCCGGTCACGGTGTTCGAGGGCTATGCCTCGGCAGCCGACATCGCCATCGGCGACCGCGTCGAAGTGCATGGCGCGCCGACCGCTGCGCACACCGTGCAGGCCACGCGCATCGAGCGCAAACCGTCGCTCGCGAACTGGGTTCGCGTGGCAGGCAACATCACCGGCTTGGCGACCGACGGCAGCTCGTTCAAGCTCGGCGGCCTGACGGTGAACGTCGGCAGCAGCACACACATCGTGCCCGCCAAGGCCGTGCTGGCCGAAGGCCTGCGCGTTGTGGTCTGGAGCAACACGCCGGTCGTGAGTGATGCCGTCACCGCCACCTTCATCCGCGTGAAGCACCACCAGGGCACGCCGATCGCGGACGCCCGCGTGGCCGGTGCCATCTCCGATTGCACGCCGACTTGCGATGCGAGCTTCAAGATCGACGGCATCAGCGTCGATGCCTCCGCCGCCACCTTCGTGAACGGCGGCAAGGCCGACCTGACCAACGGCCGCTGGGTCGAACTGCGCGGCACGCTCGATGCGACGACGAACACCCTGGTCGCCACCCGCGTGGTGTTCCGCAAGCTCGAGCGTCTGCATGAAGAAGTGAAGCTGCGCGGCGCCATCACCGACTTCGTCGACCTGACATCATTCAAGGTGCGCGGCGTGCCGGTCACGACCGACAGCAGCACAGCGATCGGCAGCTCCTGCGCCAGCAGCCCGCTGGCCGATGGCAGCCTGGTCGCGATCAGCGGCTCGGTGAGCGGCTTCAAGGTGCTGGCCAAGGCGATCGAGTGCTTCGTCTCGCCGGACGGTTTCATCCTCGAAGGCAAGGGCAAGGTGCTGACGCTCGACCCGGCGACCAAGAGCTTCACGCTCGACGGCGCACTGTTCAGCGGCCTGACGCTGAGCTGGAACGACACGACGCGTTTTGCCGATGGCAAGACCGCGGCCGACCTGGCCGTGGGCGCCGAGCTGGAAATCAACGGCGTGGTCTCGGGTGCTGCGGTGTCGGTGACACGCATCGAGTTCGAGGACGACAGCATGCCGAACCCCGGCCCGGGCATCGCGATCTTCGAGACCCGCGGCATCGCATCGGGCGTCGTCAAGACCGACGGCAAGCTCACCAGCTTCACGGTGAACGGCCTGGCCTTCACGGCTGCTGCCAACATCGTCGTGCTCGAAAGCGACGGCCCGCTGGTCGATGGCGCGAATGCCCGCGTGCTCTTCAAGAAGACGAGCACCGGCAACGTGGCCCTGCTGGTCAAGACCGACCACTGATCCGATCCCTCACGCGCAGCCTGGCTGCGCTGCGCCCCCGAGACGCTTGCAGCGCTCGGGGGCGTTTGCTTTTGGGCACGCCAGCATGCATCGACATGCGAGACGACAATCGCGGCCCACACCGCCCTTACCCTTCTGCTTCCACACGCATGCACCCCGGTATCGCCTACGCCGCCCTCGCCTACCTGCTCTGGGGCCTGTTCCCGCTGTACTTCCGCCAACTCGCGGCCGTGCCGGCGACCGAAATCCTGGTGCACCGCATCGTCTGGTCGATGGCCTTCGTGCTGATCGTGCTGAGCTGGCGCCGCCAATGGGCCTGGCTCGGCCCGGTGTTGCGGCAACCCAAGGTGCTGGGTGCGTTCGCGGCGAGTGCGCTGCTGCTCTCGACCAACTGGCTCACCTACATCTGGTCGGTCGGTCACGGCCACGTGATCGACGCGAGCCTGGGCTACTTCATCACCCCGCTCGTCAACGTGCTGCTCGGCTACACGGTGCTGCACGAACGCCCGCGGCACGCGCAGTGGGCGGCACTCGCACTGGCCGCCGCCGGCGTGTTGTGGCTCACCGTGCAGGCCGGGCAGTTGCCCTGGATCGCGCTGGTGCTGGCCGCCAGCTTCGGCAGCTACGGCCTCTTGCGCAAGGTGGCCGTGCTCGGGGCGCTGGAAGGCCTGACGCTGGAGACCTTGCTGCTTGCACCCGCCGCGCTCATCGCGCTCGTGTGGTGGGTGAGCCAGGGCCGCGGCAGCTTCCCCGCCGCCGATGCGGCCACCAACCTGTGGCTCATCGGCGTCGGCCCGCTCACCGCCATCCCGCTGCTGCTGTTCGCGGCCGGCGCGCGGCGCATTTCGCTGACGACGCTCGGGCTCTTGCAGTACCTCGGCCCGACGATCCAGTTCCTGCTCGGCGTGTGGGTCTTCCACGAGCCCTTCACCGCGGAGCGCGGCATCGGCTTCGCGCTGATCTGGGCTGGCCTGCTGGCTTACAGCGCCGATGGTTGGCGCGTCTCGCGCCGCAGCGCCGTCGCCTGACCATCAGCTCAGGTCACCCGCCAGGCTGGCCAGCGTTTCGGGTGCGATGGCCATGTGCGCCGGGTAGTTCGTGTGGTCGCAGCCGATCTTCACGGCCGCACCCGCGCGCACCGCGTCACGCGCCGCCTTCGTGAACTCGAAGCGCACGAAGTGCACCGCCGAGGTCTTCTCGTCGTTCTCGCGGTCGAGGTCTTCATCGGCGATCGCATACACGCGCGCATGGCCCTCGACCTCGACGAACATGCGGTCTTCCACACCGATCAACCGCGCCAGCTCGCGCTTGCGCTCGTGCGCGTCGGGGTACTCGATCAGCATCGTCGCCTTCCAGTTGCTGCCATCGGGCACGAGCGCGGCGTAGGCGTCGATCTCGCTCTGGATGCCCTCTTCGTCGAAGATCTTCTCGATGTGCAGCATCTCCTGAATCTGCCGGCGGATCGTCAACTCGTCTTCGAACTGCACGCTGACGTGTTCGCCCAGGTGCACCGTGCGCAGCTTGCGGTGCGCGATCACGGCGGGCTTGTCGGTCTTGCGGACCTTCGAATACGCTTCCAGCGACAGCAGGCTGTCCTTCGTGATCTTGGTGGGGGTCGGCATGGTGTTCACTCCAATCCGTAAGCGATGCGCACCAGGCTCAGCGGGTGAGCCAGCTTGGCCGCGGGCAAGGCGTTCAGCTGCATGCCCTGCGCGATGTGGTGGCCGGCGAGCGCGCAATCGGAGCTGATGTAATCCGGCTCGTCCTTGCCCATCGCCTTGAAGACGGGCTTGCCGATTTTCATCGCGTTCTCGTGGAACAGCGTCTTCACGCCGTAGGTGCCGGCGTGGCCGGAACAGCGTTCCACCGTGTTGAGTTGCAGCGCGACCGTCTGGCCGATCAGCTTGAAGACCTCTTCGGTCTTCTTGCCGATTTTCTGCACCCGGCCGTGACAGGGGATGTGGTAACTCACCTTGCCGAGCGCCTGCTTGAAATCGGTTTTCAGCAGCCCGTCCTTGTGGCGTGCCATCAGGTACTCGAAGGGGTCGAACATCGCCTTCTGCACCGCGGCCACATCGGCATCGTCCGGAAACAGCAACGGCAGTTCCTGCTTGAACATCAGCGTGCATGAAGGGATGGCCGAGAGGATTGCGTAGCCGTCCTTCGCATACTTTGCCAGCACCGGGATGTTGGCTTCCTTCTGCTTCGCGACACCGTCCAGATCACCGAGTTCGAGCTTGGGCATGCCGCAGCAGGATTCCTTCTCGACGATGACGTAGGGGATCTCGTTGTGCTCCAGCGTCTTCACGAGATCGTGGCCGATGCCCGGCTCGTTGTAGTTGACGTAGCAGGTGGAAAAGATCGCCACCTTGCCGGGGCTGCGCGCACCGTTCGTCACCTGCGTGGCGCGGCCGACCTTCTTCTCGCTCCAGCGGAAGCGGCTCGTCGCAAGTTCGGGCAACCACGCATCGGGGTGCACACCGAGCGCCGAGTCCAGCAGCTTGCGTACCGGCTTCGTCTTGTTCAGCGCATTGACCACCTGCACGACGATCGGGATGCCGGCGAACTGACCATGGGTGTCGGTCGACGCGAGCAGTTTCTCGCCCGCGCCCACCTCGCCGTTCTTGAACTTGATCGCCTTCGCCCGCAGCATGGTGTGCGGGAAGTCCAGGTTCCACGGGTGTGGCGGCACGTAGGGGCACTTGGTCATGTAGCAGAGGTCGCACAGATAACACTGGTCGACGACGCTCCAGAAATCCTTCTTTGCGACGCCGTGCACCTCGCCATCGACGGTCGCATCGACCAGGTCGAACAGGGTCGGGAACGATTGGCACAGGCTCACGCAACGCCGGCAGCCGTGGCAGATGTCGAAGATGCGCTCCATCTCCGTCTCGCACGCGGCCTGGTCGTAGAATTCGGGCGTCTTCCACGCGACGGGGTGGCGAGTCGGTGCCTGGAGGTTGCCTTCGGTGGCCATCGTCTGGGGTGTCCTTTTCGTGAACCGTCAACGAACAGGGGGCACGAAGCCCCCCGTTCAATGAATGGATGAGCCGGTCAGTCGACCAGCGCGTCCAGGGCCTTCTGGTAGCGGTTGGCGTGCGAGCGCTCGGCCTTGGCCAGAGTCTCGAACCAGTCCGCGATCTCGTCGAAACCGTCGGTGCGCGCCTGCTTGGCCATGCCCGGGTACATGTCGGTGTACTCGTGCGTTTCGCCAGCCACGGCGGCCGCGAGGTTCTGGCGGCTGGAGCCGATCGGCAGGCCCGTCGCCGGGTCGCCGGTGGCTTCCAGGAATTCGAGGTGGCCGTGAGCATGGCCCGTCTCACCTTCGGCGGTGGAGCGGAACAAGGCAGCCACATCGTTCTGACCTTCGATGTCGGCCTTGTTTGCGAAATACAGATACCGGCGGTTGGCCTGCGATTCGCCCGCGAAGGCGTCCTTCAGGTTCTGCTCGGTCTTCGATCCTTTCAAGCCCATGTCGATCTCCTGCGTTGTGATGAACTGGAATCGGCTGCCCGCGACTACATCCCTCGCCGACAGCGCCGCTGCACGCTACTCCAGACCCCGCCTCGCCGCCAATACAAATGCCCAATGGCTGTGCATCGATCTCGGCTATGGCCGGCCCAGCGCGATAGTCAGATGCGAACGGTTCTCAAGCGGCTGCGTCGCGCCGCTTTGTCACAAACCCAGCAGTCGCAGCGCATGCCGGTGCAGGCGGCCTTGCGGGTCGGCCAGGTCGTGCAGCACGGTGAGGTGGTTCGCGCCGGCGATGCTTTCGCAGACCGGCACGCAACGCTCGCCCCAGGCGTCGCGGATGAGGCGGTTCTGGCGCAGGAACTCGTCACTCTCGTCGGCCCCGACTGCGGCGAACAAGCGCCCGACGGGGCACGGAAAGTGAACCGGGCTGAGCCGCGCCACGTTGGCAGGCGTGAGCCGCAGGTCGGCTTGCAGGAATGGCGTGTGCAGCACCGGCTCCAGGTCGAACACGCCCGAGACGGCCAACGCGTCGCGCACCAGGTTCGGCGGCAGATCGCGGCCCACGGCGGCCCAATCGCAGCACATCAGCATCGCCGCCAGATGACCACCCGCCGAGTGGCCGGCGAGGACGATGCGCCGCGGGTCGCCCCCATGCAGCGCGGCGTTGCGGAAAGTCCAGGCCAGCGCCTGCACCAACTGCAGCGCGATGGCCTCGATCGTCACCGCCGGGCAGAGCGCGTAGTTCGGCACCACCACCATCGCGCCGGCCTGCGTGAACGCCGGCGCGAGAAAGGAGTGGTCGAACTTGTCGAGCGAACGCCACCAGCCGCCGTGGATGAACACCAGCACCGGCGCCGCGCCCGCCGCCGCACTGCCGGCATGGGGCTGCGCGGGGAACACATCGAGCGTTTCGTTCGGTCCGCGGCCGTAAGCCAGGTCGAGCCGCGCGGCGCTGTGTTCACGCACGAGCGCCGAGCGCTCGCTCCAGCGCTCGAAGATCTGCGGATGTTCCGGAATGCGCGCGCGGTTGTTGTACTGAACATCCAACCAGGCCGGGTCGATGCGTGCCATGCCGTCTCCTGCGGGTGAGGGTCACGACGATAACGTGCAAGCGCAGGAGGTCAAGGCACCCGCCGCGATTTGCTAAACTGCATTCCGCAGTGGGGGGGTAGCTCAGCTGGGAGAGCGTCGCGTTCGCAATGCGAAGGTCGTGAGTTCGATCCTCATCCTCTCCACCAACCACGCAGTCCAGGGATGTCTCAAGCAGTCGCAGATCATCCCTGGGAAGACAAGAAGCCCTGGAGAATCAACGCTCCAGGGCTTTTTTCTTGATCTGCGAACCTTGGCCTTCTTGACCTTGTCCACGGCGGTCTTCATGTTGTCGTAGATGCCGCATCGAGCGATGCCGCCCATGGCCGCGAACGAACGTGTGTGGGCATCGAACAGCATCTCGTGGCCTTGGCTCGGGTACCCGTTCGGTACCCGCCCAGGAGCGCTTGCATCTGAAGTGAAGACTGAGCCCGCAAGGCCAGGCGCGCTCCGAGCAATAGCGAAATCCCAGGCGCCAGGCACGAGCTTCCCGCGCAAAGTCATGGGCTCCGATCAACGCTTCAGGCTCGATTGAAGTTCGCGCCGGTAGTCGAGGATCTGTTTTGCCTTGGACGCTTCCGTCAGATTCGGGTCGGCGCGCAGCGCCGAGCAATAGGCTGCAAACATCATCTGTTCGAGGTAGACCTTGTCCGCGCCGGGAAGGCGACCGAGCAAGTCCTGGGTGGTATTGCGCACACGCACCTCGAGCTCGGCGCCTCGGACCGGCCCGATCTTGCCGACCTCGGCGCGAACCAGGGCATCCCAGTCCTTGCGGCTTTGCACCGGGGGCTCGGGACAGTCGAGCGCGTGGGCGGTTATCGGCGTGGCCAAGCCGAAGCAAAGGCAGATCAACGTCAAGGTTTCGAGGCACACGATCGGCATCATTTGGCTCCGGCCTGTGTTAGCAACGCAATGATGGTCTTCGCGTCGTCCGAATCGAGTTCATGGGCATGCATGAGCAAGGTCTTCCCGTCGACATCGCGGTCGTTGGCGTGCCCGCCATGGGCGATAAGAAGCCGCACCGAGGCCAGCGAGCCGTTGCGCACCGCGACCATCAGTGCGGTGCGCCCCAACTTGCTTCGCTGCTGCACATCGGCCCCGGCGGCGAGCAACACGTCGGCGGTCTCCACATAGTCATTGGCGGCCGCCGTCATCAAGGCAGTCGCACCGTCGTCGTTGCGGGCGTTGACGTCGGCGCCGTGTTCGAGCAGCGTACGAACGACCTCCGCCCTGTGCACGCCGTGGACCAATGCCGTGTTGCCTCTGGCGTCCCGAGCGTTCGGATCGGCGCCGGCATCGAGCAGCAGCAGCAGGAACGGCGAGCTCGCGCTGTTGCTGGCGACGAGCATCAAGGGGCTGGTGCCATTCGTGGTTCGTGTATTCACTTTGGCGCCGGCACGGACCAGCAGGGTGGCGACGTCGATGTTGCCGCGCAGCGCCGCCATCGCCAGCGGTGAATAGCGTCCGTCATTGAAGCCGCGGCAGGCACACACCGTGTCGATGTCGGCATGGGCAGCGAGCAAGGCCTGGACGACCGTCGCGTGGCCATCGTCCGCAGCGCGCGCCAGGGCGCTCCAGCCGCCGTCGTTCTGGGCGTCGACATCCGCCCCCATTGCCAGCAGCTCGCGGATCACTGCGAGCGCGCCGGTTTCATCGTTGGTGTGCCAGGCAGCGTCCGGCAATGCCCTGGAACTCAGGCGGCGCCGATCCCCAATTCGGCTGACCAACAGTTGCAGCGTTTCGAGCCGTGCCGCGCCTGCCGCCGCCAGAAACGCGTTGTCGAGCATCGATGCCTCGACACCCCGCTGAAGGAACAACCGAAGCGCATCGCTTTGTCCGTATTGCGCTGCGAACGAAACGGCCTGGCCGGTGAGAGTCGCCTTGGCCCGCAACAGCGCCTCCACGATCTTGACCTTGCCCTGCGCGGCGGCGTAGGCCAGTGCCGTGGTGCCCTTGTCGTCCTCGCAGTTGGGGTCGATGCCGGCCTGGAGAAACAGGTCGACGACGTCGGCCCGACCTTCCCGGATGCTCTTCAGGAAGGAGGCGACGCTGTAGTCGACCGGAATGCGCTCGAGCGCCCGCCGTGCCGCGTCGCGCGGGTCCGTGGGCGGCGGCTTCGGCTCGGGCGTGCCAGCGCCGAGCGTGAGGCGAAGCTGCACACCGTAGGCCTTGACGCGCCCTTCCCGTTCAGTCTCGGTGAGCGCGGCGTTGTCGCGCACTGCCGAGCAGTAGCTCGCGAACATCATCTGTTCGAGGTAGACCTTGTCGGCATGCGGCAACTTCCCCAGCAGCTCGGTCGTCGCGCGCTGCGTGCGCGCCGTCAATTCGGTCCCCGACGCCGCACCGACCTTGCCGACCGCGACCTTGACCTCCGACTCCCAGTCCTGCTGCGCCTGCCTGGGCATCTGCGGGCAGTCGAGCGCCAACGCCGACGCGCTCAGCGTCGCCAAGACGATCAGACCGAGCACGGCGCGGGCCACGGCTTCACGCTCTCGGAAGATTCGCGCCAATGCCGATGACATCCGAGTAGACCAGCCGCTCGACGGTCCGCTCGCTCGCGATGTCCCCGCGTTGGAAGCCGTCAGCACGGCGGCGCTCGTACTCGCGCACGACCACCCGCATCGCCCGCGTGTCGCTCGGGAAGGGCAGGTTCAGCGGCGCCGGCACTCGCGGTGTCAACGCCGTCTCGCCAAAGTCCAGCCACAGCGGGGTGCCGGGCGGGCCGCAGTCGGCCTGCACCTGAGCCGACCACCGCATCGTGTCTGCCGATGCGAAGGCGGCGCCATCGAGCGTCAGCAGCACGCTGGCGGCGTTGGCGGCGTCGGCGACAAGGCTCACGCTGCGGCCGGGGGCGAGTTGCACGAAGTCCGCCAGCACCACCGACGACACCCGCTGGTCCTTGTTGCTCTCGACCACGGCGACTGCCTGAAAGCGCACCAGCGCCAGCCGCAGGAACGGGAAGACCGCGGCACCCGGATCGAGGTCGATGTCGGCCACCCAGTGGCCGTCGTGCGGATGCTGTGCCGGGTCGGCCGGCGCGCCCGGGTCCGCTGGGTCGGGCGGCTCGAACTGCACGTCGAAGGCCGCCACCGCGAACAGCGGCCCCGGGTTCTCGGCCGGCCGAACGCCATAGACCACTGCGGCGGCATTCGTGAATTGGGTCGGCTTGGGCATCAAGGGGGTCGGCAGGTCGGGCCCCCCGGTCGCCGGGTCGGTGCCCCACTGGGTGACGAACGGCACCGCAGCGGGCGGGACGCTGGCGGCCGTTCCTGCTGAGGGAAGCGGCCCTGGCGGCCCGGGGTCGGGACCCGGGTCGGGCGGCGGTGGCGGCGGCGGTGGATTGGGGTCGTCGGCCAGCAGCATCACGCCGAGTTGTTCACCGTCGCCGGACGTGTACCACGGCCGGTCCATCACGACGCGCACACCCGTGCGGCGCACGCGCGTGCGCACGCCTTGCGCGTCGGCCTGCTCGTCCCAACGGAAGGTCGGAACGACGCGCAGCACCTTCGGCGCGGCCGGTCGCGCGCTCGCCGGGATCTCCAGCGTCGAGGGCGCGGAGACCTTCGTGAACCGTTCGCCGCCGGCCGGGTCGGTGTTGCCGAAGTATTCCGAGTAGCGGGATGTGGCGACGGTCTGGTAGGTCACGCGGCGATGCCGTGTGTCGCGGAACTCATGGAACGGCAGCAGGTAGTTGCCATCCGGGCGGTCGTCGCCGAGGTTCCAATTCCACGAGCCGACCCTGGCGTCCAGGTCTTTCCCGTCTGGTGCCACATCGCGACGGTAGGCGAGGGCGGCGAACGCCTGACGCGACGGGCTGTCGACGCCGTTGTCGACCGGCTCGTCCCAGCTCGCCATCAGCTCGAGCTTCTGCGTGCTCGGCGCGTCCACCGCGGTGACGCCGAAGAAGCGACAGCGCGTCTCGCCACTGAGGCGCTGAACGCCCATCGGGCTGGCGCTGAAATCGGGCTGCACGAGCGGCCGCTGCACCGCATTCACGAGCGTGACACGTCGCCACGGCGTGAGGTTGCGGGCCTTGCCCTGTCGGGCGAGAGCCAGGTTGTAGGCCACGTTCCCGGCCCCGCCCGGCGCGGGAAAGGGGTTGGCGATCAAGGCCTGCCACCAGTCGAACAGGGCGAGGCCGGCGTCGTCGGCGGGCAGGCACGACAGGTTCAAGCTGCGCGTCTGGCCAGCCGGCACCGGCACGGTGAGCAGCCGGGTGACCGCATCCCACTGCGGATCGCCCTGGCCCTCGACGAGCCGCAGCCGCAGGGGCTGCACCGCGGGCCAGACGCCGTCGAACGGCAGCAGCAGCGGCGGCGGCGGGTTCTGCACGCGCAGCAGGTCGGGATAGAAGTCGAAGCTGGCCTGCTGCGCGAGCGGGTCCGGCAGGTAGGGCAGCGCGGGCGGAACGGGGCCGAACAGCCCCGGGTCCGGTGCCTCGGACCATTGGCCGTCGCGCCCCTGCATGCGCTCGAAAGCGTCCGCAGCGATGCCCGATGGCGCGTCGAACATGCCGTGCCACTCGGCCAGGGCCTGCGTCGTTTTCGGCGGCGCGACCAGGCGCTCGGCCGTCTCGGCACTGCGCGTGCTGCCGTCGCCGTGAATCACCAGCCGGTCGATCGCTTCGCCCGGCCCGGGCGGCGCCGGCGCGAGCAGCACCGGCGCCGGCAC
>JANYJL010000383.1 GCA_025361845.1 Rhizobacter sp.
AAGTTGCTGTTGAGGTCGGCGGTCGGGGTGAAGGTCAGGCCGGCGAGCAAGGTGTTCACGTCGGCCAGCGCGCCGCTGGCGCTCCACACGCCTGTGCCGGCCAAGTAGATCGAAGTCACGGCGCCCGAGGTGCTTGTGTTCAGGCTCCCCGCTGCGGCGCTGGACAGTGTCAGGGTCGCAGTGACGTTGGCGCTGTCCACGTCGCTGATGATGATGTCGGTCAGGTTCAGCGCCGTGTCTTCGGTGTAGGTCTCCGCCATGCTTAGGTTGCTCGCGCTCGGCGCGTCGTTGACTGCGGTGCCGGTGATCGCCTTGCTGCCGGTGACCGGTGCCGCCACACCGTCGCTGACGCTGGTGGTGATCGTGAAGTTGCTGTTGAGGTCGGCGGTCGGGGTGAAGGTCAGGCCGGCGAGCAAGGCGTTGACATCCGCGATCGCGCCGCTGGCGCTCCACACGCCCGTGCCGACGGCGTAGGTCGAGGTCACCGCGCCGGAGGTGGCGGTGCTCAGGCTGCCGGCTGCGATGTTCGACAGGGTCAGCGTCGCGGTGACGTTGGCGCTGTCGACGTCGCTGATGACGATGTCGGTCAGGTTCAGCGCGGTGTCTTCGGTGTAGCTCTCGGCGGCACTGAGGTTGGTCGCGGCGGGCGCATCGTTGACGGCCGAGACGGTGATTGCCACCGTATCGGTATCGGTCAACGACTGGTCGACCGCCAGCGCTGCGATCTCTGTCGCAGTCAACGCGCGGTCGTAGATGCGCGCCTCGTCGATGCGGCCGGTGAAGTCGTACACCGTGACGCCGTTGCCGTGCTTGCCGATGAAGCTGTTCGCACCCAGGGTGTACGAGATCGAGGTCGTCGTGCTGGAGTTGGCTACTGCCGCCCCGTCGAGGTACAGCGTGGCGGTATTGCCGGCGTCGTTGAAGGCGAAGGCAACGTGGTGCCAGCCGGTGCCGGCCAATGTGACCGCATGGTCGAGGTAGTCGAAGGCGCTACCGTCATACCAGAAAGCGCGCAACAGGCCGCCGGAGTCGAGCCGCAGCGCCACGCTGTCGCCGAGCGAGATCACCTCGCTGCCACCGGCGTCGGCAGTGGTCAGATTGACCCAGGCCGCCAGCGTCACGTTGGCTGGGTCGCCAAAGCGCCCGGTGGTCTGGGTGTCGTCGTTGCCACCCAGGTTCAGGACGTTGCCGCGGGCGCCGTCCACCACCGCGGTGGCGCCGCTGACCGTGCCGGGGTAGCCCGCGGCGGGGCTCGTGTCCGTGCCGAGCGCGCCGCTGCTCTCAAAGGCGTAGCGGCCGAGCAGGCTGGCGCCAATGTCCAGGCTCAGCAGCGTCGAGTCCGCGGTGGCCAGCGTCAGCGTCGCGCCGCCGTTGTAGTTGGCAGTCGGGTTGTAGGAAAGGCCGTCGAGCGCCGTGTTGATCGCGCTGGCTGTGCCACGCAGCGTCATCGTCGCGTCGGCCGTGCCGTCGCCGGCCGTGAACGTCAGGCCCGCCGTGCCGGCCAACGTCAGCGTGCCGTTGTCGACGCTGAGCGTGACTTCGTTGTTGGCCCCGCCGGCGTCGGCGTCGGCGATGGAAATCTGGTTGCCGTTTGCGCTCGAGAACACCAGCGCGGTGTCTTCGTTGGTGTTCTGCGCGCCAGGCACCGTGTTGACCGGCGGCGTGAACGCGACGGTGGCGGCCGAGAACTCGGAGGTGTCGGTGAAGGTGGTGTAGGTGTTGTCGCTGCGCGTCGCGGTCGCGGTGATGAACTCGCCGCCCGCCACCACCGCGGACAGCGTCGCGCTGAAGTTGCCGTTGCCCGCGCCATCGGTCGCCAGATTGACGAAGCCGAGGTAGCGCTGCCCCTCGCCGTAGCCGCTGGCGTCGACGGTGGTGCTGGCGAAGAACTCGATGCGGTAGTTGCTGCTGGCGCTGCTGTTCAGGTGGCCGGCGATCACGATCTGCGAGCTGCCGTCGCTCAGCGCGCTGGCCAGCAGCGGGAAGTTCTGCAGGTTGTTGCCGCCGCTGTCCGCGTCGCCGGCATCGTTGGCGGTGTGGTAGGGCGCGGTCCCGAACGATGTGTCGTCGCTCGCTGATTGCAGGTCGATGCCGATTTGATTGCTCGGGGCGGAGCCATCGCGAGCGGTGATCGTCCCGTTGGCATAGATCGAGTTCTGGGACATGAAGATGCCGCCGGCACCGCTGTTGACCCGAACGCCCGTGCCGTAGTTGGCGGCGATGATGTTGCGACTGACCGCGACGCCTGACACCCCCGAACGCACGGCGAGCGCATCGAGCTGGATCGGCGCGGCGCCGACGCGGCCGACGTTGTTTCCGGTGATCGTGTTGTTCGAGATCGTCGTCGATACGGCGCCCGAAGCGAGCAGCACGGCTTGGGTCGAACTGCCGGTAATGCGGTTGCCTTGAATCAAGGTCCCGGTGGACGCGCCGATCGCGATGCCGTCGCCGTTGTCGAAGCCCACGCCGACATCGACGATCTCGTTGTTCTGGATGATCCAGCCGTTCGAGCCGGTGCTGGCGTAAATGCCGGTGGCGTCGGCAAAGCCGATCAGGTTGTTCTGGATGGTGACCCCGTCAGCCCCCAGGGATCGGATGTGAACGCCCGATCGATTGCCCGCGCCCGGATCGGTGAATGCCGTGGCCCCGGAGCCGAAGACGTTCTGCTCGATCAGGCTTCCGGAGAACGCATCGCGCAACAGGATGGATTCGCTGGCGAACCCGCGCAGCGCGAAGCCGCGAACGACCACGTTGCCGGCGTTGAGGTCGAAGCCGCTGGCAATGGCGCTGTTGCCCACGAGCTCGATCTCCGGCCGGGAGACCTGCGACAAGGTCAACCCATCCACGCCGACCGTACCGCCGGTGCCCAAAAGCCCGACGTTCGAATTCCCGGCAGCGGCGGTCTGGGTCGTCGCGTCGATGACGACGGCCTCGTTCAGGCTCGGCAGCGCCGAGGCGAGGTTGATCACGTAGCGGCCGTCCACGCCGTTGGTGCCGACGAAACCGGCCGCGCCCGTGATGTTGAACGTGATCGTGTCGGTGCCGGCCGTGGTGTTGGCGGCGATGATGGCCTCGCGCAGCGAGATGGCGCCGTCGGTCCCCTTGTTGGCGTTGAGCTGCTCGGCGGTGAAGCTCGAGCCCAGCCCGGTGTCGTTGCTGTCGGCGGTGGTGGTGACGACGAGCGTGCTCGCCACGTCGGTCACGGTGACCGCGAGTGCCTGCGTGTCGGTGCCGCCGTTGCCGTCGCTGACCTGCACTGTCAGGTCGTAGATGTTGTTCGCACCGGCGTCGGTGGGGGCTTCGTAGTCGGGCGCCGTCGCGAACGTCAGCACGCCGGTGCTCGCGTTGATCGTGAAGCGGGCGGCGTCGCCGCCGGCCAGGATGCTGTAGACCGCCGCGCCGCCGTCGATGTCGGTCGAGGTGACCGTGGTCACCGCGGTGGTGTTCTCGGCCACGCTGACCGCGGCGCTGGCGCCGCCGGCGTTGCTGGTGATCACCGGCGCGTCGTTGACCGACGCGATCGTCACCGCCACGGTGTCGGTGTCCGTCATCGTCAGGTCGGCGGCCAGCGTGGCGATCTCGGAGGCGCTCAGCGCGCGGTTGTAGACGCGCGCTTCGTCGATCATGCCGTTGAAGTCGACGGTGGTCGCACCGTTGCCGTGCGTGCCGATGAAGCTGTTCGCGCCGCCCGCGCTGCCCCACGAGACCGCACCGGTGTAGTTGGTGGTCGCGACGGCCGCGCCGTCGAGGTACAGCACCTGCACGTCGTTGGTGGTGTCGACGCTGTAGGCGACGTAGTGCCAGCCGGTCCCGGCGAGCGTCCTCACGATCTCGGTGAATCGGTAGCCAGCGCCGTCGTTGAAGTAGCCCTTCAACTTGCCGCCCTGATCGAGGCGCAGGGTGACGTAGTCGCCCAGCGAGATGACCTCGGCGCCGCTGGTGTCGGCGCTCGTCAGGTTGACCCAGGCCCCCAGCGTCAGGTTGGTCGGGTCGCCGAAGTGGCCGGTGGTCTGCACATAGCCGGCGCCGGCCAGGCTCAGGACATTGCCGCGCGTGCCGTCGCTGACCGATGCGCCACCACTGACCGTGCCGGGATAGGCGGTGGCCGGGCTGGTGTCGGTGCCGAGTGCACCGGTGTTCTCGAAGCCGTAGCGGCCCACCAGGCTGGCGTCGATGTCCAGACTCAGCAGCGTCGAGTCCTTGGTCGTCAGCGTCAACACCGCGCTGCCGCTGTAGTTGGCCGTGGGGTTGTAGCTCAGGCCGTTGAGCGCCGTGTTGATCGCGCTGGCCGTGCCGCGCAGCGTCATCGTCGCGTCGGCCGTGCCGTCGCCGGCCGTGAACGTCAGGCCGGCCGTGCCGGCCAGTGACAGCGTGCCGTTGGTGACGCTGAGCGTGACTTCGTTGTCGGCGCCGCCGGCATCCGCATCGGCGATGGAAATCTGGTTGCCGTTGGCTGACGAGAAAACCATGGCGGTGTCTTCGTTGGTGCTCTGCGCGCCGGGCACGGTGTTCACCGGCGCATTGTTGGCGGGCACGGCCTGGATCGACACGGCCGCGATTTCCCATTGCGTCGATGCGCTGTTCGTGCCGCTCATGACCACCGAGGGTGCGCCGGCTTCGGTGGTCGAACCGCCCAACATGCTGGCGTTGCCCGCAGCCCAGGCCGCAGTTTGCCCGGCGCCGTCTGTCGTCGACAATGTGTTCCTCCAATACTGCGCGTCAATGACCAGATCGCCAGTTGCGCTGGCCACCGTGACCGAGGCGGTGGTGCTGGTGCCGGAGGCGCTGGCGAAGGTGCCCGTGGGGGTGGTCTGGTCAACGCCGTTGAAAGTGGTGGCACCGGCCGCAGCGGCCGTTGTGCCGCCGAAGTTGACCACCACGTTGGCGGTTCCGACGGCCGGTGCGACCAGGCGCCAGATTTCGACCGCGTGGTTGCCGGCGCCACGCCCCACCTGGGTCAAGGCGACACCGCCATAGGCAATACCGCTGACATTCGCTCCCACTGTGTCGATGGCTACTTCGACGAACAGCACGCGGTCGGTGCCGGCGACCACGGTGTGCGAGAAGCTCAGGCTGGTGGCGCCGTTGGTGAAGGCGGAGCTGTCGGTACCGTTGGAAGTGATCGACAGTAAGCCGGCCCATGCCGGCACTTGTTGCTCGACCAGGCTGCTCGTTTCGACCTGGCCGCTTTGATATTCCAAGGCCCAATTGCCGCCTTGCGCTGCGTTGCCGGTCAGGTCGGTGCTGGCCGCCACATCGGCGCCAGTGAGTCGGCCGAGCTCCTGCACGAACCAGCGGCCCGCGGCATCGTGGGCCACATTGCAGCCGTACAGCAGCACGTCGCCGCCGGCCTCGAGCGCCTGGCCCCAGCGCGCCAGGCCATCGCCCTCGCGCGCCAGCGTGCTGGCGTCGAGGTGGGTGCTGCCGATGTCGATCGCGCCATCGCTGCCGTGCGAGATGACGTGGATCGCGGCCAGGCCCCGTTCGCCGGCCAGCGCGCGGTCGATCTGCGCGACGCCGTCCTGCGTCGCGTCGAGCATCACGATCTCGAACGCGTGGCCGCTGCCGGATTGCTGCATCAGCTGATCGGCCAACGCCATCGCGTCGGGCACGCGGCTGTCGATGAAGATGATTTCGCGCCCGGCCTGTGCCTGTGCCTGTGCCTGTGCTTGTGGATGTGCCTGCGCGGCCACCGGCTGCTGCACGTCGGCGGGCCGGGCGGGTAGCGCGGCGGGTGTGAATTCGCGCACCAGGGCCGCGTCGGTCGCGCCGCTCAGGCCGAGCAACGCGGCCGCGTCGGCCGAATACAGGATGCGCGGGTCGAGTTCCTCCACCAGCAGGCGCGGGCGCTTCGGCGGGCGTGGGTTGCGGGTGAACATCGTGCGGCAGCGTCGGGGCGGCTCAGGGCGCCTTCGCCGCCGCCGCGCCAGTTGGCGCGGCGCCGTCGCCGAACTGCGCCTTGCAGCGCAGCCCGGCGGGCATCGCATGGTCGGGGTTGGGCAGCTCCAGGTGCACGCGGAAGGTGTTGCTGGCCGGGTCGACGACCTTGTCGACCATCGTCACGCGGGCCTGAAGCGGGGTCGCACCCGGCAGCTCGGGCCACACCGTGGCCATGGCGCCGGTTCGCACCTCGGTGTACATCGCCACCGGCACGACAAGCTGCACACGCAGCGGGTCGAGCTTGGAGACACGCACGATGGGCTTGTCGTCCACCCGCTCGCCGGCCGAGACGAAGCGCTCGGCGATCACGCCGTCGAACGGGCTGCGGATCACGCGCTGCGAGAGCTGCGCTTCGGCCACGTCGCGCTCCTGGCGCGACACCACGTGCTGCTCGCGCACCAGGGCGAGTTTCTGGTCGGACTGAACGGCTTCGGCGCGTGCCTGGTCGAGCGCCTGCTGCGAGATGAACTGCTGGCGGAAAAGATCTTCCGCGCGCACCAGCCGGTCGCGGTTGAAACGCGCCGTGGCCTGGGCCGACTGCACTTCGGCCACCGACTCGGCGCGCGAGCTCGCCACGTTGAGCGTGGCGCGTTCGACCCCGGCGCGCAGCACGGCCAGCACCTGGCCCTTCTTGACCACGTCGCCGCGTTCGACGTTGACGTTCTGCACCACGCCGATCACCGGGCTGCCGATGTCGGTGCTGCGCAGGGCCTCGATGAGGCAGCCGAGTGGTTGTGCGGCGGCGGCGGGCAAGGCCAGCAGCGCGAGGGCGGCCGCGAGCCAGCCGAAGGGGCTGTGCAGGCGTGCGTGCAGACGCGTGGGCAGGCGCGTGTGCGGGGACAGGGCGGGAGTCGGCTTGGTGTGGGCTGGGAAGCGGTGTGTCATTGGGTCACTCGGTCACTCGCATGCGCCGACGAAGCCGAGCCGGCGCTCGCTGCGTTCGTCGTGTTCGATCAGGCGGCGGCGCTGTGCGCGTTGGCGCTGTTCCTCGGCCCATTGCGGCCAGCGCGCCAGTGCACGCACGGCCAGCGACGGCAGCGTGGGCGCCCAGCGCCGCAGCAGCGTGCGCAGCGGCGCCGGCAAGCTGCGCGCGAGCAGGGCGGTGTCGAGCGAGAGCTGGGTCTCGACCGAACCGGCGTCGCCCTGGCGCGCGGCGCGGCCGGCGAGCTGGCGGTCGATGCGGCGCGCGCCGTTGAGCTGGCAGCAGATCACGTGCAGGCCGCCGCGCCGTTCGACGCCGGCGCCGAGTTCGATGTCGGTGCCACGGCCCGCCATGTTGGTCGTCACCGTGATCGCGCCAGGCTGGCCGGCACGCGCCACGATGGTGGCCTCTTCATCGTCGTGGCGCGCGTGCAGCAGCGCGTGCGGCAGGCCAGCGAGTGCCAGCCGCTGCGCCAGCGCCTGCGCTTCGCCGATGGAATCGGTGGCCACCAGGACGGGCCGGCCCTCGCGGTGCAATGCCGAGACACGCTGCGCCACGGCGGCCCACAAGGTGTCGTGGTCGGCATGCAGCCGCGCGCGGCCGACACTGCGCCGGCTCGGCCGCCGCAAGGGCACGCGGCGCACCGACAGGCCGTAGCTGGCCAGCAGCTCCGAACGCGCCTCGCGCAGCGTGCCGCTCAGGCCGCCCAGGCGCACGTAGCGCGGAAAGAAGCGCTGGTAGGTGATCTGCGCGAGCGTCTGCATCGAAGGCGTCGGCGTGCAGCCTTCCTTCGCTTGGATCAGTGGGTGCAGTCCTTGGGACCAGACGCGCCCGCCGGCGACGCGGCCAGTGCCGGCGTCGACGATCTGCAGCTTGCCCTCACGCACGAGGTAATGGCGCTCGCGCTCGTAGAGGTGGAGTGCCGCCAGCGCGCTGCTCACGGCGTGTTCGCGGTGCAGCCGGTTACGCCAGGCAGCCGAGGCGCAGGCCTCGGCCAGCGACGCGGCGGCGCGGTCCAGGCGCGCGCGGCCGGCGTCGGTGAGGCGGGCCGATAGCGTGGCGCGGTCGAGCTGGAAGTCGGTGCCTTCGTGCAGCGTGCGCGCAAAGCGCAGCGCCTCTTCCGCATGGTGCTGCGCCTGCGTCGTGTCGGCCGGTTCGGACAGCACCAGAGGCATGCGCGCATCGTCGATCAGGATCGCGTCGGCCTCGTCGACGATCGCCATGCACAGCCCCGGCAGCAGCGCCGGGGCAGCGCGCACTGGCTGCAGGCGGGCCAGTGTGGCGGCAGGTGCGTCGCGCCGCGGTCGGGGCAGTGCGCCCACTTCGCCCGGCACGCCGGTGAGCGCGTCGCGCAGGTAATCGAACACCAGTTCGCTGGCGGTGATGTAGACGATGGCGCAGGCGAACGCGCGGGCGCGTACCGTCGGCGCGTCGGCCTGCAGCACGCTGCCGACGCCGAGGCCGAGCGCAGCGGCCATCGGCTGCAGGCGTTGGGCGTCGCGCGAGACCAGGTAGTCATTGGCGGTGACCACGTGCACGGGCATGCCGGCCAGCGCCGCGACCGTGGCGGCGAGCGCGACCGCCAGCGTCTTGCCTTCGCCGGTGGCCATTTCGGCGAGTTGGCCATCGAGCACGGCACGTGCGGCGATCAGCTGCGTGTCGTAGGGCAGCACATGCAAGTGCTCGAGTGCTGCGTTGGCAACCAGCGCCAGCGCCTGCACGAGCGCGGTGGCCGTCAGCCCCTCGGCTTGCAGCGTGGCGCGCACGGCCTGCAGCGCCGCGTCGTGCCCCTGCGCTGCGAGCGCCACCTGGGCGGCGCGCACCCGCGCGAGCCAGGCGGCATCGCGCCGGCGCCGCAGGGCAGTGGCCGCATCGGCGGCACGGTCGACGGCGTCACGCCAGAGCGCGCCACAGCGCTCGGCGAACTGCTGCGAGGCGGGGCGCCGCTCCGGGTAGTCGCCCCACAGCAGACCAGGCATGGGAAGGTCGGCGCGGGTCATGTCAGTGGCTCCACCGCGCTTCGCGCGACCCTCGACGCATGAAACGATCGGCCGGCGACGTTCCGCTTGCGGCCCGTTGCGGACATATGCAGTGGCGCTGTCACATGCCTCGGCCGGCGCGCGCGGAGGCTACCGGGTGACCGGCTCCGCTCATGCCCGGGGCAGGGGCCCCGGGCGCTCGCCAGGCACAGACAGTCCACTGGACTGTTTGTGTCCGGGCTCTCTCCCCCGGGCCGGTTCACCACCGGCTTGCTTCGAAAGGAGTGGATTCGGCCCTCCCCCTTTACTTCGCTGCGCCGGTCACCCGGCATCCTCCGCAGGGAATCAACGGTTCGTGCCCCGGAGTTCGAACACCACCGTGGTGCCCGGAGCGCTGTGGTGGGGTGCCGTGTGGAGTGAAGTAAAGGAGGAGGGCCGAATCGGCTCGACCCGAAGCGCTGGTTGGTCAACCGGCCTGGGGGACATGAACGCAACACGGCACCCCGCCGCAGCGCTCTCGCTGCGCCCGACGCACGAAGAGAGCTGCCCCCGAACGACCGCAACGGGCCGCAAGCCGACGTCGACAAGGCGAGTTTCATTTCAGGCGGCCGGCGCGAAGCGCTGCAGGAAGAGCTGCGCGGCGCGGCGGTAGAGCTGGGGGTCGTTTCACTTCAAGCTTCTGCGTCGACCTTGTCGAACACCGCCATGCTCTCGACGTGGGCCGTGTGCGGGAACATGTTGACGGCCCCGGCCAAGCTGCATCGATACCCAGCCTGGTGGACCAGCAGGCCCGCATCACGCGCCAGCGTGGCCGGATTGCAGCTGACGTAAACGATGCGCCGCGGCGCCACGTAGCCAAGCGCGAGCGACGCATCGGCATGCAAGTCGGCCAGCGCCTTGGCGAGCGCGAAGGCGCCCTCGCGCGGCGGGTCGACGAGCCATTTGTCGGCCGCACCAAACGCCGCCAGATCGGCCGGCGTCAACTCGAACAGGTTGCGCGCTTCGAAGCTCGTTTTCGCAGCCACGCCGTTCAATGCCGCGTTCTCGCGCGAGCGCTGCACCAGCGTCTCGCTGCCCTCGATGCCCAACACCTCGCGCGCCTGTGTCGCCAGCGGCAGCGTGAAGTTGCCGAGGCCGCAGAACCAATCGATCACCCGTTCATCGGCACGCGCCTCCAGCAAGCGCAAGGCCCGTGTCACGAGCACGCGGTTGATGTGCGGATTCACCTGGGTGAAGTCGGTCGGCTTGTAGGGCATCGTGATGCCGAACTCGGGCAGCGCGTAGGCCAGTTCGGCGCCGCCTTCGTCGAGGCGCTTCACGGTGTCCGGGCCTTTGGATTGCAACCACCATTGCACTTGGTGCGCAGCGGCGAAATCACGCAGCCGCGCCAAGTCGCCATCGGTCAAGGGCTCGAGGTGGCGCAACACCAGCGCGGTGACGCTGTCGCCCACCGCCAGCTCGATCTGCGGCAGGCGGTCGCGCTGCTCCATCGCAGCGACCAGCTCGCGCAGCGGCACCAGCAAGGCGCTCACGTGCGGCGGCAGCACCTCGCAGGTTTCCATGTCGGCCACGTAGCTCGATTTGCGCTCGTGAAAGCCCACCAGCACCTTGCCCTTCTTCGCCACGAAGCGCACCGACAAGCGCGCCCGATAGCGATACCCCCAGGCCGGCCCTTCGATCGGCCGCAGCAGCCGCTCGGCCTTCACCTTGCCGAGGTGCCAGAGTGCATCTTCGAGCGCGCGCTGCTTGGTCGCCACCTGCGCGCCGCCATGGAAGTGCTGCATCTTGCAGCCACCGCAGGTGCCGAAAAACGGGCACTGCGGCCGCACACGCTGCGAGCTTTCGCTGCGCAGCGAAGTCATCTCTGCCTGCTCCCAGTTGTTCTTCTTGCGCAGCACGCGCACCAGCACCTCTTCGCCCGGCAGCGCACCTTCGATGAACACCACCTTGCCCTCGGCGTTGTGGGCCACGCCCTGTGCTTCGAGGTCGAGCGATTCGACCTTCAACCATTCGTCAGCATTCGTCATGGGCCGGATTATCCGTGCCGCGCTGCTACACTTTCACCTGTCAGGAGAGTGCTTCCCCGAGAAGCCGCCGAAGGCGCAGAGCACGATGAAAGTCGGGCCTCGAACGCTCAGGCAAAAGGACTGACAAGCGCTGCACCCGCAGCGTTCCTTGCTGGAGAGAGGCCCACCCCGAGTGGGTCCACCGAAGGGGCAAGCGGCTTCTGAAAATGAGGCTCGCCAATCTCTCAGGTAAAGCGGACAGTGAGGGCATCCCCAACGCAGCGTTCAGGCGTTGGCACAACGATTGCCCTCGGAGAACCGTCATGTCCACAACCAGCTTGCTCAAGACCCCGCTGCACGCCCTGCATCTGGAACTCGGCGCCAAGATGGTGCCTTTCGCTGGTTACGAGATGCCGGTGAGTTACCCCGCCGGCGTGATGGCCGAGCACCGCCAATGCCGCAACGCTGCCGCGCTGTTCGACGTGTCGCACATGGGCCAGCTGCGCCTGATCGGTGACGACGCGGCGCGTGCACTCGAAACGCTCGCGCCGGTCGATGTGACAGGCCTCGCCGTCGGCCAGCAGCGTTATGCGTTTTTCACCAATACTGCCGGCGGCATCCTCGACGACCTGATGATCACGCGGCGGCCGAACGATCTGCTGCTGATCGTCAACGCCTCGTGCAAGGACGCCGACACGCGCCATCTGATCACCCACATCGGCCACCGCTGCACGGTGCAGCCACTGCCCGAGCTGGCCCTGCTCGCGCTGCAAGGCCCGCAGGCCGGCGCGGCCCTGGCGCGGCTGAACCCGTCCACCGCCCAGCTGGTCTTCATGACCGGCGGCACTTATCAGCTCGCGGGCGCCGAATGCCATGTCACCCGATCGGGTTACACCGGCGAAGACGGCTTCGAGATCTCGGTGCCGGCCGACCGGGCCGTGACCCTCGCACGCGCCTTGCTCGATCTGCCGGACGTCAAACCCGCCGGCCTGGGCGCACGCGACACGCTGCGCCTGGAAGCTGGCATGTGCCTGTACGGCCACGACATCAACGACACCACCACGCCGGTCGAAGCCGGCCTGACCTGGGCGATCCAGAAGGTGCGCCGCGCTGGTGGCGCGCGGGCCGGTGGCTACCCGGGCGCGACGGTCATCGACGGCCAGCTCGCCACCGGCGCGCCGACGAAGCGCGTCGGCCTCGTCGGGCTGGAGAGGGTGCCGGTGCGCGAAGGCGCAGTCGTTGTCGATGCGCACGGCAAAAAGCTCGGCCACGTGACCAGCGGTACGCTCGCGCCGACCGTGAACCAGCCGATTGCAATGGCCTACCTGGCCGCCAACCACGCGCTGCCGAACCACGAGGTTTATGCCGAAGTGCGAGGCAAGCGCCAGCCGATGCGCGTGAGCCCGATGCCGTTCGCGCCGCACCACTATTTCCGCGGCTGAATTTGAGGCCGATCCACCACCCTCACCCCGGCCCTCTCCCCTTCCGGGAGAGGGAGCAGTCAGAGTTTCACTTTCATCTGTAACCCCCAAGGAGCGCTCTTCATGACGACCATGTACACCGCCGACCACGAGTGGATCAACATCGAAGACCACGAGGCCGCGACCGTCGGCATCACCCACCACGCGCAGGACGCGTTGGGGGATGTGGTCTTCGTCGAACTGCCCGCCGTGGGCACCACCTTCAAGAAGGGCGAGGTGGCGGGTGTCGTCGAATCAGTGAAGGCCGCGGCCGACCTGTACATGCCGGTGACGGGTGAGATCGTCGAAGTCAACGAAGCGCTGCGCGACGACCCGTCCCTGGCCAACAGCGACCCGCTGGGCAATGGCTGGTTCTTCAAAGTCCACATCACGAACAGGGCCGAGTTCGACGAGCTGATGGACCCGCCGGCCTACGACC
>JANYJL010000385.1 GCA_025361845.1 Rhizobacter sp.
GCCCTTGCAGTGGCCGACCTCTTGCAGCATCTCGAGGTCGAAGCGCGTGCGCTGCTCCAAGCGCTGCGCTTCGACCAACTTGCCCATGCCGACCAGTTCCGACAAGCGCGTGCGCAACTCTTCCTTGATGGTGTCGATGGCCGCGACGACACGGTCGCGCGGGGTCACATAGTGGCTCGACGGGTAGACGGTGAAACGCGGAATCGCCTGGCGAATCTTGCCAGTCAGCGGGTCGAAGAGCTTGAGCGATTCGATCTCGTCGTCGAACAGCTCGATGCGGATCGCGAGTTCGGAATGTTCGGCCGGAAACACATCGATCGTGTCGCCGCGCACGCGAAAGGCGCCGCGGCTGAAATCGACATCGTTGCGCTTGTACTGCATGCGGATCAGCTGGGCGATCAGGTCGCGCTGGCCGAGCTTGTCGCGCACGCGCAGCGTCATCACCATCTGGTGGTAGGCCGCGGGCTCGCCGATGCCGTAGATGGCCGAGACGCTGGCGACGATGATCACATCGCGCCGCTCGAGGAGGCTCTTGGTGGCGCTCAAACGCATCTGCTCGATGTGTTCGTTGATCGCGCTGTCCTTCTCGATGAACAGGTCGCGCTGCGGCACGTAGGCCTCGGGCTGGTAGTAGTCGTAGTAGCTGACGAAATACTCGACCGCATTCTTCGGAAAGAACTCGCGGAACTCGCTGTAGAGCTGGGCCGCGAGCGTCTTGTTCGGCGCAAAGATGATTGCCGGGCGGCCGAGCTGGGCGATCACGTTGGCCATCGTGAAGGTCTTGCCCGAGCCGGTGACGCCGAGCAGCGTCTGGAAGCTCAGGCCGTCGCGCACGCCTTCGACGAGCTGGGCGATCGCGGTCGGCTGGTCACCGGCCGGCGCATAGGGCTGGAACAGCTGGAAGGGGGAATCCGGGTAGCTGACGAATTCGCCTTCGGCGGGCGCTTGCGCCGCATCCGCGCTCATCACATCAGAAAGCTCAGCGCTGGTAGAAGTCATCGCAGATAAAATTCCGGTTCGTTACCGCTTCACGACGGCGTGAAGCAACCGAACAGCGTAACGGAAAACCCTCTGCCGCTCCACTGACAAGGACTGACCATGTCTTCGCCCGCCCGCTCGCTCTTTGCCACTGTCGAACTGGCCCCGCGCGACCCCATCCTCGGCCTGAACGAACAATTCGCCGCCGATCCGAACACCGCCAAGGTGAACCTGGGCGTCGGCGTGTACTTCGACGAAAACGGCAAATTGCCGCTCCTGAAGTGCGTGCAGGAAGCCGAACGCCTGATGATGGAAGCACCCAAGGCGCGCGGTTACCTGCCGATCGACGGCATCGCCGCCTACGACAAGGCCGTGCAAGGCCTGGTCTTCGGCGCCGACAGCGCCGTCGTGAAGGCCGGCCGCATCGCCACCGTGCAAGCCCTCGGCGGCACTGGCGGCCTCAAGCTCGGCGCGGACTTCCTCAAGCGCCTGAACCCGAACGCCCGGGTGCTGATCAGCGACCCGAGCTGGGAAAACCACCGCGCGCTGTTCGAAAGCGCCGGCTTCGTCGTCGGCCAGTACCCGTACTACGACGCGGCGCGCCGGGGTGTGAACTTCGACGCCATGCTCGCCGCGCTGAACAGTGCTGCCACCGGCAGCATCGCCGTCCTGCACGCCTGCTGCCATAACCCGACCGGCTACGACATCACGCTGGCGCAGTGGCAACAGGTGATCGCCGCCGTCAAGGCACGCGAGCTGGTGCCCTTCCTCGACATGGCCTATCAAGGCTTCGGTGAAGGCATCGCGGAAGACGGCGCGGTCGTCGGCCTGTTCATCGAATCGGGCATGGACTTCTTCGTCTCGACCTCGTTCTCGAAGAGTTTCTCGCTCTACGGCGAACGCGTCGGCGCGCTCAGCGTGGTCTGCGAGTCGAAGGACGAAGCCGAGCGCGTGCTCAGCCAGCTGAAGCGCGTGATCCGCACCAACTACTCCAACCCGCCGATCCACGGCGCCCAAGTCGTCGCCCTCGTGCTCACCACGCCCGCGCTGCGCGCGATGTGGGAGGACGAACTCGCCGGCATGCGCGTGCGCATCAAGCAGATGCGCGTGGCCCTGCAAGACAGGCTGAAGGCCGCAGGCGTGAAGCAGGACATGAGCTTCATCACCCGCCAGGTCGGCATGTTCAGCTACTCGGGCCTCGGCAAGGAGCAGATGCAGCGCCTGCGCAGCGAGTTCGGCATCTACGGTGTCGATTCGGGGCGCATCTGCGTGGCGGCGCTCAATCTCCACAACATCGACGCCGTGGTCAGTGCGATCGCCAAGGTGAGCTGAAGCGGGCAGGCCGCTCAGCCGACCGCCTGTCCAGTTTTGCTGCATTCCGGTGCGGTTTGCGGCCATTCCGGTGCCGATTTGAAACGGTCAGCTGTTGGTGCGCGGCGTCAAGATGGGGCAATCTCTCTACAATTGCTGCACCGCACAAACTATCGTCGGCGATGTCGTCACGACGCACGCGGCTTTGCGCCATGTCCATTGACTGACCCAGAAACCGAGGCAACGAGACATGCTGTATCAATACTATGAAGCGCAACGCGCGCTGTTGAGCCCGTTCTCGGAATTCGCGAGTGCGTCTTCCAAGCTCTACAACCACCCGCTCTCGCCGTTCACGCACACGCCGATGGCCACGCGCGTCTCGGCGGGCCTGGACCTGATGCACCGGCTGGCCAAGGAATACGAGAAGCCCGAGTTCAACATCCACTCGGTCAGCATCGACGGCACCGACGTGGCCGTTCAGCAGCAGGTGGCGATCGAGAAGCCCTTCTGCCGCCTGCTGCGCTTCAAGCGTTTCACCGACAACCTGCACACACTCGGCCACATGAAGGCGCACCCGACGGTGCTGGTGGTGGCGCCGCTGTCGGGCCACCACTCGACCCTGCTGCGCGAAACCGTGCGCGAGCTGCTGAAGGACCACAAGGTCTTCATCACCGACTGGACCGATGCCCGCATGGTGCCCGCCAGCGCCGGCCCCTTCCACCTGGACGACTACGTCGCCTACGTGCAGGAGTTCATCCGCCACATCGGCCCCGAGGTGAACGTGATCTCGGTGTGCCAGCCGACTGTGCCGGTGCTCGCTGCCATCTCGCTGATGGCGAGCCAGGGCGAAGCCACCCCGCGCACGATGACGATGATGGGCGGCCCGATCGACGCCCGCCGATCGCCGACGGCGGTGAACAACCTGGCGACCAACAAGCCGCACGAGTGGTTCGAGCACAACGTGATTTACCGCGTGCCGGTCAACTACCCGGGCAATGGCCGGCGTGTCTATCCCGGCTTCCTGCAGCACACCGGGTTCATCGCGATGAACCCGGACCGGCACCTGAAGTCGCACTACGACTACTTCCTCGACCTGATGCGCGGTGACGATGGCAATGCCGAGTTCCACCGCGACTTCTACGACGAGTACAACGCCGTGCTCGACATGCCGGCCGAGTACTACCTCGACACCATCAAGACCGTGTTCCAGGACTTCGCACTCGTCAACGGCACCTGGCGCGTGAAGGGCCAGCTCGTCCAGCCGCAAGACATCAAGACCACCGCGCTGCTGACGATCGAAGGCGAACTGGACGATATTTCCGGCGCCGGCCAGACCCGCGCTGCGCACGGCCTGTGCACCGGCATTCCGCGCGAGCGCCAGTTCCACTACGACGTGGCGGGCGCCGGCCACTACGGCATCTTCTCGGGCCGCCGCTGGCGCGAGAAGGTCTACCCGCAGGTGCGCGATTTCATCGCCAGCCACCAGCAGCCGGAAGCCAAGCCGTTGAAGAAATTGGCGGCACCGCGCCAAGCCGTCGCCGCGGCAGCCAGCAAACGACCGGCGGCGCGCAATGCAGTCGCGGTGAAGAAGCCGAAAGTGGCCGTCGTCAAGAAGGCCTTGTCGATGAAGTCCGCCCGCAAGGCCTAGCGATAATCCGGCGGTGACAACAGCCACCGCCGCCCTCGCCGATCAGCTTCTCGATGCCCTGCCGCAAACTCAGTGCACACGCTGCGGTTACCCGGACTGCCGGGCCTACGCGGCGGCCATCGCGGCAGGCGAGGCAGATATCAACCAGTGCCCGCCCGGCGGCGCAGAAGGCGTGGCGCGGCTCGCGGCCCTCACCCAGCGCGCGGCGTTGCCGCTGAACCCGACCCACGGCAACGAAGGCCCGCTGCGCCGGGCCCTGATCGACGAAGCCTGGTGCATCGGCTGCACCCTGTGCATCAAGGCCTGCCCGGTCGACTGTATCGTCGGCGGGCCGAAGTCGATGCACACCGTCATCACCGCGCTGTGCACTGGCTGCGAGCTGTGCCTGCCGGTCTGCCCGGTCGACTGCATCGCGATGATCGACGCCACGCCGGGGCGCAGCGGCTGGGCCGCCTGGAGCGCAGCGCAGGCGGATCAAGCGCGCGAACGCTACGCCTTCCGCCAGTTTCGGATTGAGCGGGACAGCACCGAGCACGCCGAGCGCCTCGCCGCCAAGGCGCAATCCAAACTCGCCGATGTCGCCAGCGCCAGCAAGTTGACCGACCCGGACGATCTGCAGGCCAAACGCGCCGTGATCGAAGCGGCGTTGGAACGCGCCCGGCTGCGCAAGGAAGGCCCATGAAAACAGCCGACATCGCGCCCTTCTTCGCCACACTCAAGGCCGCCAACCCGCAACCGCAGACCGAGTTGGAGTACACCAGCGTGTTCGAATTGCTGGCGGCGGTGCTGCTCTCGGCCCAGGCCACCGACGTGGGCGTGAACAAGGCGACGCGGCGGCTGTTCCCGATCGCCAACACCCCCGCGCAGATCCTCGCGCTCGGGGAGGCGGGCCTGGCCGAACACATCAAGACCATCGGCCTGTTCCGCAGCAAGGCGCGCCACCTGATCGCCACCTGCCGCATCCTGATCGAGCAGCACGCCGGCCAGGTTCCGCGCAGCCGCGAGGCCCTGCAGGCCCTGCCCGGCGTGGGCCGCAAGACCGCCAACGTGGTTCTGAACGTCGCCTTCGGCGAGGCCACGATGGCGGTGGACACGCACATCTTCCGTGTTGCCAACCGCACCGGGCTGGCGCCGGGCAAGGACCCGCTGGCGGTGGAGCTGGGCCTGCTGAAGCGTGTGCCGGCCGAGTTTCTGGTGGATGCACACCACTGGCTGATCCTGCACGGGCGCTACGTGTGCGTGGCGCGCACACCGCGCTGCGGGCAGTGCGGCGTGGCCGCCTGGTGCGACTCGCGGCCCCGCGGCGCCCAGGCCCGATTCCCGGGGTAGCTGTAAGACCTTGCAGTAGCGCCGCGGCCTCGCCCTGCCCAGAATCGGGCGATGCCCGACCCCCATGACATCCTGGCCCTGTGCGGCCTGCTCGAACGCGGCGAAATCGACGGCCCGCAGTTCTTCGAACGTTTCACCCGCCGGCTGGCCGAACTGATCGGCTGTTCGCGGGCCGGCGTGTGGATGTTCGTGGACGCCGACGAAGGCCGGTTGCTGCGCTGCATCGCCATGTACGACGCTGCGGTCGACCTGATGGTCCAGGCGGAGGACATCGCCTACGCCGAGGACGGCGCCTATTTCGAGACCCTGCTGCGCGACGATTGTGTGGTCTCGCCTAACGCGCAGACCGACCCGGCGACCGTGTCCTTCCTGCGCGACTACCTCGCTCCGCTGAACATCCACTCGCTGCTGGACGTCTGCTTCTCCGTCAATGGCGTGCCCTTCGGCATCTTCAGCTGCGAGCAGGTCGGCGCGCCGGTCGCCTGGACGCAGCGGCAATTGCAGTTGCTGCGTCAGATCGGCTCGCGCGCCAGCCTCACGCTGATGCGCGCGGCCACCGCCAACATCGACACCGCTCCAGGTGCGCTGTGGGAGAGCAGCGGCAGCGGCCCGTTCACGCCGAAGCTGCCCGCGCCTCCGATGCCCCCGTCCCTAACCCGCCTGACCGATTGGGGCGCCGACGATCCCGACGATCGCAGCTGAGCCGGCACCCCAGCGCGCCGCGGCCAGCCAGCCCAGCAGCGCGAGCAATTCGGTGATCTGCTGAGCGGCGCCGAGGGTGTCGCCGGTGGTGCCGCCCAGGCGCCGGCGCAGCCAGCGCGCGCACCAGGCCGTGCCCAAGGCCACGAGCACCGCGCTCACGGCCAGCGGCAAGGCCAGACGCGGCTGCCAGACCCACAGCGCCGCGGCCAGTGCCACGGCCCAGCCGGTGGCCACCGCAACACCCGCCGCCGACACCCGCTGCGCAAGCGGCTTGGCCTTGGCATGCGCGATGTCGCCCGCGTAGGGCAGCAGGCGGATCAGCCAGACCGCCGCGCCGCGGCTCGCGGTGTGGGCGAACAGCAGCGCGGGCAGCGCCCAGACGAGCGGCAAGGCGGCCAGGGTCGCGGCCTTCAGGCCGAGCATCAGCACCAGGCCCATCGCGCCGTAAGCGCCGATGCGCGAATCCTTCATGATTTCCAGCGCACGTTCGCGGCTCACCTGCCCGCCCAGGCCGTCGCAGGTGTCGGCAAAACCGTCTTCATGAAAACCGCCGGTCACGAGCAGCGTCGCCGCCATCGACAGGCCGACCGCGACGGCTGGCGCCAGCAGCGCATGCCCGGCCCACAGCACCGCCGCGGCGACCCCGCCGACACACAGGCCGACCAACGGAAAGTGGCGCGCACTCTGGTTCAACCAGTCCGACTCGAAGCCGACCCAGCGCGGCACCGGCACACGCGTCAGGAATTGCAGCGCGATGAAGAACAGGCGCAGTTCGTGGATAACGTCGGTCTGCGCCGCTCAAGCGTCTCGTGTCGACACGCCGGCCGACTCGAAACTCGCCATCTCGTTCATCAGCATCACGGCACTTGTCAGCAGCGGCCATGCGAGCGCCGCGCCCGAGCCTTCGCCCAGGCGCAAGCCCAGGTCGAGCAAGGGCAACGCGCCCAGGTGCCCGAGCAGCAGCGCATGCCCCGCCTCACCCGAGCGGTGCGCGAACACGCAGCAGGCCAGCACCTCAGGCGCCAGCCGCGCGGCCACCAGCACGGCCGCGCCGACGATGAATCCATCGACCACGATGACGCGCCGTTCATGGGCCGCTTGCAGCAGCGCACCGACCAGCATCGCGATCTCGAAACCACCGAAGGCAGCGAGCACCTGCAAAGCTTCCTGCGCCGCGGCGTGGTGCTGCAAGACCGCCGACAGCACGCCGAGCTTGTGCGCGAGGCCGGCGTCGTCGAGCCCGGTGCCGCGGCCGACACACAGGCCGATGTCCGCGTTCATGAGCCGCGCCATCAGCAGGGACGCGGCCGAGGTGTTGCCGATGCCCATCTCGCCGAGCAGCACCACGTTGCCGGGCCGTTCACGCAGCACGGCCTGGCCGGCGTCGATGGCGCGCCGACATTGCTCGGCGCTCATGGCCGGGCCGAGCGATGCATCGGCCGTGCCCATCGCGATCTTGCGATCGAGCAGGCCAGGCCGCGGGGCGAACGGGTGCCGCACGCCCGCGTCGACCACGGTCAATGCGATGCCGTGCTGGCGCGCCAGCACGCTGACAGCGGCGCCTCCGGCGAGGAAGTTCTCGACCATCTGCCAGGTCACGTCGCTCGGGTAGGCCGACACCCCGCGCGCCGCCAGGCCATGGTCGCCGGCGAAGACCAGCATCTGCGGCTCGATCAACTGCGGCCGCTCGCAGCGCTGGATCAGCGCGATCTGCAAGGCGAGAGTTTCGAGGCGGCCAAGCGAGCCGACGGGTTTGGTCAAGTGGTCGAGGCGCTGGCGCACACGCTGTTCGAGCGTGGCATCGTCGGTCGGCAAGTTCGTCGTCATTCAATCTCCCAGATCGGGCAAGGCGTAAAAGCGCGTGCCCATGCGTTCGATGCGGATGGCGCCTTCGAACACCGCCACCAAGGCGGCGTGCACCATCGGATCGTCGTGCGCACCTTGCGCCTGCACACGGCCCTCGTGCAGCACCACGAGGCGGTCGGCGCGCAGGGCCAGCGGCAGATCGTGCAGCACGCTGACCACAGTGTGTTCGCGCGCCAAGGTGCCGAGCAGTTTGACCAGGGCCACCTGGTGCGGCGGGTCGAGGTGGGTGGTGGGTTCATCGAGCAACAACACCGGCGCCCGCACGGCCAGCACGCGCGCGAGCAGCACCCGCTGGCGTTCGCCACCCGAGAGCTCCTGCAGGCGACGCTGCGGCCAGGCGTCGCACTCGGTCGCGCGCAAGGCGGCGTCGACGATCGCCTCGTCGGCCGCGCTCGCCGCGCCGAGCAAACCCAGGTGCGGCAAGCGGCCGAGGGCGACGACCTCACGCACCGTCAGCTCGCCCTGCGATTCGCCTTGCTGGGCGAGCCAGGCGATGCGCTGGCCGCGTTCGCGCGGCGTCCAATCGTGCAGCGGTCGGCCCGCCAGTTGCACCGCGCCGCCGACGATGGGCAGCAAGCCGCCGAGCGCGCGCAGCAGTGTCGACTTGCCGGCTCCGTTGCGGCCGACGATGGCCGTCCAGCCCGGCCGCAGATCGAGCGACACACCGTTCAGCACCGGCACGCCGCCGAGTTCGACGCGCAGCGCGGCAGCAGTGAGTTGCACGGTCGTCATGCCACACCCCGCCGGTGCAGCAACCACAGCAGATAGCTGCCGCCGAGCAACGCCGTCAACACACCCACCGGCAACTCCTGCGGCGCGATCAGGGTGCGCGCCAGCACATCGGCCGCGAGCAGCAGCACACCGCCGGTGGCCGCACTCGCGAGCAGGGTGTAGCCGTGCGGCGATGGCGCAAAGCGGCGCACCAGGTGCGGTGCGACGAGGCCGACAAAGGCCACCAGCCCGGCCTGCGAAACCGCCAGGCCGGTGGCCAGCGCCAGCACCGCGACGAGCACCATGCGCAGCCGCGGCAGCGCGAGGCCGAGGCTGCGCGCGCTGTCTTCGCCGAGGGTCAGCGCATCCAGCACACGGGCCAGGCGCCAGGCCAAGGGCGCCGTCGCAGCCAGGCCGAGTGCGAGCAGGGCGACACTGGTCCAACCGAGGAAGCCGGTGCTGCCGAGCATGAACACTTGGCGCCCGCGCAGGGCTTCGGGTGCAGCGGTGGTGAGCACATCACCCAACGCGGAGAGCACCACGCCAACCACCACGCCGGCCAGCAGCAAGCGCGTGGTCTGCTGCGCGCCGCGTGCCAGCACGAGCGTGAGCAGCACGCCGCCCATCGCGCCGACACAAGCCGCGCCGACGAGGCCCAATTGCGCCAGCCAGCCCGCGGCATCGATGCCGAGACTTTGCGCGACGACTCCGCCGGCGGCCAGCACCACGGTCACCGCGAACGAAGCACCGGCCGCGGAGCCGAGCAGGAAGGGGTCGGCCAGCGGGTTGCGGAACAGGCCTTGCGCCACCGCGCCCGCCAGGCCGAGCAAGGCACCAGTGAGCCACGCACCGAGCGTGCGCGGTGCGCGGATCTGGCCGACGACGAGGCCGGCGTCGCTGCCTGATCCGCCACCGAAACCCGCAGCGATCACATCGCCCAAGGCCCAGCCTTCGCTGCCCGCCGCCAACCCGGCGACGCAGAGCAGCAGGGACAGCAATGCGAGCGCGATGCCGAGTTGCCGGCGCTGGCCTGGGGCGGTGGGAACGAAGCTCATCGCACGGGCAACTGGGCGAGGCAGTCGGCCAGCACCTGGGCCGCTTCGCCCAAACGCGGGCCGGGGCGCGTGAGCAACTCGTAGCGTGCTGAGTCGAAGCCGCAGACCTGGTGTTTCTGCAAGGCGATCAAACGCGCCCAGCCCGGGCGCTTCGGCATCTCGGCGAGGTTGCGCGCCGGCGCCATCACCACATCGGGCTGGGCGCGCACGACGAATTCGGGGTTGAGCTTGGGGAAGGGGCCGAGCTCGGGCGGCACCACGTTGCCGAGGCCGAGCTGGCGCAAGGTCTCGCCGATGAAGGAGCCTGCACCTGCGGCATACGGCGTGGCATCGACCTCGAAATAAACCCGTCGGCCGCGCAGCGCCGCCGGCACCTGGGCCGCGGCGGCACGCGTCTCGGCGTCGATGCGCGCCCACAGCGCCTGGGCACGCGCGGGCTCGCCGAGCATCTGCGCCAGCAAGTCGAGCGTGTGGCGCAGGTCGGCCTGGTTGCGCGATTCGAGCACCAGCACCTTCAGGCCGAGCGTCTCCAGGCGTTCGATGACACGCGCGGACGGCGCGGCCAGCACCACGTCGGGCCGCAGCGCGACGATGCGTTCGACCTGCGCGTCTTCGAGCCCGCCGAGCTTGGGCAGTGGGCGCACGGACTCGGGGAAATCGGAATAACGATCGGTACCGACCAGGCGCGTGCAGGCGCCGAGCGCGCACAGGAATTCGGTCAGCGACGGCAGCAGGCTGATCACACGCTGCGGTGGAGCGGCCAGGGTGACCACGCTGCCACGGTCGTCGTGCAGCACGATCTGAGCGCGGGCCGGCGTCGCCGCGAACAATGCGGCAACGAGCGGAGCCGCGACAAGCAACAGCCACGCGCGCAGGCCACTCACGCCGCACTCCGCTTCACGGGCATTTCGATGCCGGCCACCATCAGCGTCACGTTCGCGCAGAGCGCTGCAATCACCTGGTGCAGGCGCCCGAGTTCATCGACATAACGGCGCGCCTCGGGCGTGAGCGGCGCGATGCCGAGACCGATCTCGTTCGACACCAGCAGCACGGGCCCCGGCGCCTCGAACAAGGCATCGCACAAGGCCGCACGGCGCGCCGCCCACACACCTTCGTCGAGGGTGCCGCCTTGCAACGGCATCAGCAGATTGGCCAGCCACATCGTCAGGCAGTCGACCACCAACAGGCAGTGCGCGGCGCTGTGATCGCGCACGGCCTGAGCCAACTGGCGCGGCACTTCGACCAGGCCGAGAGCGGGCACCTGATCGGCGCGGTCGCGCCGGTGGCGCGCAATGCGCAAGCGCATCTCGTCGTCACCCGGCAGCGCGGTGGCCAGCAGCAGGGCTGTGTGGCCCGGCTGCGCCAGCCAGGCCGCCGCGCGCAACTCGGCGCAGCGCGACTTTCCGCTGCGCGGGCCACCGAGGATCAGCTCGTGCATGCCG
>JANYJL010000068.1 GCA_025361845.1 Rhizobacter sp.
CGCTCGCTGGCGGCCAACATCCCCGACGTGGTGGCGCGCTTCGACCGCGACGGGCGCTATCTGTATGCCAGCCCGAGCATCGAAGCGGTGAGTGGCAAGCCGGCCGCGTTCTTCATCGGCAAGACGCATGCCGAACTCGGCGTGCCCGTCGATCTGCTGGGGCGGTTTCGCGATGCCTTGCAGAAGCTGGTGGCCGGCGGTGCGCGGCAGACGATCGAATTCGATGTCGAGCGCCCGCGCGCACAGGCGGGCGAGCGCCCATGTTTCGAGACCCGGCTCACCCCTGAACACGGTCCCGACGGCCAGATCGTGTCGGTGCTGGCGGTGGCGCGCGACATCACCGAACGCCGGCGTGCCGAAGTGGCCGTGCGGGCGTCGGACAGCCTGGCGCGCAGCACCGTCGATGCGCTGACAGCACACATGGCCATCGTCGACGCGGGCGGCGAGATCGTGGCCGTGAACCGCGCCTGGCGCAACTTTGCCGACGCCAACGGCGCGCTCGGGCAGCGCGCCTTCGAAGGCGCCAATTACCTGGCCGTTTGCGATGCGGTGCATGCCGACTCGCAGGATGCGCATGTCATGGCGGCCGGCGTGCGCGCCGTGGTGCGCGGCGACATGCCCGAGTTCGAGCTCGAATACGCCTGCCACTCGCCCGAAACGCGGCGCTGGTTCAACGCGCGCGTGACACGCTTTACCGGCGACGGCCCGCCGCGGGTCGTGATCGCGCACGAGAACGTCACCGAGCGCAAACAAGCCGAATTTGCGCTGCGCGAAAGCGAAGAGTTGTTCCGCGCCTTCTTCGAGAACGCCGACGACGCGATCCTGGTGACCCTGCCCGACGGCGGCATCGTCGTCGCCAACCCTTCGGCTTGCCGGATGTTTCGGCGCAGCGCGGCCGAACTGGCGGGCGCACCGCGCAACAGCGTGCTCGACATGAGCGATCCGCGGCTGGCACCCGCTCTGCTGGAGCGCAAGTCCACCGGCAAATGGCGCGGCGAGTTGACTTTCGTGCGTGGCGACGGCAGCCGCTTCGAGGGCGAGAGCAGCAGCGCGGTCTACGTCGACCGTGCCGGCTTGCAGAAGACCTGCAGCATCGTGCGCGAGATCACCGAGCGCAAGCAGCAGGAAGCCAGTGTCGCGCACTACCGCGACCATCTGGAGGAACAGGTGGCCGTGCGCACCGAAGAGCTGGCGCATGTCAACGAGGCCTTGTCCGTGGCGCGCGATGCGGCCGATGCGGCGAACCTCGCGAAGAGTGGCTTCCTGGCCACCATGAGCCACGAGATCCGCACGCCGCTGAGCGCCATCATCGGCATGGCGCGGCTGCTGCGCCCGCAGTTGAACGAAGACAAGCCGCTCGACTACCTGGGCAAGCTGCAGCAGGCGGCGCACCACCTGCTGCGCATCGTGAACGACGTGCTCGACCTGTCGAAGATCGAGGCCGGGCAGCTCGACTTGGAGGAGGCCAGCTTCTCACTGCGCCAGGTGCTCACGCATGCGGTCGACATGATGCAGGAGCGCGCCGCCGCGAAGGGGTTGGTGGTCACGCTGGAGATCGCCGCGCAACTGCCTTCCTGGCTGCGTGGCGATGCCTTGCGGCTGGAGCAGATCGTGCTCAACTTTCTGAGCAATGCGATCAAGTTCACCGCCACAGGCGCGGTGGCTGTGCGCGCCAGCCTGGCCGCGGCGGGTGCGGGCGTTGGCGCAGATCAGACGCGGCTGCGCATCGAGGTGCAGGACAGCGGCATCGGCATGACGACCGAGCAGCAGCAACGCCTGTTCCAGTCCTTCACGCAGGCCGACAACGCCGTCGCGCGCGAGTTCGGCGGCACCGGGCTGGGCCTGGCCATCGCACGTCGCCTGGCCGCGCTGATGCAGGGCGAGGTGGGCGTGGTGAGCGTCGCGGGCGCAGGCAGCACGTTCTGGATGACCGCCGTGTTGCGCAACGGCCTGGCCGAGCCGAGCGGGTTTGCGCCGCTGCCCGCGCTGCCTTTAACCCCGCCCGCCCTGTCGATGGACGCGTTCAAGGGACTGAAGGTGCTGCTGGCCGAAGACGAACCCGTCAACCAACTCGTCACCTCGGAAACCTTGATGCAACTGGGCTTCGAGGTCGATGTGGTCGACAGCGGCGCCGCGGCTGTCGCCTACGCGATCGCGGGCGACTATGCGCTCGTGCTGATGGACGTGCACATGCCCGTGATGGACGGGCTGCAAGCGACGCGGCTGATCCGGCAACGGCCGGACAGGCAGGCGCTGCCCATCGTGGCGATGACAGCCAATGCCTTCGACGACGACCGCAAGCGCTGCCTGGAAGCCGGCATGGACGAGCACCTCAGCAAACCGCTCGATCTCCAGGCTTTCCGCGCCGCGCTGCTGCGCTGCCTGGCGCGAGGCCAGGGCATCACGCCCTGACACGCACGAACAAGCGCGTGCCGGGTCGGGCTGGAACGCGCTCACATGTTGTCGATCATCACTTCCCAATCGGCTGCCAGGCCGCATGAACACTTGATGTGCGTTGACACGCCCTTGACAGATGGCCCTGTTCATGGCCCCAAACCGTTGGCCGCGCCCGCAGCCGCCTCTTGTCCGACAAAGAGTTGCTCAGATGGTACGAGACCGGGCACCTCAACGTCCCCCACCGAGGCCAGTCCATCGCTCGCATCAAGGCCCACTCGATAGCCCATCGCGCGATAGCCGCGCTGGCGCTTCTCCCACATCCGCAGCAGCGCCGTGTGGCCGGTGTCAACGAAGTCGATGATCCGCACGTCGGCTTTGCTTGCGTGCTCTCGGTGTAGGCGACCCGCGTACTGCTGCAAGGTGCCCTTCCAGGAAACGGGCATGGCCAGCACCAGGGTATCCAGCGGCGGGTGGTCAAATCCTTCACCAACCAGTTTTCCGGTCGCCA
>JANYJL010000136.1 GCA_025361845.1 Rhizobacter sp.
GCAGCGCGCGAATGCGGTCTTCCAGCGGCGGGTGGCTGGCGAACAGGCCACGCGCGGCCGCGTCGGCCGTCAAACCCTCGCGGCTCTGGCGCGGGCTGAGCTTGTCGGTGTAGACGTCGGACTGGTGCAGCAGCGAGGCCAGCGGGCTCGCCGCCGCCACACCGGCCGGGTAACCGCTGCCGACCGGAGTTTCGTGGTGCTCGGCGATGGCCTGCAACCACGCCGCATCGGTGATGCCGGCCAGGCGCAGCATCTCGACACTGCGCAGCGGGTGGCTGCGGATCAGCTCGCGCTGCTCGGGCGTGAGCGGCTCCACCTGGGTGGCAAGCTGGCCCTGCAACTCGAGCATTGACACATTCATCGTCATGGCCGCCTTGAAGGCCAGCCCCAGCGCCGCCGCGTCCCAGCCCAGGCGCTGCGCGGTCAGGAAGGCGGCAATCGCACAGTGGATCGAATGGTTCACGCCGTACTGCGCGTGGCGGCTGCCATGCTGGCGCAGCACCTGGAAGATCGCCAGGTCCGGGTCGCGGGCGATCAGGCCGATGAGGGGCAGCGCCACCTCGTCCAGCGCCTCGTCGAGCCCGTCTTCGGGCAGGCTGGCCAGGGTGCGGCCGACACGGTCGATCGCCTCCGTCCACAAGCCCGGCAGTTGTTCGGCCGGCACGTCGGCCAGCGCGGCCGGCGGCGCCTTCAGCTCGGCCATGTCGACGAACATGCCGCGCTCGAACAGTGACTGCATCTGCCCGGCGCTGCCGACCAACTGGCCGCGCGCCAGCAGCAGGGTGCTGTCGGCCAGGCGCACGCTGAACGGCAGCGGCACGCCGACATGCACCTGGTGGCGAACCACTTCGAGCGGGATGAGTTGCATGTTGCCTTCCGTTGTTGCCTTGGTTGTCGGCCGCATAAATGCGGACTTGAATCATTTATTCGCGGAAGTGCGCGAACGCGGCAATGTGGCGACGATGTAGCAGTGAGAAGTGCCGCATCTCGGCCGCTCGTGCCAGGCGCTGGCGGGCTGTAATCCGGTCGAATGCCCCCGCCATACCCATGCACCCGAAGACACTCGCGCTGATCGACGACGACCCCGAATACACCGAGTTCCTCGCGCAGTACCTGCGCGACTTCGGCATCGAGGTTTTCGTCTACGCCGACAGCAACGAGATGCTGGCCGGCGCGCACGCCTTCGCCCACGACTTCTATGTCGTCGACCTGATGCTGCCGGGAGTCGACGGGGTGGAGCTCATCAAGATCCTGCGCAAGCGCACGGACGCCGGCCTGCTGGTCGTCTCCGGCCGGCTCGGTGCCGAGGTGTTCAAGAGCGTGATCACGGCGGGGGCCGACATGCACCTCGTCAAACCCGTGCAGTTCGAGCAGGTGGCGCTCGCGATCGAAGCGGTGCAGCGCCGTGCCGGCAAGGCGCAGGCCGCTCTGCCCGCATGGAAGCTCGACCGGCGCGCCGGCGAGCTGGTGGCGCCCGATGGCGCGCGCGTGGCGCTGAGCGAGATCGACTGCGCGGTGATGGAATGTTTTCTCGCGGCGCATGGCGAGCCGGTGCTGCGCGACACCCTGCGCCAGCGGCTCGCACGCGACGCGCAGCCGGACCAGGAAGATGGCCTGAACGCCACCATCTACCGCCTGCGCCGACGCATCGAGCGGGCCACGCCGACACCGGTGCCGCTGCAATCGAAATCGAGAATCGGCTACCAGTTCAGGGCGCCGCTGGTCGCGCTTTGAAACGCTGGGAACGGGCGCTCAGCCCGCGCTCTGCGCAATCAGCAAACGCAGGGTGCTGCCCTCGGCGCCGTTGCGCACGAGTTCGATGCGGCCGCCATGCAGGTCCATCACGCGGCGCGCGATGTACAGGCCCAGACCGTTGCCGCCCCGCGGACCGCGCGCGCCACGCTCGAACAGGCGCGGCACCAGGCCTTCGTCGAAGCCCGGGCCACCATCGCTGACGTCGAGCACGAGGGCGAGCGGTTCGTCCGAATCGGCGACGCGCAATTGCACCGGCGTGCCCGGCGACGAATACTTCAGCGCATTCGCCAGCAGGTTGCGCAGCGCCAGACGCACCAGGCCGACATCCATCGTCGCGGTACGGGTGGGCGTGGCGCGGTCGATGCGGATGCGGGCGCGCTCGGGCTGCGGCATGTCGGCGATGACGACGCCGATCAGCATGTCGATGTCGGTGTCGTGGCGCTCCAGCGGGCCGCCGCCGGCCAGCAGGGACGCCGCGGCGAGGGTGTTGTCGATGCCGGCCAGCACCTGGCCCATCACGTTCTGCGCGCGGTCGAGCCGGGCCGTGGCCGCGGCCTCGCCCTTGCCGATCAGCGCGGCCGAGGCACTCTGCAAGGCGGCAGATGCGTTGTTCAGCGGCTGGCGCACTTCGTGGGCCAGCACGTCGAGCATCTCGCTGCGTTCGTCGAGCAACTGCTTCAACTCGTCGGCATGCCGCTCGGCCTGCTGGCGCAGCAGGTGTTCGCGTTGCAGGGCGAGGCTCTGCGCGGCCGCTTCGCGCCGCGCGGTGATGTCCTGAAAGGCACCGAACAGCCGCACCGGCCGGCCGTCTTCGAAATCCACTTCGCCGAGGGCGCGCACCCAGATCGCGCGGCCGGTGGCGGTGACGAGCGGCAGTTCCAGATCCCAGCCGCGGCCATGCGCCATGCCGTCCTGAACCGCCTGGTCGATGACGCTGCGCGACTCGGGCGTGTAGTAGTGGATCGCCTCTTCGAGCGTCGGCTGGTGGCCGGGCGCGAGGTCGTGGATGCGGCAGGTCTGGTCGGTCCAGCGCAGCACGCGCGTGGCGAGGTCCAGCTCCCAGCCGCCGACACCGGAGATGCGCCCGGTGCGGTCGAGCAGGGTCTGGCTGGCACGCAGGGCCCGCTCCACGGCCTTCAGGGAATTGGTGTCGCGCATCACCAGCGCCTGCGCCACCGCAGCCGCCAGCTCGACGAGCACGCGGCGCTGCGTGGCATCCAGCGTGCGCGGCTGGTGGTCGACGACGCACAAGCTGCCGATGCGTTCGCCGCCGGGCATCGTGATCGGTGCACCCGCATAGAAGCGAACCCCGGGCTCGCCGGTCACGAACGGGTTGCCGGCGAAGCGTGCATCGAGCCGTGCATCGGGCACTTCCATCAGGGCCTCGTCGAGGATGGCGTGGGCGCAGAAGGCCAGGTCGCGCGGCGTCTCGCGCACCGCCACGCCGACGCAGGACTTGAACCACTGGCGTTCGTGGTCGACCAGGCTGATGAGGGCGATCGGCGCGCCGCACACCCGCGCGGCGAGGCGCGTGAACGAATCGAACAGCGGCTCGGGCTCGGTGTCGAGCACGGCCAGCGCGCGCAGGCGGGCCAGGCGCGCGGGTTCGGTGGCGGGGATGGCTGCGGGAATCATGGGGTGCTGCGCGATCCTAGGCAGGGATCACCGCCCTCGGTCGCCGCAAAAGGGCCCGGTTCCGGGCCGATACGGCGCGCTACACGCAGGCCGATGCCGATGCCAAAATTCGCCGACAACAGCCGGCTCAGAACGAAAGAGACCCAAATGAGCGCAGCCGCCTGGTCCCAGCCCGACCACGACGGATTGGAAACCTATGTGCCCGACCCGCACCCGGTGCTCGGTGGCAAGGTGAACGTGCTGCTGCGGGTGCCACGCACGACCGACGTGACGAGCGCCTGGGTGCGTGACATCAACGACGGTGAACCCGAACTCATCCTGGTTACGGTAGACCGGCAAGACACGCGTGACGCATGGCTGCGCGCCGAGTTGCCCTTCGTCAACCCGGTGGTCAGCTATCGCTTTTTGCTCGACGGTGGGCCGCATGGCTACCAGTGGCTGAACGGCACCGGCCTGCACAGCCGCGACGTGGCGGATGCAGCGGACTTTCGCCTCAGCACCGATGCGCTGCCACCGGCCTGGGCGACCGGCACGATGTACCAGATCTTCCCCGACCGTTTTGCGAAATCGATGGACCGCCCGGCCCCGCCCTGGGCCCTGCCCGCGGCATGGGACGACCCGGTCATCGGCGAAGGCCCGGACACCCCGCGCCAGTTCTACGGTGGCGACCTCGACGGCATCGGCGCGCACCTCGACCACATCGCATCGCTCGGGGTCGGCACGCTCTACCTCACGCCGTTTTTCCCGGCCGAATCGAACCACCGCTACAACGCATCGACCTTCGGCCAGGTCGATCCGCTGCTCGGTGGTGACGCGGCGATGGCGCGCCTGGCCAACGCGGTACGCGCCCGTGGCATGCGCCTGATGGGCGACCTCACCACCAACCACGGTGGCAACACGCACGAGTGGTTTCAGGCCGCGCTCGCCGACGCGAATTCACCCGAGGCGAAGTTCTTCTTCACGGAACATCCGCACAAGTACGACGCGTGGTGAAACATCCCCGAGATGCCGATCTTCGACCACCGCAGCCTGGAGTTGCGCCGCCGCCTCTACGACGGCCCTGGCTCGGTGGTGGCGAAGTGGCTCGGCCCGCACGCGCTCGACGCCTGGCGCATCGACGTCGCCAACACGACCGGCCTGCACTGCGACATCAACCTGAGCCACGAGGTGGCGACAACGATTCGCCGCACGATGGCGCAGGCGACGGCCGAGTCCTTTCTGCAAGCCGAATCGAACCACGACGCGAGCCGCGACCTGCTCGGCGACGGCTACCAGGGCACGATGAACTACGCGGCCTTCACGCGGCCGCTTTGGCAATGGCTGATCCCGCCGCAGCAGCGGCCGTATGCGCACGGAAAGTACCCGAAGCTGGTGGACGTGGCCATCGGCATGGCTCGCCGCCTACCCCGGCGTGCCGATGATCTACGCGGGCGACGAGATCGGCATGGCCACGCTGGGGCCGGAGCACGCGCGCATACCGATGCCCTGGGCGCAATCGGAGCGCTGGGATAAGGTGCGTCTCGCGAGCACACGCGCCTGCTTCAGAGCGCGCGCCGACAGCACCGCGCTGCAACGCGGTGGCCTGCGCTGGCTGAACATTGCCGACGACGCGTTGAGCTTCCTGCGCGAAGCGCCGGGCGAAGCCGTGCTGGTGCACGCGGCGCGTGCGAGCCATGCGCCGGTGCGCATACCGGTGGCGGTGATCGGCTCGGAACTCACCGGTTTGGCGGGCAGCACGAACCTGCGTGCCGATGCCGATGCTTGGGTCACCTTGCCGACACAAGGGCCGGCGTTCGGCATGTGGCGGCTGGCCAGCGCATGATCGATTCGGTGATGGCGCGCATCGGTGCGTCGCTGCACCGATGACCGAGGGCCGCGCATGGCTGCAATGAAATCCCCAACGAGGTCCGACACAGGTCGGTGGCCGATCCGCAGCGCCTCGCTGCTGATGGCGCTCGCGGCGCTCGCCGGTTGCGCCTCGACGCAACTCGACGCGCAATGGACCGACCCGCAATCCAAGGGAGTCTCCCTGCGCGGCGCGCGCGTGATGGTCGCCTGCGAAGCCGCCGACCTGACGCTCAAGCAGATCTGCGAAGACCACTTCGCCGCCGAGTTGACAGCCCGCGGTGCCCAGCCCTTCGTGGCGAGCGCAACGCCCGCGCCCACGCCCGAGGGTTACCTCGCTGCAGCGCGCGAAGGCGGCGCCGGCGCGGTGATGCTGGTTCAGGTCTCGGCCGCTGAAGCACGCAGCGGCTCGCCGGTGTCGATCGGCCTGGGGGGATTCGGGTTCGGGGGTGGCGGGGTGGGCGCCGGCATCGGCCTGTCGGTGCCACTCGGGGGCAACCGCACGTCGATCGGCTATGCCGCGAATGGCCGCTTCACCGATGTGGCGAGCGGCCGCCTGATGTGGACCGGGCGGGCCGCCGCGGCACCTTCGAACAAGCCGGACGAACAACTCGACCAGCTGTCCAAATCGATCCTGGCGGGGGCTCAGCAGGCCGGCTTCTTCTGAAGCGCGGCAGCTGGCCGGCGGCGGATGCCGGCGGCCAGCGCAGGGGGTTCAGCCGTTGCGGCTGCCCAGTGTGTCGGGCACGCGGTGGCGAACCTCTTCCAGTTCGACGATCAGCTCATCGACCTGTTCGAGGAACTCCTCGCGGCTGGCGTGCGGGCTGTGCGTGATCATTTCCGAAGAATGCTCGGCCAGGCCCTCTTCACCCGCAAGGCGGGCCCAGCGCCGCACCTCGCAGTAGGAGAGCAAGGCCAGGCGACCCAGGTCACCGCGCTTGCGCGCGTACCAGAGGTCACCCAGCAGGTCTTCGAGCCCGCCCCGAAGGTCGAGCGACAAGGCACTCATGCTGCGGGACTCCGGGTCGATCAGCCGCGCTTGGCCTTGCTCGCCTTCGCGACGGCGCCAGTCACGGCTTCGTAGTTGGCGGTGGCGGCATCGGCGGCTTGTTTGCCGGCCTTTTGCAGGCTGTCGAACGCGGTGGTCGCGCTGGCCATCGCCGACTTGAACATCGCAGCGCCGTCGCCCATGCCTTCAGGGGCATTCTTGCCAGCGGCTTCGATCAGCGCGGCGAACGCGCTTTGTGCCGAAGCGGCTTGCTCGGCGGCGAGCTTGTCGATGTCGGCCTTCAGGCTGGTGACGATGCCGACCACTTGCTTGCCGTAGGCGGTCGCCTTGTCGGCGGCAGGTTGCAGGTAACCCGCTTGCAGTGCGATCAGCGCCTGCGGATCCTTGGCGGCCAGCACGGTGGCGCCGGCTTCCTGGGCTTCGCCCAGGCTGGCCTTGACGACTTGCAGGTTCAGCGCGGCGAGCTGCTCGAAACCGGCGAAGGCCTTGGCGGTCAGGCTCGTCAGTGCGTCGATGTTGGCCTTGTTGGTGGCGGCGAATTGTTCAGTGTTCAGCATGGTGTGCTCCGGGGGGTTGAGTGAAGATTTCGAGAAAATTGCTGCAATGCAACATGACTCAATATTAGTCTTCAAATCCCCCAGCGCAAGCCCTTTTTGCTGCAATGCAACATTCTAGAGGGGAACCCCTTATTCGACCGTCACGCTCTTGGCCAGGTTGCGCGGCTTGTCCACGTCGGTGCCGCGTGCGCAGGCGGTGTGATACGCCAGCAGTTGCAGCGGGATCACGTGCAGGATCGGAGAGAGCGCGCCGTAGTGTTCCGGCATGCGGATCACATGCACACCTTCGCTGGAGGTGATGCGCGTGTCGCTGTCGGCGAACACGAACAGCTCGCCACCGCGGGCACGCACTTCCTGGATGTTGCTCTTGAGCTTTTCGAGCAGCGCATCGTTCGGCGCCACCGTCACGACCGGCATTGCGGCCGTGACGAGTGCCAGCGGGCCGTGCTTCAGTTCACCGGCCGGGTAGGCCTCTGCGTGGATGTAGCTGATCTCCTTGAGCTTCAGCGCACCTTCCAGCGCAATCGGGTAGTGCAGCCCGCGGCCGAGGAAGAGCGCGTTTTCCTTGCGCGCGAACTCCTCGCTCCAGGCGATCACCTGGGGCTCCAGCGCCAGCACCGACTGCACGGCCACCGGCAAGTGGCGCAGCGCCTTCAGGTGCTCGGCTTCCTGTTCTTCGCTCAGGTGGCCACGCACTTGCGCGAGGGCCAACGTCAGCAGGAACAGACCGACCAGTTGGGTCGAGAAGGCCTTGGTGGATGCCACACCCACCTCGACACCAGCGCGCGTGATGTAGGCGAGCGCACATTCACGCACCATCGCGCTGGTGCTCACGTTGCACACCGTGAGGGTGTGCTTCATGCCGAGGGCGCGTGCATGTTTCAGCGCGGCCAAGGTGTCGGCAGTCTCGCCGCTCTGCGTGATGGTGACGACGAGCGTGTTCGGGTTGGGCACGCTTTCGCGGTATCGGTATTCGCTCGCCACTTCCACGGAAGTTGGGATCTTCGCGATCGATTCGAGCCAGTACTTGGCCACCGAGCCACTGTAGTAGCTGGTTCCGCAGGCAAGGATGAGCACCTGCTCGACCTGCTCGAACACAC
>JANYJL010000152.1 GCA_025361845.1 Rhizobacter sp.
GTCTACGCGCCGCTCGCACACGCCCGCGGCGACGCCGAACGCGCGCAGCGCTGGGAGCAGGCCGCGCTCGGCTGGCACAACGCGCTGCAAGGCGAGGCCTGGGACGGCGAGTGGTTCAAGCGCGCCTACTTCGACGAGGGCTCGGCGCTCGGTTCGCACACGAATGCCGAGTGCCGCATTGACCTGATCGCGCAGGCCTGGAGCGTGTTGTCGGGTGCCGCCAACCCGCAGCAACAACACGCCGCGATGGCTTCCGCCGAACGCTTGCTGGTGGACGAAGAGCATGGCCTGGTGCGCCTGCTCGACCCGCCGCTCGCAAACGCGGAGCCGAGCGCCGGCTACATCCAGGCCTACCCCGCCGGTGTGCGTGAAAACGGCGGCCAGTATTCGCACGGCGCGGTCTGGTATCTGATGGCGCAGGCCGCGTTGGGCGATGCCGAGGGCGCCTACCAGACCTTCACGCGCCTGAGCCCGGCCCACCGCTCGGCGCATCCACGGCAGGCCGCGGCCTACCAGCTCGAACCGTACGTGATGGCCGGCGACGTGTACACCCACGCGCCCTACGCCGGCCGCGGCGGCTGGAGCTGGTACACAGGCTCGGCGGCATGGATGCACCGCGCCGCGCTCGAATCGATCTGCGGCCTGCGCGTGCGCGCGGGTCGTGTCTGCCTGCGGCCTCAGTTGCCGAACCACTGGGCGCAGGTGACGATCACGCTGCGGCACGGCGGGCGCATCCACACCTTCATCGTCTGCGCCAGTTGGGCCGCGGCCGACATCGGGCGGGCCCTCGCGAGCGGTGCGCGCAGCCTGCACGCCGGCGACTGGCTGACGCTCGGGGAGGCCGGCCCGGCGAGCCGCCACGTGATGGTGGCGCCAGCGCCGAGGCACGCCGCCAAAGCACCACACGCCGACGCGGCGCCGTCCTACAACACGCTGCGCCACGCTCCGATGCCCGCGACCGGGGGGCAAATCTAAAGTCTCGTCACACACCGAGGAGACGTGATGAGCGACAAGATCCCCAGCAACGTTCTGACCCTGCCGACCGACAAGCCCAGCCTGCTCGAACTCGACATCAAGGCGATCGAAGCAGCCAAACATCATCTGGCCGATGGCGCCGTGACACCGAGCTACGGCCCCTACCGCGACAGCATCGTCAAGTTGCTGAACGACGCGCTGGCCACCGAGCTGGTGTGCGTGCTGCGCTACAAGCGCCACCACTTCACGGCGCATGGCCTGGCCTCGCCCAAGATCGCCGAAGAATTCCTCGTGCATGCCAATGAAGAAGCCGCTCACGGCGACTTGCTGGCACGCCGCATCGTGCAGTTGGGTGGTGAGCCGGACTTCTCGCCCGACTCGCTCACCCGCCGCAGTCATGCGGGCTACAACGACGCCGCCGACCTGAAGACGATGGTGCGTTCGAACCTGCAGGCCGAGCGTGTGGCGGTGGAGAGCTACCGCCAGATGATCGCCCTCGTCAGCGACAAGGACCCGACCACGCGCAGCCTGCTCGAAGGCATCTTGAAAGACGAAGAACAGCACGCCGACGAGTTGGCGGACTGGCTCGAAGACTGATCCGCTTCACCCGATTTACCCCCCGCAACCCTGAAGGAGAACACCATGACCATTCGCACCACCACCCTTGCCGTCGCCCTCGCCACTGCCGCCCTCTTCACCCTGCCCGGCTGTGCCGTGACGCGTGACCAGGAAACCGTCGGCGCCTACGTGGACGACAGCGCCATCACCACCGCCGTGAAGGCCAAATTCGTCAAGGACAAGACGGTCGACGCCTCGGCCATCAGCGTCGAGACGCTTAACGGCACCGTGATGCTCTCGGGCTTCGCGAAGAACGACACCGAGAAGATGAATGCCGAATCGCTGACCCGCGATGTCAAGGGCGTGAAGATGGTGAAGAACGCCATTGCCGTTCGCCCCTGAACGACCCCACCCTCCACACCATCATTGAAGGAAACGACCATGAACTGGGACCGCATCGAAGGCAACTGGAAACAACTCAAGGGCAAGACGCAAGAGCAATGGGGCAAGCTGACGGACGATGACTTCGACATCATCGCCGGCCGCCGCGACCAGCTCGCCGGCAAGATCCAGGAACACTACGGTGTGGCCAAGGACGAAGCCGAACGGCAAGTCGCCGAATGGGAAAAGCGCGCCAGCGACGCCTGGTTCAAGAAGGACAAGGTCGGCCACTGAGCTGGGCCTGACCGAGCGCTTTCTTGACGCCCCCCACACCACCCCGAGCGGGCCCGAAGTTCACGGATGAACCTCGGGCCCGCTCACCTTTGCGCGCGCCCCCCGTGGACCCCACTGCCGACGCTGCCCTCCCCGACGCACCCCGCTCCAGCGCTGCCGCGCGCGTGCTCGCCACGCTCGCCATCGTCGGCGCGTTGTGGGTTGGCCAGCGTTTTCTGATTCCGCTGGCCGCCGGCCTGTTGTTGTCGATGCTGCTGGCGCCGCTGGTGGTGCGCGGCGGCCGCCTGCTGCACAGCACGGCACTGGCCACCGTGCTCGCGCTGCTGCTGTTCCTCGGCGTGCTCGGCCTCGCGGCCGGCTCGTTCGGAGGGCAACTCGCGCGGGTGGCGGAACGTGCGCCCGAGATGATCTCGCTCGCCGCGCAGCGCCTGACCGACACCGACACCAGCTCGCCGACCGTGCTCACGCGTGTCCGCGACGCGCTGCGCGAACTGGACCGCGCGGCCGGCAGCTGGTCCGACGTGAAGGCGAGCGCCGAAGCCACCACCGGCTCGGCGCGGCTGCGCAGCGGCACGCTGACGGTCCGCAACAACGCGGCAGCGGCCGCGCCGCCCGCGGCCTCCGGGCCGACTCCGTTCACCGATGGCGCCACGGTCGCCTTCAAGCAGACCGCGGTGAGCGGCTCGGGCGTACTGCTCAAATTTGCCGGCGACCTGACCCTGATCCTCTTCATCGCCTTCTTCGTGCTGGCCGGTGGCACGCCAATGCTGGAACGCTTTCTCGACCAATGGGGTTCTCAACCGGTCGCACGGGCCCGTGCCGAGCACGCCCTGCTCGAATGCGTGCGCCAGGTGCGCCTGTACGTCGGCGTGCTGCTGGTCACCAATGTGATCGTCGGCCTGGTGGTGTGGGGGGCCTTCACGGTCGGTGGCCTGCCCGATGCGGCCAGCTGGGGTGTCGCCGCCGCCGTGCTGCACGTGGTGCCGTATGTCGGCATGGCCGTGCTCACCGGCCTGGGTGCGGCCGAAGCCTTTCTGGCCCACGGCACCCTCGGCGCGGCGCTCGGCATGGCCGGTGTGCTGGTGCTGACCTCGACCGTGATCGGCACCGTCGTTACTGCCTGGCTGCAAGGCCGCGCGGCGAAGATGAACGCGGCGGCGGTGTTCATCGGCCTGGTGTTCTGGGGCGCGCTGTGGGGCATCTGGGGTTTGTTCCTCGGGCCGGCCCTGGTGGTCGTGCTGAAGGTGGTGGCCGAACATTCGCGTTCGGGTCAACGGCTCGCCCGCTTGATGCAAGCCTGAGCACGACCGTGGCCGATTCGTCCAGCGCACCCGACATCCCTGCGCTGAATGCGCAGCGCCGGCGCGAGTCGGCCCGGCCGCGCGCGCCCTGGCACGTGGCCTGGGCGGCACTGCAACGTTTCCAGGCCGCCAGCGGCATGGCGCACGGTGCGGCGGTCGCGTTCTACGCCGCGTTTTCGATCGCGCCCCTGATCGTCGTGGTGACGAGCGTGATGCTCTGGCTGCTCGGCGACCAGAGCGCGCAGACGGCGCTGCTGGATGCGCTGGGCCGGCTGATCGGCCCGCGCGAGGCGGGCACCATCGCCGACGTGATGGCGCGTGCCAGCATGTCGCCCGTCCGCACCGCAACGACGCCCTCGCTCGGTTCGTGGCTGGCCCTGGGCACCACGCTCGTGGGCGCGACCGGCGTGTTCGTCGAACTGCGCGCGGCCCTGCAAGCGATGCTGGGCGAACCGCCGGCGCCATTCGCCTGGTGGCGGCTCCTGCAAGTGCGGCTGCTGGCACTCGGCGTGGTGCTCGGCAGCGGCTTCCTGCTGTCGGTGGCCCTGGTGGCGCAGACGGCCGCGCTGCTCGCGCTGCACTGGGTCACGCAACGCTGGCCGGTGCTGGCCCCGGCGCTGGCGATGGTTGAAACCGTGGGCTCGGCGGCCGTCATCCTGCTGCTGTTCGCCGGCCTGCTGCGTTGGTTGCCGGACCGGCGCCTGCCCTGGCGCCAGGCCTGGATCGGCGCGGCAGTGGCCACCGGCCTGTTCATGCTCGGCCGCTACGGCATCGGCTTGTACATCGCGACCACGGCCACCGCCTCGGCGCTCGGCGCGGCCGGCTCGTTCGCAGCACTCCTGATCTGGGTCTACTGGTCGAGCCAGATCTTCCTGCTCGGCGCGGCCCTGGCGGTCGAAATCACACCGCGCGCGACACCCTGAACTGCAAGCCTTTGTCCGACAAGCCGATGCGGCCACGTCGGACTGCGCCGATCCCAGCCACTGTCTAAATTGAGTCCATGCCGATGCGCAAACGCCGCATCGGTGCCCTCAACAGCCAAGGAACACCCATGAGCATCAACCGCACCACCACCCACGCCGCCGCCGCCATCGCCCTCTTGCTCGTCGGTGGCCTCGCCGCCTGCAGCGACGCGAACAAGACCGCCGGAGAAAAGGTCGACGCCGCCGTGGCCAGCACCGAACGCAAGGCCGACGAAGTGAAGGCCGACATCAAGGCCGGTGCCGCCGACGTGAAGGACGCTGCGGCCAAGGCGACCGACTCCGTCAAGCAGGTCGTCAGCGACGCGACGATCACGACCAGCATCAATGCCGAACTGGCGAAGGACAAAGCGCTGAGCGCGCTGAAGATCAATGTCGACACCAAGGACGGCCGCGTCGCGCTGAAAGGCACCGCGCCCGACAGCAGCTCGAAGGAACGCGCCACGACGCTGGCCGCAGCCGTTACCGGCGTGGCCTCGGTCGACAACCAGCTGACGGTGCGCTGAACGGCACGTGTGGCCGGCGCCGGGCGGTGTATCCGCCTGGCGCATATGCAAATGGCCATTCGTTCTGAAGGGCCCGGTTCGCAGCCCGGATAATCCGGGGTATGAGTGCATTCAATGAAGAAAAGGTGCTGAGCGTGCACCACTGGACCGACCGGCTGTTCACGTTCACGACGACGCGTGACATGTCGCTGCGGTTCCGCAACGGCCACTTCACGATGATCGGGCTGAAGGTCAATGGCAAGCCGCTGCTGCGCGCCTACAGCATCGTCAGCCCGAACCATGAAGAGCACCTCGAGTTCCTCAGCATCAAGGTGCCGGACGGCCCGCTGCCCTCGAAGCTCCAGCACGTGCAGGTGGGCGACACCATCATCGTCGGCAAGAAGCCCACGGGCACCCTCGTGATCGACTACCTGCGGCCGGGCAAGCGCCTGTACCTGCTGTCCACCGGCACCGGCCTCGCGCCCTTCATGAGCATCATCCGTGACCCGGAAACGTACGAGAAGTTCGAGCGCGTGATCCTGGTGCACGGCGTGCGCCAGAAGGACGAGCTGGCCTACCACGACCTCGTCACCGAACACCTGCCCCAGCACGAGTTCCTGGGCGACATGATCTCGGAGCAGTTGCTCTATTACCCGACCGTGACGCGCGAGTCATACCGCAACATGGGCCGCATCACCGAGCTGATGGGCAACGGCAAGATCTACGAAGACCTGAAGCTGCCGCCGCTGAATGCCGAACACGACCGCGTGATGATCTGCGGCAGCCCCGGCATGCTGCGCGACCTGAAGGACATGCTGCACGCCTCGGGCTTCAAGGAAGGCAACACCTCGGAGCCGGGCGACTTCGTGATCGAGCGGGCGTTCGTCGAACAATGAGCGCGATCCTGCGCGTTCAGCCGCTCGGGTTCCCGTGGGAAACCATCGACCCGTTCCTGTTCTGCGTCTACCACGACGACGCCTACCCGAAGGGCAATGCGCAGATGGGGCCGGATGCCTCGCTCGCCGGCCGCAACATCGGCCAGGATTTCGCGGGCAAGGACGGCTGGCGCATGTACCACGGCGAAACGGTGCCGGGCTTCCCCTCGCACCCGCACCGCGGCTTCGAGACGGTGACAATCGTGCGCAAGGGCCTGATCGACCACAGCGATTCATTGGGCGCGACAGCACGCTTCGGCGGCGGCGACGTGCAGTGGCTCACCGCCGGCCGCGGCATCGTGCACTCGGAGATGTTCCCGCTGCTCAAGCGTGACGAGGCCAACCCGCTGGAGCTGTTCCAGATCTGGCTCAACCTGCCGGCCAAGAGCAAGATGGTGGCACCGCACTTTACGATGCTGTGGTCGGAGAACATTCCGCACCAGGTGTTCACCGACAGCGATGGCGCCACCACCCACGTGAGCTGCATCGCCGGCCGGCTGGCCGATGTCGATGCCCCGCTTTCCCCACCGCCCGATTCATGGGCCTCGCAGGCCGACGCCGACGTGGCGATCTGGACGCTCAAGATGGCGCCCGGCGCACGCTGGACCCTGCCCGCCGCAGGTGGTGCCGGCACACGCCGCCGGCTCTACTTCTTCAAGGGCGCGCAGGTCACCATCGATGGGCAGACCGTGAGCGATGCGGCAGCGATCGAGCTGCGCGCATCGGCCGATGTCGAACTCGTCAACGGCGACACGACGAGCGAATTCCTGCTGCTGCAAGGTCGCCCGATCGGCGAGACGGTGGCGCAGTACGGCCCCTTCGTGATGAACACGCGGGCCGAGATCGAGCAGGCCTTCGCCGACTACCAGCGGACCCAGTTCGGTGGCTGGCCCTGGGACGACAACGCGCCGGTGCACGGGATCGATCCGTCACGCTTTGCCCGGCACGCGGACGGCAAGGTCGAAACCCGCTAGTTGTTCATCCTGAGGATTGCTTCTGCGCGGGCGCCGTCGTACAAGGCGGTGTCGACACATGCGCAGAGGTGACCATGGCCACAGACGAAACGAAGCAGGCTGACCCGAAAGAGGCCCCGGCCGCCAAGGCCAAGGACGAGGAGCCCTGGTACAAGAAGCCGCCCACCCTGATCTCGATCATGGCCTTGTGCTTCTCCTTCGGCACCACCGTGTTCTCGGCCTACAACAGCCACCAGGAAGACATCCGCTCGAACCGGCGCGATGTGCGGGCCATCCTGCAAAGGCTCTCGAAGTTGCCGATCGAGAACTACGAGTTGATGCAGAAGAACAAGGGCTCCGGGCAGGGCGAGGCGCTGTCGGGCATGCTGAACCAGGAGAACATCCTGCTGTCGACCCAGGCCGCCGAATTGATCGGCCGCTACCCGGACTCCTTCACCTCGACCGAGTATTTCGCGGTCGCCTTCTCGCTCGCCAGCTCGAACATCATGGGCAAGGTGCCGGCGATGTACCGGCGGGCGATGGACTCGGCCACGACCTCGAACGACTTCAACGTGGCGGCGCGGGCTTTTGCAGGTTACCTGTACAGCAAGGGCGACTACACGGAAGGCAAGCGCCTGTATGGCGAAGCCCTCGGCGTCTGGGACAAGTTCCCCGAGCGCAATGTCTACGTGGTGAACAGCATCGACCTGATCACGCTGATGTACTGGGGCCAGTCCGAGTTCGCGGCGGGGAACAAGCTCGATGCCCGAAGCCATCTGGACGAAGCGCGCAAGAAGCTCGCCGGGATGCCGCCCGGGCCTTACACGGACACCCTCAAGACGCAGATCGACTACACGGCCACCTATGTCGACCACTGAAGAACGGCCCGGGCGGCGGGCGCGCGCCTGAGCTCAACTGCGCATCGCCCGCGACAGCATCACCACCGGGATCAGGCCGACCAGCACGATGGCGAGCGAGGGCAGCGCCGCCTCGCCGAGCCGCTCGTCACGCGCTAGCTGGTAGGCCACCACCGCCAGGGTGTCGCTGTTGAAGGGCCGCAGCACCAGGGTGGCGGGCAGCTCCTTCATCACGTCGACGAACACCAGCATCAGCGCCGCGAACGAAGCGCGCTTGAGCAAGGGAAAGTGCAGCGCCATGAAGAGCCGGCGGCGTGAGGTGCCGAGCATGCGCGCGGTTTCGTCCACGGCCACCGGCAAGCGCGCATAACCCGCCTCGACCGACTGCAAGGCCACCGACGAGAAGCGCACCAGGTAGGCGTACATCAGGCCGAACACCGTGCCGGTGACGAGCGCCGTGGTGCCGGCCTGCGGCACGTGCACCTGCAACCAGCCGACCGGCAGCAGGATGCCGACGGCGATCACCGCGCCCGGCAGCGCGTAGCCGAGCGAGACCACACGGGCCGCCCAGCGCAGCGGCCGGGTCGGGCGCAGGCGCAGCGCGAAACCGAGCGCGAGCGCCACCGCGGTGGCCAGCAAGGCGCCGGCGCCGGCGAGCTTGAAGCTCGTCCAGCCCCAGCCGACGAAGCGGGCGAGCGGCAGGCCGGCATCACCGAGTGCCGCCTCCTGCCAGAGCAGGCGCAGCAGCACCAGCACCGGCAGCACGAAACCCAGCAGCACCGGCGCGGCGCACACCGCCACCGCGAGTGCCGCACGCGCGCCGGCCAAGCGCAGCGGGCGCGCCTCGCTGCCGTGTGTCGCACCACCGCGTGTGCTGGCGAAGCGCATGCGCTTCTGCGCGCTGCGTTCGAGTGCGAGCAGCACGGCCACAACGACCAGCAGCAGGGAGGCGAGCTGCGCGGCGCCGTCGCGGTCGTTCATCACCAGCCAGGCTTTGTAGATGCCAGTCGTGAAGGTCTGCAGGCCGAAGTACGAGCCGACGCCGTAGTCGGCGAGCGTTTCCATCAGCGCCAGCGCGACGCCTGCCGCGATGGCCGGGCGCGCCAGCGGCAGCGCCACCTCGCGGACGCGGCGGCCGGTGCCGGCGCCGAGCAAACGCGCCGCTTCCATCAGCTTCACGCCACGTTCGTTCAGCGCGGCGCGTGTGAGCAGGTAGACGTAGGGGTAGAGACACAACACGAACAAGACGGAGGCGCCCCACAGGCTGCGCACATCGGGCCAGAGTGCGCCCTGCGCGCCGGTGAGCGCACGAAGGCCGAGCTGCAAGGGGCCGCTGTATTGCAGGAAGTCGGTGGCGGCGTAGGCCAGCACATAGGCCGGCATCGCCAGCGGCAGCAGCAGGGCCCATTCGAAGACGCGGCGCAGCGGGAAATCGAACAGCGACACCAGCGCCGCCGTGGCGCCGCCGACCACGGCCACGCCGACCGCCACCGCCGCCACGAGCAGCAGCGAGCTCAGCGCGTAGTCCGGCAGCACGGTGTGGAACTGCCGGCTCAGGGCCTCGATGCCGGCCGCGTCGAGCGCGAGCCAGGAACCGAGCACACCGAGCACCGGCACGGCCAACAGCAGGCAGGCGAACGTCAGGAGGCGAAACATGCAGGGGCTCGGGGACGCGGCGGGTTCGGTGAATGCGGAAAGCGCGCGCCTGGCCGGGCCAGGATGCGAACGATTTTCATTTGTGACGCTGGGCCGATATCATAGGGCGATGTTTTTGGAGCTTGACAACGTCTCGGTGCGCTATGCCAGCACCACCGCCGCGCGCGCCGCAGTCGAGTCGGTCTCGTTGTCCTTGCAGCCGGGTCAGATCGGCGTGCTGATCGGCCCCTCGGGCTGCGGCAAGACCTCGCTGCTGCGCGCGGTGGCCGGCCTGGAGCGGCTCGGCCAGGGGCGCATCGCGATCGACGGCGTGGCGCTCAGCGATGCAGCCACCGGCACGCATATCGCGCCCGAGGCGCGCCGCATCGGCATGGTGTTCCAGGATTACGAGCTGTTCCCGCACCTGAACGTGGCCGCGAACGTCGCCTTCGGCATCCACCACCTGGGCAGCGCGCAGCGCCGGGCGCGCGTGCAAGAGGTGCTCGATCTGGTTGGCCTGGCGCACGCCGCCAAGCGTGCGCCGCACCAGTTGTCGGGCGGGCAGCAGCAGCGCATCGCCTTGGCCCGCGCGCTGGCGCCCGCGCCGCGCCTGCTGCTGCTGGACGAGCCCTTTTCCAGCCTCGACGTCGACCTGCGCGAACGCCTGGCCCAGGAAATCCGCGCGATCCTGAAGCAGGCTGCGACAACGGCGCTGTTCGTCACGCACGACCAGCTCGAAGCCTTCGCGGTCGGCGACGTGATCGGCGTGATGAACCGGGGCGAACTCGAACAGTGGGACGACGCCTACACGCTCTACCACCGGCCGGCCACGCGCTTCGTGGCCGACTTCATCGGCCACGGCGTATTCACGCCCGCACAGATCATCGCCGTGCCGGGGGTCGGGGCGGAATCCGCCAGCACCAGCATCGTGCGCACCCCCCTCGGCGACCTGACCGACATCGAAGAATGCCCCCTGCCCGGCGCCTACCCCGGCGGCCTGTGCGACGTGCTGCTGCGCGCCGACGACATCGTCCACGACGATGCCGCGCCAGTCAAAGCCCGCATCGAACGCAAGGCGTTTCGCGGCTCCGAATTTCTTTACACACTGCGCCTGGCCAGCGGCGAGCAGGTGGTGGCGCACGTTCCTTCGCACCACGACCACCAGCTGGGCGAGTGGATCGGCATCCGTGCCGAGGTGGACCACGTTGTCACCTTCGCACGACTCGCCGCCGCCTGACCCCGCAAGCGCGGGGAAAAGCCTCGCAGCGCGTGCAACTTTCCCCGGTAGCCGCGCCTCCAAGCCGGGCTTGCGGGAATATACTGATTTGTCAATGTCTGATTGCCACCTTTTGAGTGGCGCTGAAAGGTCGTTTCATGGGTGCCAAACTCAAGGTCACAGGATGGCTGGCGCTGGGCGCCGTGGCCGGTGCACTCACCACGATGCAGTTGCAGGCGATCGCCCGAAACTCGGTGTCCGCCCTGCCGCTCGAAGAGCTGCAACAACTCGCCGCCGTGTTCGGCATGGTCAAGAGCGATTACGTCGAGCCGGTCGATGAGAAGAAACTCATCACCGATGCCATCGGCGGCATGGTCGCCGGGCTCGACCCGCACTCGCAGTACTTCGACAAAAAGACCTTCAAGGAATTCCGCGAAGGCACGACCGGCCGCTTTGTCGGCGTCGGCATCGAGATCGGCATGGAAGACGGCCTCGTCAAGGTGGTCTCGCCGATCGAAGGCTCACCGGCCTTCCGCGCCGGCCTCAAAAGCGGCGACCTCATCACCAAGATCGACGACACCGCCGTCAAGGGCCTGACGATGGACCAGGCCGTCAAGCGCATGCGCGGCGAGCCCAACACCAAGGTCATGCTGACGCTGTTCCGCAAGAGCGAGAACCGCAGCTTCCCGGTGACCATCACGCGCGAAGAAATCCGCACCCAGAGCGTTCGCTCCAAGGTCGTCGAGCCGGGTTATGCGTGGCTGCGCGTGAGCCAGTTCCAGG
>JANYJL010000161.1 GCA_025361845.1 Rhizobacter sp.
GCACACGCTCGGCGAGCTGACGCAGATCGCCTGGAAACACGATGTGCAGGTGATGATCGAAGGCCCCGGCCACGTGCCGCTGCAACTCGTGTAGGAAAACGTCGAGAAGCAGCTGGAGGCTTGTTTTGAGGCGCCTTTCTACACACTCGGCCCGCTGATCACCGACATCTCGCCCGGCTACGACCACATCTCCTCGGCGATGGGCGCGGCCAACATCGGCTGGTACGGCACCGCGATGCTCTGCTACGTGACGCCGAAGGAACACCTCGGTTTGCCGAATCGCGACGACGTGAAGCAGGGCCTGATCGCCTACAAGATCGCCGCGCATGCGGCCGACCTGGGCAAGGGCTTTGCGGGCGCGCAGATGTGGGACAACGCGGTCTCGAAGGCACGTTTCGAGTTCCGCTGGGAAGACCAGTTCCGCCTTGCCATCGACCCCGATACGGCGATGAAATACCACGACGAGACGCTGCCGAAGGAGAACGCCAAAGTGGCGCACTTCTGCTCGATGTGCGGGCCGAAGTTCTGCTCGATGAAGATCTCGCAGGAGGTGCGTGACTTTGCACGCTTGCAGAAGGAGTCGGCGCCGCAAGCACCGGCGGGCAGCACGATGCCGGTGATCGAGATCAAGCGCGCGCTCGACGACAAGGCGGTCGAGTTCCGCGAGCGGGGCAGCGAGATCTACCTTTGATGGACAGGGCGCACATCGCGATTGCAGGCGCCGGCCTGGCCGGCCGCCTGCTCGCATGGCGCTGCCTGCGCGCGGGGCGGCGCGTGAGCTTGTTCGATGCGGCGCCGCGCGACGACACGCACTCGGCCGCCATGACGGCCGCGGCGATGTTGGCGCCGCTGGCCGAGCTGGCGGTGGCCGATGCGGATGTGTTCGCGCTCGCGCAGCGTTCGATGGCGCTGTGGCCCGCGTGGATCGACGAGCTGGCGGCGGACAGTGGGCGAGAGGTCTACTTCCGCCAACAAGGCACGCTGGTCGTCGCGCATGCGCCAGATGCGCCGATGTTGACGCGCTTCACCCAGGTCTTGCAGCACAAGCTGCCGACGGATCAGCGGGCGCGGCTCCAACAGGTCGATGCAGCGGAACTGGCGGTGCTGGAGCCGGCGTTGGCCGGGCGTTTCAGCGGGGGCGTATTTCTCGAAGGTGAGGGGCAACTTGCCAACGACGAACTGATGAGCGCACTCGCGGCAGCGATCGATAGGCGCGGTGGCCACTGGACCGAACGCTGCGCAGTCGAGGCGGTGCAGCCTCATCAACTGCACACCGCTCAAGGCGTGGTCGATGCCGACCTGACGATCGACGCGCGCGGCGTCGGCGCCCGCGCGGCCTGGCCCGCCTTGCGCGGCGTGCGCGGCGAAGTCATCACGGTCGAATGCACGGGCATCGACTTGCAAAGACCAGTGCGCCTGATGCACCCGCGCTACCAGCTCTACATCGCGCCACGGCCGAACCATCGCTTCGTGGTCGGCGCGACCGAACTCGAATCCGAAGATGCCGGCCCGACCACGCTGCGTTCGATGCTCGAACTCGGCAGCGCGCTCTACAGCCTGCACCCGGCCTTCGGTGAAGCGCGCGTCATCCGGCTCGCAGCAGCACTGCGGCCCACGCTCGACGACAACTGCCCCGCGCTCGTGCAGCGTGATGGTGTGTGGCGTCTCAACGGCCTGTATCGCCACGGCTTCCTGTGCGCGCCGGCCCTGGTGGACCGGCTCGTGCGCAACATCACCGGCTGATCCATGAAGACCCTCGACACTTACGATGTTTCTCTCAACGGCCGCCCGGTCGCCACCGCCGCGCCGAGCTTGCGAACGCTGCTCGAACAGCAAGGCTACGACCTCGCCGCCGCGATGGCCTGCGCCATCAACAAGCAGTTCGTGCCGCGCCCGTTGTGGCAGGAGCGCGCCTTGCAGCCGGGCGACCGGATCGACGTCATCACCCCGATCACCGGAGGTTGAAACGATGAACCCACAACCCGATTCAAGGTGGACCGTTGCCGGTGTCGAACTCGGCAGTCGCCTGCTGCTCGGCACCGCGCTCTACCCGTCGTTGCAAGTCCTGGGCGATGCCGTGCAGGCCAGCGGCACCGAGGTGCTAACCGTTGGCCTGCGCCGTCTGCAACCCGAGCAAGGTGGTGGCAACACGTTCTGGCAGCGCATCAGCGCGATGGGCAAACACATCCTGCCCAACACCGCCGGCTGCCACAGCGCGCAAGAAGCGATCACGCTCGCTCACATGGCGCGCGAGATCTTCAACACCGCGTGGATCAAGCTCGAAGTGGTCGGCGACGACTACACGCTGCAACCCGACCCCTTTGGCACCGTCGAAGCGGCCACTGTGCTGGCGCGCGACGGCTTCCAGGTCTTCGCCTACACGACCGACGATCTGGTGGTGGCGATGCGCCTGCGCGATGCTGGCTGCGCGGCCATCATGCCCTGGGCCGCACCGATCGGCACCGGCCGCGGGCCGATCAACCCGGGTGCGCTCGCCACGTTGCGGCAGCGTTTGCCGGATGCGGTGCTGGTGGTGGATGCCGGTCTCGGCAAACCCTCGCATGCGGCGCAGGTGATGGAGCTGGGCTTCGATGCGGTGCTGCTGAACACGGCGGTGGCACAAGCCGGTGACCCGGTGCGGATGGCGCGTGCTTTCGGACTTGCCGTTCAGTCGGGGCGGGCGGCGTTCGAGGCGGTGCCGATTGCAGAGCGTGTTTCGGCGCAAGCTTCGACACCAACCGTCGGCACACCGTTCTGGCACGGAGCCTGAGGTGGCCTTCCTGCTGACCATCGCCGGCCACGACCCCGTCAACGGCGCCGGCATCACCGCCGATCTCGCCACCTGGAGCACGATGGGTTTATGCGGCGCGAGTGTCGTGACCGCGCTGACAGTGCAGAACTCGCACGGGCTGGAGCGGGTGCTGCCGACCGATGCGACTGTCGTGCGAGATGCGTTGAAAGCCGTGCTGCGCGACGGCGAACCCGCGGCCATCAAGGTCGGCATGTTGGGCTCTGCCGCGGCCGCGCGCGACGTCGCGGCGTTCCTCGCTGAACGCCGCTGCCCGGTCGTCGTCGATCCGGTGCTTGCGGGCTCGAACGGGCAAGCCGCGCATGGCGACGGCGAGGCGGCGTTTCTCGCGGCATTGCGCGAGGTGATGCGCCACGCCGATGTGATCACGCCAAACCGACCCGAGGCCGCGCGTTTGCTCGGTGCGCCTGTCACTGATGCACTCGAAGCAGTACACGCGCTGCGCGGCCTGTGCCGCGGCGCAGTGGTGATGAAGGGCGGGCACGGTGACGGCGCGCGTAGCATCGATTGGGTCTGCGATGAAGAGCGCAGTGCGGCACTCGGTGCGCCGCGTTTGCCGGCTTCGTCGCATGGAACGGGTTGCGTGTTCTCCGCGGCGCTGGCCGGCATGCTGGCGCAAGGCTGGGATGTGTTCGAGGCCACGGCCGAGGCGCGGGTGCGGGTGCAGGCGGGCATTGCCGACGCGTGGTCCATCGGCTCGGGGCGTGCGAACACAAACCCGTGCGCGGCGCTGTGCAGCGATCACCTTCCGAGCTGGCAATGGCTTGCACGCAGCGCCGAGCTTGCGCCGGCGTCCCAGCCGTTCGCCGCGCTGAGCGGGCCGCTCGGTTTCTACCCGGTCGTCGCGACGGCGGACTGGGTCGAGCATCTGCTGAACTGGGGCGTGCGCACCGTGCAGTTGCGCATCAAGGCGGGCTCGGTGCCCGCGGCCGAAGTGCGTGCGCAACTCGCCGCCGCGGTCAGCGCTGCGCGCGGGGTGCGCGATGCGCAACTCTTCGTCAACGACCATTGGCGTGAGGCTTTGGAACTCGGTGCTTACGGCGTGCACCTCGGCCAGGAAGACCTGGACACAGCCGATCTCGACGCGCTGCGTGTTGCCGGCCTGCGGCTCGGCGTCAGCTCCCACACGCCGCTCGAAATGGCGCGCGCGCATGCGGTGCAACCATCCTACGTGGCACTCGGGCCGGTCTACGAGACCACGCTGAAGGCGATGCGCTACGACTCACTCGGCCTCGCGAACCTGCGCGCGTGGACGCGCCGCTACCAGCCGCGCTACCCGGTCGTCGCGATCGGCGGCATCTCGCTCGCGCGGGCGCCCGCGGTGTGGGCCTGCGGTGTCGATGGGGTTGCGGTGGTGAGTGCCGTCACGCAGGCCGCGCAGCCGCGCGAGGCGGCGCAGGCCTTCATGAACCTGATGGCGAGTCGCCCAACAGGAAGTTCGCCTGCGTCGTGAGCGTTTCGCCGGTGGCGGCGCTCTCGTCCTTCAACGCAACGCCCGTCAGTTCGCGGCTCAAGGCCTGTTCGAGCAGATAGGCCAGCTTGGTTGCCGCATCGACGTAGCGCAGGCCTTCGGGCCGCACGTTCGAAATGCAGTTGCGCTCGGCATCGTTGCGGCCCGGCCGCGGCGCCCACGTGAGATAGATGCCCAGGCTGTCGGGTGAACTCAGGCCCGGCCGTTCGCCGATCAGCACGATGACGATGCGGCTGTCGAGCAGGGCGCCGATCTCGTCGCCAAGCGCGACGCGGCCTTGTTCGACGATGGCGACGGGCGCCTTTGTCCATGCTGATGCAGCGTCGTCTGCAAGCACCGCGGCAATGAGCGGCGCGGCGTGCCGCTGCACCGCCAGCGCCGAGAGGCCGTCGACCACCGCGAAGGCGATGTCCTGCTTCATCACGCCTTGCGCATGCCGCTGAACTTGCAGTGCTTCGAGTTGCGCGCGCGATTCGGCACCGAGCTGTCGGCCAAGGTCGGGCCGTTGCAAATACATCGCACGCGTCGTGGCCGCGCTGCGCAGCGCCACGCTTGCCAGCCCCAGCGCTTCGATGTCCTGGCGCAAGGCCTGCACATCGAGCGGACGATGCACGGCATCCCGCGCTTGCGCATGTGCCAACTGGAAGTCGAGCTGCGCCGCAGTCGGCAGGCTGACCCCCGTGCGCCCGAGGCCAATGCGCGCGGGCGTGAAACGTCGCAGCGTGCTCCACGGATTGCCGACGACCGACGAGGCCGCAGCGGCTTGAAGCTTCTTATCCTCGGCCATGGGCTTCAGCGCAGCGCCGGGCTCGGTAGCGTGTGTGCGAAGGCCGGCGGCAGGCCGCCCTCGTGCCGCGCCAAGCGCGCATTCGCGCTCGGCTCGAAGATGTCCATGCGTTCCAGCCAGGCCTCGAACTCGGGTGCCGGCCGCAGGCCCAGCACACGCCGCGCGTACAAGGCATCGTGGAACGAGGTGGTCTGGTAGTTCAGCATCACGTCGTCGGAGCCGGGGATGCCCATGATGAAGCTGCAACCTGCGACGCCCAGCACGGTGAGCAGCACGTCCATGTCGTTCTGGTCGGCCTCGGCATGGTTGGTGTAGCAGATGTCGCAGCCCATCGGCAGGCCGAGCAGCTTGCCGCAGAAGTGGTCTTCCAGGCCGGCGCGGATGATCTGCTTGCCGTCGTACAGATACTCGGGGCCGATGAAGCCGACGACGGTGTTGACGAGCAGGGGTTTGTAGTGGCGCGCCACCGCGTAGGCGCGCGCTTCGATCGTTTGCTGGTCGCAGCCGTGGTGTGCGTTGGCCGACAAGGCGCTGCCCTGGCCGGTTTCGAAGTACATGACGTTGTCGCCGATCTCTCCTGCGAAGTCGGCGCCGCGTTTCAAGGACAAAGCCGCGGCGCGCGCCTCGGCCAGTACCGCGAGGTCGATGCCGAAGCTCGTGTTCGTCGCCTGCGTGCCGCCGATCGACTGGAACACCAGGTCCACCGGCGCGCCGCGTTCGATCGCCTGCAAGGTGTTCGTCACGTGGGTAAGGATGCAGCTCTGCGTCGGGATCTCGTAACGCCGGATCACGGCATCGAGCATCTGCAACAGGCGCATCACCTGCGGCACGTTGTCGGTCGCGGGGTTGATGCCGATGACGGCATCGCCGCTGCCGTACAGCAGACCGTCGAGCAGGCTCGCGGCGATGCCGGCCGTGTCGTCGGTCGGGTGGTTCGGTTGCAGGCGGGTCGAGAGTCGCCCGGGCAGGCCGATGGTGTCGCGAAAGCGGCTGCGCACATGCACCTTGCGCGCGACCTGGATCAGGTCTTGATTGCGCATGATCTTCGAGGTGGCTGCCGCCATCTCGGGCGTGAGGCCGGGAGCGAGTGCGGCGAGCGCTTCGCCATCGGCCTCGTCCGACAGCAGCCATTCGCGAAAAGCCCCGACCGTGAGATGGCCCACCGCCGCGAACGCGACCGCATCGTGCGTATCGATGATCAGCCGCGTGACTTCGTCGTCTTCATACGGCACCACCGCCTCGTTCAGGAACTGCCGCAGCGGCACGTTCGCCAACGCCATCTGCGCGGCCGCGCGTTCTTCGGCCGAGCCGGCGGCCACGGCCGCCAGGTGGTCGCCCGAGCGTTCGGGCGTGGCGCGGGCGAGCAGCGTCTTCAGGCTGTCGAAGCGGAAGCTGCGCGTGCCGACGGTGTGGCTGTAGACGGGCATGGCACGGCTGCGTAGGGTGGTGGACCGATGCTACGCCGCCGCGGCGGCCAGCGCCTTGCCACGCCGGCCGGCGGTGGTCAGGAAGTAGACATAGCCGATCACCATCAGCGCAGCGAACAGGCCCGCCACGAGCGGGTTGAAGTAGATCATCGTCAGCAGGCAGACCACCGCCGCGCCGAGCGCGAAGGCGGGGAAGATCGGGAACATCGGTGCGCTGAACGGGCGCTCGAGCTTCGGCTCGGCGGTGCGCAGCTTGAACAGGCTGGCCATGCTCATGATGTACATCACGATGGCGCCGAACACCGACATCGTGACGATGTTGGCCGTGAGCGTCTGCCCACCGAACTTGATGAGTTCGTCGCTGAAGATCGCTGCGATGCCGACCACGCCGCCGGCCAAGATGGCGATGTGCGGCGTGTGCCGCGTCGCATGGATCTTGCCGAGCAACGGCGGCAGGAAGCCGGCGCGAGAGAGCGCGAAAATCTGGCGCGAGTAGCCGATGATGATGCCGTGGAACGAGGCCACGAGGCCGAACAGGCCGAGCCACACCAGCATGTGCAGCCAGCCGCTGTTCTCGCCGACGACGATCTTCATCGCCTGCGGCAGCGGGTCATTGATGTTGGCGAGCTTGGTCCAGTCGCCCGAACCACCAGCGAACACCATCACGCCCAGGGCGAGGGCCAGGAGCGTGACGATGCCGCCGATGTAGGCGATGGGGATCGAGCGGTGCGGGTCCTTTGCTTCTTCGGCGGCCATCGCCACGCCTTCGATGGCGAGGAAGAACCAGATGGCGAACGGGATCGCCGCGACGATGCCGCTGATCGAGCCGATGCTGAAGCTGTCGGCGCCGGCCCAGCCGCCCTTCATGAAGTTGGCGACCGAGAAGCCCGGGGCGACCACGCCCATGAACACGAGCAACTCGAAGATCGCGATCAAGGTGACGACGAGCTCGAAGCTCGCCGCGATCGTCACGCCGGCGATGTTGAGCGCCATGAAGACGACGTAGGCACCGACCGCGACCCACTTCGGATCGAGCGCCGGGAACTGCACGTTCACATACGCGCCGATCGCCAGCGCGATGGCCGGTGGCGCGAACACGAACTCGACCAGGGTCGCGAAGCCGGCGATGTAGCCGCCCGTCGGCCCGAAGGCGCGGCGGCTGTATTCGAACGGCCCGCCGGCATGCGGGATCGCGGTGGTGAGTTCGGTGAAGCTGAAGATGAAGGTCGCGTACATCAACGCGATGAAGATCGAGGTGATGAGAAAGCCCAGCGTGCCGGCCGAGGCCCAGCCGTAGCTCCAGCCGAAGTACTCGCCGGAGATGACGAGGCCGACGGCGATGCCCCACAACTGGAAGGTGCCCAGCGATTTGTTCAGCGTCGGGCCGGTGGATGTGCTCATGGTGTGGTTCCCTCTGGTTTGTACATGTCTTCGCACCAAGATGAAGTGGCCCGGCGCTTGCACAGGCTTGCCTTCGTCCCGCGTCGCGAGGCTAAGACCGAACCGACGTCGGGCGTTATCGCGATTTGGCAAACCTGCGGGAGATGACCATGGCTATTGCCAGTCCACCCAGTCCACCCACTACCTCCGCCACCCGCTGGACGGTGTCCGACGACGTGGAGGCGCATGCCGCCAACCTGAGCGGCTGGCAGCAGCGCTACGACCAGCTGTCGTGCGGCGCCTTTCGCGGTGCGCTGGCCGATGTGTGGTTCGACGAGGTGCAGGTGTTTCGCGAACGCACCAGCCACGCGGTGCGCCAGAAGTGCACGATCCGCCCCGACACGGTGTGGTGCGGTGTCACCTTGGCGCACGACGGCTCGCGCATCGAAGGCCGCTCGGTCGGCGAGGGCGGCGTGATGGTCAGCGGCAGCGCGGCGGAGTTCGAACTGCTGACGCCGGACCACCACGACATCCTCGGCATCGTTGCCACGCGCAGCAGCTTGCAAGCCATCTCGCAGGCGCTCGGCCAGCCGCTGAACGACAGCGCGCTCGATCACCCGACCTGGCTGGCCTGTGCGCCGCAAGCGCGTTCACAACTGGTGCGGGGCCTGGCGATGTTGGTGGGTGAAGCCGGCACCGGTTTGAGTTGCCATGACCACGCGCAGGCGCGGCGTTTTGCGCAGCATGCGGTGCTGGAGTCGCTGCTCACGGTGCTCGCCGCACCGCAGGCAGACGGCGATGAATGCCTGAGCTTTGAGCGCCGGCGCCGACTGGTGCGCGCTGCGTGTAATCAGGTGGCTTCATGCCCTGAGGCGCTGCCCACGGTGCCCGAGTTGTGCGAGCAGTTGCACGTGAGCCGGCGCACGCTGCAATACGCATTCGAGACGGTCATCGGCAGCAGCCCGGTCGTGTACCTGCGCAGCCTGCGCCTGAACGCGGTGCGGCGCGAGCTGCATGCCGGCGCCACTGCGACGGTGCAGGACGCCGCTGCGCGCCACGGCTTCTGGAGCCTGAGCCAGTTCGGCAGCGACTACCGGCGCCTGTTCGCCGAGCGGCCTTCGCAGACCCTCGCGCGTGCCCGCTCTCAGAGCAAGTTGGCGCGCCTGTGAGCGCCGCTGGGTTGTGTACTCAGGGTTTGGTCGGTGCCGCTTCGGCCACGAAGCCGATGCGTGTGAGCCCGGCCTTCTGCACGATGCCGATCAGCTCTGCCACGCGCCCGTAGGGCACGCTCTGGTCGGCGCGCAGCTGCACTTCGGTCTGCGGGTTCTTGCGGGCAGCGTCTTCCACGCGGTGCGTGAGTTCGGCGACATCGAGCGCTTCTTCACCGAAGTGCAGGCCGCCTTGCGGGTCGATCGCGACGCTGATGAAGACGGGCGTGTCGCTCGGCTTCGCCGCATCGGTCTTCGGCAGGTCGAGCTTCAGGCTCGAACTCATCAACGGCGCGGTGATCATGAAGATCACCAGCAGCACCAGCATCACGTCGATCAGCGGCGTCATGTTGATGTCGCTCATCGGCTGCGGGCCGGTGGTGCGTTCGAGGCGTCCGAAGGCCATGGTGCGTTGTTCAGCCGGCGGCTGCCTTGCCGTCCTTGGCATCGTCGGCGAGCATCTCGCGCAGGTCGTGCGCGAAGCCTTCGAGTTCGGCCTCGCAGGCGCCGACCAGCTTGCCGAAGATGTTGTAGGCCAGCACCGCGGGGATCGCGACGGCCAGGCCCGCGGCCGTCATCACCAGCGCTTCGCCGACCGGACCCGAAACCCGTTCGATGGTGATCGATCCTGCCGCAGAGATGCTGATGAGTGCGTGGTAGATGCCCCAGACCGTGCCGAACAAGCCGATGAAGGGCGCCGTGCTGCCGATCGAGGCGAGCAGCACCTGGCCGAATTGCAGTTGCGCCAGCACGCCGTGCAGCGCATCGCGCAGACGGCGTGTGAGCTGCGAATCGACATGGCCCCTGGCTTCGAGCGTGCCGCCCGGCGGCGTGGCGGTGGCGGCGGCGAGCAGCGGGCTCACGGCCTGTTCGCGGTCGAAGTTGGCGAGCTGTTCGCGGGCAGCGGCGAGCGTGGGCGCGGCCCAGAAGGCGGGCACGGCACGTTCGATGTCGGCCTGCACACGCTTGAGCAACCAGCCCTTCCAGAAGATCACGACCCAGGCGCTGACCGACATCAGCAGCAGCAGCACGGCCACTCCGCGCGTGATCAGATCGCCTTGTGCCCAGAAGTTCGCGAAGCCGCTCATGTGGGACCGAGTCCCAACACGTCGTTCATGTCGAACAGACCGTTCGCGCGGGGCGCGAGAAAGCGCGCGGCGCGCAGGCTGCCCTGTGCGTAGGTGGCGCGGCTGCTCGACTTGTGCGTGATCTCGATGCGCTCGCCGGTGCCGGCAAACAGCACGGTGTGGTCGCCAACGACATCGCCGCCACGGATCGTGGCGAAGCCGATGGTCGAAGGGTCGCGCTCGCCCGTCACGCCTTCGCGGCCGTAGACGGCACAGTCCTTCAGATCGCGCCCGAGGGCGGCGGCCACCACCTCGCCCATCTTCAGCGCGGTGCCGCTCGGCGCATCGACCTTGTGGCGGTGATGCGCTTCGATGATCTCGATGTCGTAGCCCTCGTTGAGCGCGCGTGCGGCCATGTCGAGCAGCTTGAGCACAACGTTCACACCAACGCTCATGTTGGGCGCCATCATGATGGCGATGTGCTTGGCATGTTCGGCGATCGCGGCTTTCTCGTCGGCGCTGAAACCGGTGGTGCCGATCACGGCCTTGACGCCGAGTTCGCGGCACACCGCGAGGTGCGCCAGCGTGCCGGCCGGGCGCGTGAAGTCGATCAGCACCTGCGCCGGCGCGAGGCCCGCGCGCAGATCGGCGGTGATCTGTACGCCGCTCGTGCGGCCGAGGAAGGCCGAGGCGTCCTGCCCGATCGTGGGGCTCTCGGCGATGTCGAGTGCGCCGGCGAGCACCAGGTCGTCGGCCGCGGCGATGGCTTCGATCAGCATGCGGCCCATGCGGCCGGAGGCGCCGGCCACAGCCACGCGCAAGCGGTCTGCCGAACTCATGGCGCCGGCTCCAGCGGCGGGTAGCTGCGCAGCGGCGCGTCGGATTCCGCGCCCGACGCGCTCACCGCCACGGGCACCGGCTTCGGTGGCACCGGCAGGGCCTTGATCTGCGCGTCGGTCAGTGCCAACGGTGGAGCGTTGCGCGAGGTCTTGAAGGTGTCGATCGAGGCGACGAATTCGCGCTCGGCCGGCAGCACGCCGCCGGTGTCGATGCTGGCCAGCTGGTCGCCATCGAACAGGACGACGATGCGGCGGGATTGCGGCTCGGCGCCCTGGCGGCGGATCGTGAACACATAGTCCCAGCGGTTCGCGTGGAAGGGGTCGGCCAGCAGCGGCGAGCCGAGCACATCACGCACCTGCGCGCGGGTCTGGCCGGGTTTGACGAGCGCGACCTGCTCGCGCGTGACCACGTTGCCCTGCACCACCTCGACCCGGTAGGGTGTGATGACGCCGAGCAGGTTATCGGAGGATTGCAGGGACTCGCAGCCGGCGAGGCCGACAGCGAAGGTGAACGCACCAAGCAGGCAGGCGAGCCGTCGGCGGGTTGCAGAGTGTGAACGCATGGTGGGCGGGCGCAGCACCGGCGCGGGTGCCATCCTCGATATGATGTGACGATTCTACTGGTCGAGGTGCGCCGCGCCGGCCATCTCCCTCTGCCATGAACCAAGCCGACGAACTCAAGAACAGCGGTCTCAAAGCGACCCTGCCGCGAATGAAGGTGCTCGAGGTCTTCCAGAAGACCTCGCAGCGCCACATGAGCGCCGAAGACGTGTTCAAGGTGCTGCTCAACGAAGGCGCCGATGTGGGCCTGGCCACGGTCTACCGCGTGCTGATGCAGTTCGAGCAGGCGGGCATCCTCTCGCGCAACCACTTCGAGTCGGGCAAGGCGGTGTTCGAGCTGAACGAGGGCAAGCACCACGACCACCTGGTGTGTGTCGATTGCGGGCGCGTCGAGGAGTTCTTCGACGCCGAGATCGAGAAACGCCAGAAGTCGGTCGCGCAGACGCGCGGCTTCGAGTTGCAGGATCACGCGCTGGCGCTGTACGCCGTGTGCACGAAGAAGAACTGCCCGCACCGGGTGAAATGAGCCCCCCAGTCGCTTCGCTCCTGCCCCAGGGGCCACGCGGGGCTCCTTCGTGGCCGTTGGGCGCGGTCCGGCTTGGGGCGGCCCGGCGCCGGCCCCTTCACCGCTCGGGCTACTTCACTGCTCGGGCTTGAGCATCGCCCGCTGATGGCGGTCGATGAATTCCTTGTAAGTGTCGATGCCGCGCAGTTGCAGCACGGTGTTGCGCACCGCTGCTTCGACCAGCACCGCCAGGTTGCGGCCCGCATCCACCGCGATCACGACCTTGAGTACCGGCACGTCGAGGATTTCTTCGTGCAGCGGTTCGTAGGGCAGGCGCTCGAACTCGCGGTCCATCGTCTCCTTGCGCACGAGGTGGACGATGAGCTTCAGACGCATCTTCCGGCGCACCGCCGTCTCGCCGAAGATCGCCTTGATGTCGAGCAGGCCGATGCCGCGCACTTCCAGCAGGTTCTGCAACAGCTCGGGGCAGCGGCCTTCGAGCGCGGTTTGCGAGACGCGGTACAGATCGACCGCGTCGTCGGCCACCAGGCCGTGGCCGCGTGAAACGAGTTCGAGGCCGAGTTCGCTCTTGCCGAGGCCCGACTCGCCGGTCAGCAGCACGCCCAGGCCCAGGATGTCCATGAACACGCCGTGGCGTGTGGTGCGCTCGGCGAAGTGCTGGCCGAGGTAGCCGCGCACCACGTCGATCACGTGGCCAGCCGATTCGCCGGTGGCAAAGAGCGGGATGTCGGCGCGGTCGCACATCGCGACCAATTTGTCCGGTGGCACCTGGCCGTCGGCGACGATCAGCACCGGCGGCTCCAGCGTCACGATGCGCGAGATGCGGCGGGCGCAGTCGTCGGCGGTGGCGTTGGTCAGGTAGGCGATCTCGCGCTGCCCCAGGATCTGGACGCGGTAGGGGTGGATGTAGTTGAGGTAACCGACCAGGTCAGCCGAGGACTGCGCGTTGCGCACCGCCGCTTCGTCGAAACGCCGCTCCGGGTGGGCGTGGCCGCCGATCCATTCCCAGTGCAGGGCGGCGCGGTGCTCCTCGAACAGCGCTTCTGCGCTGATGACTGTCGGTTTCACCGGCGCTGCCCCACGCGCAGCGCGATCGTCATGCGACCGACTGCAAGGGCACCCAGCCCGCGATCAGCGCATGCACCGCCGCCGCATCGGGCTCGGTCTTCAGGCGCTCGCGCAACTCGCGGTCGGACAGCATCTCGGCGATTTCGGACAGGATCTCGAGGTGCCGCTGCGTCGCCGCTTCGGGCACCAGCAGAAAGATCAGCAGGCCGACGGCTTCGTCGTCCGGCGCGTCGAAGGGAATCGGCTGCTGCACCCGCAGCACCGCCGCGAGCGGGTTCTTCAGGCCTTTGATGCGCCCGTGCGGTATCGCCACACCATGCCCGAGGCCGGTGGAACCCAGGCGTTCACGGGCGAACAGGTTGTCGGTGACGGTGGCGCGGGCAATCGCGTGCTGGTTCTCGAACAGCAAGCCGGCATGTTCGAACGCGCGTTTCTTGCTGGTGGCGTCGATGTCCACGAGCACATTGCTGACGGGAAGGATGGCGGCAAGGCGGTTCATCAATGGCTCACTCGAACGCCCGGGCAGTAGAGCCTGGACGAATGCACACGAAAGCGGCGGATCGGGAATTATGAAACGCGGGTGACCGCGCCGTCGATGACTCTGGTTCGACCTGACAACGAATTGTGCATCCGGTGGTGCGTTGCAGCAACGGCGGTCGCCCCCTTGCTCGCGGGGGCGATATCCGCATGAAAAAAGCGGCCCGCAAGCCGCTTGGTTCATCGACCGAGCGCTTGGCCGCTCAGGTGGTGGTGGCGTCGAGCCGCTTGGCGGAGACGTGGTGGTGGTCTTGCAGCTTATCCTTGTGGCGGCAGACCTGGCGGTCGAGCTTGTCCATCAGCTGATCGATCGCCGCGTAAAGATCTTCGTGCGAGGTCTCGACGAAGATGTCCTTGCCCTTCACATGGACCGTGACCTCGGCCTTCTGCCTTCGTTCCTTCTCCTTCAGCTTCTCCACCGACAGCAGCACGGTGATGTCCACCACTTGGTCGAAGTGACGTGTCACCCGGTCCAGTTTGGTAAGCACATACTCACGCAGCGCTGGCGTCACTTCGAGGTGGTGGCCGCTGATCGTCAGGTTCATGGGGGGGTCCTTTCG
>JANYJL010000149.1 GCA_025361845.1 Rhizobacter sp.
GCAGCGCGCCGGCCGCCACGCCGATCAGCGTGCCCGTGACCGTGAGCGCCAGCGCGAACCAGATGCTGATGCGAAAGCCGTAGAGCAAGCGCGCCAGCATGTCGTGCCCGTCCCCGTCGGTGCCGAGCCAGTTGTTGGCCGTCGGGCGCGAGGGGCTCGGGTTCTTCTCGAAGTAGTTGACCGAGGTGGCCGAGTGCGGGTTCAGCGTCACCAAGGCCCAGTTGCCGGGCTTCTTGAACTGCTCGGTGATGAACGGATCCTTCCAGTCGGTCGGTGTGAGGAAGTCGCCGCCGAAGCGCGTTTCCGGCTGGTTCTTGAACATCGGAAAGAACCACTCGCCCTGGTAGCGCGCCGCCAGCGGTCGGTCGTTGCTGACGAGTTCGGCGAAGGTGGACAAGGCCAGCAGCACCCCGAACAGCCAGAGCGAGATCACCCCGAGCCGGTTGCGCTTGAAGCGCGCCCAGGCGCGCTGGTTGGGTGAGAGCGAACGTGCGCTTACGCTCATTTGGCCACGCTCGTGAACTGCACCCGCGGGTCGATCACCACGTAGAGTACGTCGGTCACCAGTTTCACCACCAGCGCAATCAGGGTGAACAGGAACAGCGAACCCAGCACCACCGGGTAGTCGCGCCGCACCACCGATTCATACGAGAGCAGGCCCAGGCCGTCGAGCGAGAACAGGGTTTCGATCAGCAGCGCGCCGGCGAAAAACGCACCGACGAAGGCGGCCGGAAAACCGGTGACGAGCGGGATCATCGCGTTGCGGAACACATGCTTCCACATCACGCGGCTGTGCGGCAGGCCCTTGGCGCGCGCCACCAGCACGTACTGCTTGCGCATCTCCTCGACGAAGGTGTTCTTGGTCAGCATCGTCGTCACCGCGAAGCTCTCGATCACGAGGCAGATGAGCGGCAGGGTCATGTGCCACAGGTAGTCGGTGATCTTCGCGGGCCACGAGAGGCTGGCCCAGTTGTCGGACGTGAGGCCACGCAGCGGGAACCATTCGAAGTAGGTGCCGCCCGCGAAGAACACGATCAGCAGCACACCGAGCACGAAGCCCGGGATCGCGTAGCCGAACAGAATCAGCAGCGAAGTCGCCACGTCGAAACGCGAGCCCTCGCGCACCGCTTTCGCGATGCCCAGCGGCACCGAGATCAGGTAGGAGATGAAGAAGGTCCACATGCCGAGGCTGATCGAGACCGGCAGCTTCTCCTTGATGAGGGTCCACACGTCCTTGTTCTGCAGGAAGCTCTTGCCGAGGTCGAAGCGCAGGAAGCTGCCGAGCATTTCCACATAGCGCACATGCGCAGGTTTGTCGAAGCCGTAGAGCTTCTTCAGCGCGGCGATCTGCTTCGCATCGCTGTCGCGCCCGGCCTTGTAGACCACGCCTTCGCCGCCCGAACTGCCGCGGCTGGTGCGGGCTTCGGCCATGATCTGCTCGACCGGACCGCCGGGCACGAACTGGATCACGATGAAGGTGATGGTCAGCACACCCAGCAGGGTGGGCAGCATCAGCAGGATGCGCTTGAAGATGTAGCTCAGCATAGGGTGCTTCGTGTTTGCCTTCAGCGTTTGGCCGGGTCCTTGATCCACCAGGCCATCAGCGGCCATTGCGGCTGGTCGGACGAGGTGTCGATGGTGAAGTATTTCGGGCGCACCTTCGGCATGCCGAAGCGGTTCCAGTACGAGGCCTTTTCGTCGGAGGCGTAGAGGTCGGGCACCTGCCAGTAATTCCAGGTCACCAGGCGGTCGAGCGCGCGGCTCGCGTCGCGCAAGTCCTCGAGCGTGTTGGCGGCGGCCATGACCGTGAGCACGTGATCGACCGCCGGGCTCTTCACGCCGCGAAAATTGTTGTTGCCCTTTTCATCGGCCGACTTGCTGCCCAGCATCGTCATCAGGCCGGTCGCGTCGGGCAGGGTGAAATCGCCGCCGGCGATGGTGATGAGGTCGAAGTCGTATTCCTCCAGCCGGGTGCGGTAGAGCGCGAAGTCGACCGAGCGGATCTTCATCGTGATGCCGAGCTTTTGCAAGTTGCCGTCCCACTCGGGCATCGTGCGGCCTTCGCCCGGCGACAGGTACTCGAACTCGAAAGGCTCGCCCTTGGTGTTGCGCATGCGGCCATCGGGCGCCAGCTTCCAGCCGGCCTGCTCGAAGAGCGAACGCGCCTTCAGCAGATTGGCGCGCAGCTTCTTCGGGTCCATGTCGGTTTTCGGCGCCACGAAGGGCGGGCCGAACACCTCGGGCGGCAAATCCGCGCGGTAAGGCTCCAACAACTTCAGTTCGCCCGGCGAAGGCAGGCCCGCGGCGGCGAACTCGGAGTTGTTGAACAGGCTGTTGCAGCGCCTGTAGAGCCCGAGCCGGTTCAACGTCTCGAAATCGTAGGTGTAGCCGAGCGCCTCGCGCACACGCCGGTCCTGGAAGATCGGGCGGCGCAGGTTCAGGATGTAGCTCTGCATGCCCTGGCCGGTGTTCGTTTCGAACAGGTCTTTCACGATGCGGCCGTCGTCCCACTTCGGGCCCTTGTGCTGGCGCACCCAGCTGCGCCCGCCGTACTCCTTGTAGATATCGAACTCGCCGGCCTTGAAGGCCTCGCGCGCGACCGTGTTGTCGAGGTAGTAGCGGTAGACGACGGTGTCGAAGTTGTAGCAACCCTTGCGCACGCCCAGGTCACGGGCCCACCACTCGCGGTTGCGCTTGAAGACGAGGCGACGGCCCGAGTCGGCCTCGGCGATCGTGTAGGGGCCGCTCGTGATTGGGTAGGGCGTGATGATCTCGTCGAAGCGCGGCAGCTTGCCGTCCGCACCGAGCCCCCACTTGCGCGAGAAGATGCGCAGCGTGCCCACGGTGAACAAGGTGTCCTTGCTCTTGTCTTTCAGGTCGAAGCGCACGGTGCGCTCGTCCAGAACCACGGCCTTCTCGACAGTTGCGAGCGCGCTCTGCGAGCCCGGGTCGGCATACGGGCCGGCCTGCTGGTCGAAGCTGTGTTTCACGTCGGCGGCGGTCACCGGGTCGCCGTTCCAGAAGCGCGCTTTCGGATGCAAGCGGAAGCTGATGGAGGACTTGTCGGGCGCGATCAGCATCTCTTCGGCGAGCAGGCCGTACATCGTCATCGTTTCGTCGCCGGCCATCACGGCCAGCGGCTCGAACATGAAGAGCATCAGCCCGGCAGGCGAGTTGCCCTTCACGGTGAACGGGTTGAACTTGTCGAAGCTGGTGCGGCGGTCGGGGTTCTTCAGATAGAGCGTGCCGCCCTTGGGTGCTGCGGGGTCGACGTACTCGAAGTGGTCGAAGCCACGCGGGTACTTGGGCTCGCCGTAGGCGGCGTAGCCATGCGTCCAGCCGGTGCTGGCGGCATCGGCCGCGCGGGCGGGGCCGCTGCGGCTCGTCAGGCCGAGCACCGTGGTGCCGAGCCAGCCGGCTCGCAACATCAGGGCGCGGCGCGCAGAAGACTTCAACATGGACCGCATCCTAAGACAGGAAACGAAGTCGGCGGGCCGGGCAGGGCTTGCCCGAGCCCGGCGCTCAAGCGGGCTTGGCGGGCGCCGTTGCCAGGATGGCCTGGCAACTCGCCTGCTGCGGGTCACTCGGTGGCAAGCGGGCGCAGACGACATCGAGCCGCGCTTGCAGCCGCTTCATCACGGCGGGGTGCGCTCCCGCCTTGTTCCACGCCGCCAGCCGGCTGCCCACCCGTTGCAAGGAACGGCCGCTGCGCTCGAAGAAGGCATCGGGCTGCGCTTCGGCGAGCGCCCAGAGCTGCATCACGGTGGCCTCGATGCGGGCTTCGTCGCGCGGCGCCAGTTCGACCAGCAGGCCGACGAGGCTCGCACCCCATTGCAGGCGCGTCGCGGTGCCCGCGCTGGTGTCGAAGGCCTGCTGGCTCCAGCGCAGGGCTGCGGCGGCATCTCCGCGTTCTTTCGCATGGCTGGCCAGGGCCGACATCAGGTAGTAGGGCGAGTGGCTCTTCGCGAGGTTGGCTTGCAGCAGCGCATCGGCCTCGGTGCCCAGGCCGGCGTGGCCGAGCGCGTAGGCGGCGGTGGTGATGACAGCCTGGCGTTCGTCACCATCGGTGATCTCGCGGTCGGCACGCGTGGCCTGCGCGCGCAGTTCGTTGAGCAAGGCAGCGGGAAGTGCAACCGGTGGTGGCGTCTTGCGCCCGGCGCGCGCAGCTTCCGGCGCATCGATGCGGACGAGATCGACGCGGGCAATCAGCGCCGTCAATCGATCGGCGCGCGACAGCGTGGCATCGGCCGCAAGCCGCACCAACGCGGCATCGAAGGCCTGCAAAGCTTGCGCACGCTGGGGCGTGGCGCGGGCGCTGAGGGCACGCACCAGCTCGGCCGCGTTGTTGGTCAGCACATCCATGTGGCGGCGCGCTCGGGCGGGGTCGGCGAGCAGGGCCAGCACGCGGGGCAACGCGGCGGTGTCGGGCACAGCGGCCTTCTTCGCATCGACCGCGGCCAGCGCCTTCAGCAGCAGGCGCGTCTCGGTCTCGGCGTAGGCCGGCGGGCAGGCCTGCGCGAGTTGTTTCAGCAGGGCCGGCAGCTCGGCTTCGGGCACCACCTGCGCCTCGTCGGTTTCCCAGGAATAGAAGGCGAGCAGTTTCCAGTCGTTCTCCGTCAACCCCACGCCGCCCGCGCGCACCGCGGCCAGCACGTCTTTCACCGGCCGCTGCGCGTTCATGCCGAGCGTGAGCACCTGGGTGTAGACCTGCGGGTCCACCTCGCCGGGCAGGCGCGTCAGCTCGGTGCCGTTCGCATCGAACAGCAGCACGGTCGGGTAGCCGCGCACCTTGAAACGCGTGCCGAGCTTCTGCGCGCCGGGGCTGTCACCATCGACGTAGACCGGCACGAAGGCACGTGAGCGTTCGATGAAATCGGCGCGGTTGAAAAGCGTCGCCTTCAGCTGATTGCAGGGCGGGCACCAGGCTGCGCCCCAGTAGAGGAACAGCGGCTGCTTCTGTGCACGGGCGCGGGCGAAGGCGGCGTCGACATCGGCATCGGTGGCGGCATGCAGCCAGGCGATGCCGGTATCGGACTGCGAAGCCGCCGCCGAGGCAGCCGGCGGCGCTGCGACCACAGACTGTGACGCAAGCAGCAGCGCGGCCGCGAGCGACGCCCAGAGAACGCTACGCAGCCTCATGCCGACCCCGAGCCATCGGCCGCGCCGGGCTCGCCCAGCCAGCGCTGCGCTTCGTCCGTGCGCCAGCTCTCGACCGGTGTGGCGCGCGCCAGCGCCATCCACGCGGCGAAGGGCAGGCGCAGCGCGCGCTTCGGCGCCGGCCGCGCAACATCGAGCGCACCGTTGCTCGCGAACATCACGCCGCACTCGGGCGGGATTTCATCGGCGCGTGCAATGCCCTCGCGCAGCACGTACCAGCACTCGCCACCGAGTTGCAGATAGGCCGCACGTTTGCCCTCGCGCTTCAGATCGGCGAGCAGGTCAGAGCGCTGCACCTTGACCTCATGCACGATGGGTTCCAGGTAGTCCTCGACCGTGGTGTTGCGGATCGAGAAGACATCGGGCATCGCCATCGCCCAGCCCTCGCCCACCTTGGCACGCAGGCTCAAGGCGCGCCAGGCGATGCGGCCGGCGCGTGTCATCTCGCGGGCCACGCATTCGACCAATGCTTCATGCGCATCGCGCCGCGCTCGGTTGGCTTGCAGCGACTCGGCGAGCACGGCCACACCGGCATCGGTGACACGCAAGCTCTCGCGGCCCTGCGCATCGCGCAGGCGTTCAATCAAGCCGGCAGCGAGCAACTCGACTTCCAGCATGTCCTGACACGGCCAGCCCGCCGAGCGCCAGAGCTCACGCAGGCGGCGGCGGTGCGGTGCGGTGAGGTGAGTCACAGCCATCACGGGTGCGGGCCGATCGGTCTTCTCACGCCACCTTCACACCCTTCCAGAACGCCACCCGCCCCTTGATCTCGGCAGCGGCCTCGCTCGGCTCGGGGTAGTACCAGACCGCGTTCTCGTTCAGGTCGCCATTGACGAACAGGCTGTAGTAGTAGGCCTGCCCCTTCCACGGGCAACTGGTGCGGTGGTTGCTGAAGGTGGTGTATTCGCGCTTCAGGCTGGCCTCGGGGAAATAGTGGTTGCCTTCGACGACCACGGTGTCGTCGCTCTCGGCGATGGTCACGCCGTTCCAGGTGGCTTTCATGCGAACTCCTCAGTCAAACAAAGGGATACCCGGGCCGGCGCCGGGCCGCCCCAAGCAGGCCCGCTGCCCCCGGGGGGCGACGCCGCAGGCGTCTTGGGGCCGTCATTCAGCATACTGCGCCGTCGCGCTGCGCAGGCGTTTGGCCACGGCCGCCGCGAGCACCTTGTCGCCGCTCACGGTGACGCTGTCGCCGTGCCGCAGGATGTCCATCATCAGCTCGGTCGGGTCGCTGTAGGGCACCTGCAATTCGTAGCGGCCCGCGCCGGTCGTGCCGTCGAGCCAGCGCGACTTCTGCTGCGGGTGCCATTCTTCGTTGGCGACCCACAAGGCGGCATCGGCGGCGAACACGAGCGTGGCCCACTTCACCTTGGCGCCCGCGCCGCCGTAGATGCCGTAGCCAGCGTCGAGCTCGGCCTCCAGATCGCGCACGGCGACGTTCCTGGCCTTCGTCTCCAGTGGCCTTGCCTCGCGGATCGCATCGAGCGCGAAGCGACGCAGGCCGTCGCTGGCATGGCACCAAGCGTCGAGGTACCAGGTGGCGCGGTAGTTCACGAGGCGCTGGGGCGAGACCTCGCGTTCGCTCTCCGACCGGTCGCTGCGCTTGAAGTAGCGCAGCGCCACACGCCGGCGTTGCAACAGCGCGCTGCCCAGCAGCTCGAAGTGGCGGCTCGGCACCCGCCGCCGCGCCGTGCCGATCACCTTCACGCGGCGCATCAGCTCGCGCGCTTCGCTGGCATCGCTGCCGAGCATGCCTTGCAGCTTGTCGACCATCGGTTGCAGGTGGCGCGCGAGCACGCCGTCGTCGTCCAGGCCGGCGAGCAGCTGGTGCATTGTCAGCAGCGCGTGGATCTCGTTTTCGCTGAACCACAGGCCCGGCAGCTCGTGGCGCGGGCCGGCCTTGGCGTTGCCGGCGTCGCTGCCGAAGCGGTAGCCGTTGGACAGGCTGTCGTAGACGATCGGCGCGTCCATGCGGTCGCGCAAGTAGGCGAGGTCGCGCTTGAGCGTGGCGGGCGAAACCGACAGCGCGTCGATCAAGTCGGCAAAGCTGATGCAGCCGCGGCTGCGCAGCAGCAGTTCGATCTTGTAGAAACGTTCGGTGCGGTCCATGCGAGCCTTCTATTGGGTCTTCTACTCCGGGGGTGGCTCACCAGATGAGCCAGAAGACCCGAGCTTATCCGCAGTCGAAAGATTCCAGCGCGCGACAAGGTGGCTCACGCTGTGAGCCACCCAGGCGCAACACTGGCTTCATCACTGCAGGTCGCGGTGCATCAGGAGTCACCCCATGAGTCACATCAGCCAGGCTTCCATCCAGAACTTCGTCCACACCCTCGTCTACGTCACGCCGGACCTGTTCGACACGCCGCCGCCCAGCGCCCTCACTGCGCACGAGCACATCGGCTTCGAGCTCGGCTGGGACTACGCGCACCGCCGCCTCGTGCCGCCGGCGCCGTATGGCCTGGAGCCCTCGCCGCTGCGCAACGGGCTGCTGGCCGGCCAGGCCGCGTTCGGCGTGCGCACGCTCGAGGCCACCCGCCATGTGCGCAAGTGGCTGCAACTGCGCCTGCACGCCTGGCTGCGCGGGCGCAGCGTCGAGCTGCACCAGGTGACGCCCAACTCCCTCGCGCAGATCGACGTGAGCCACTGCCCGATCACGCGCCAGGCGCTGTCCAGCGCCACGCTCGAATCGAGCGACGCGTCGATCGACCGGGTGCGCAACGACGCCGGTTACGCCGCCGGCAACCTGGCGGTGATGAGCACGAAGGCGAACCACGCGAAGGCGGCGCACGGCTTTCACGATGCCATCCGCTTCGTGCAGCGCATCGAAGCCGGCGGTTCGGTCGGCGGCATCGCCGGTTTGACGGCCGCGCAGTGGAGCCGCGTGGCGGTGCTGTGCAGCTTCGTCGAGCCGCTGCCGCACGAAGAAGCCTGCGCGCTGCCGTTGCTGGTGCTGCCGCCGAACCGGCTGCGCCTGTTCAACCCGGCGCAGGCGCTGCAGGCCTTCATCAGCCGCCAGTTGCTCACGCCGGGCTGGGCGCAACGGGCCGCGCGTTTCGAGGCGCTGCTGCCGGGCAAACCGGTCAAGCGCGCGTTCCAGGCCTTCTTCCACGCGCTGCTGCCGCGTGTGCTCGAAGCCGGCCGCACGGACGACGCGCAGCGCGCCCGCTGGGCCGTCGAAGACGCCTGGCGCAACCCGCTGGTGATGAAGCGCTGGGCGGCGTTCGCGCGCCTGCTGACCGGTGCGCAGTGCGAGGCCCTGGTCGCCAAGGCGACGGCGCGCAAGCTCGGCACGCAAGTCGTCGAGCGGCTGAGCGAGGCGCAGGCCACCGACGGCTGGAACCTCGACTCGCGCGGCTACGTGCCGCATGCGGTGCTGATGCGGCGCAGCGTTCCGGTGCGGGCGCGGCGCACCAGCCGCGGCGCGGACGGCATGTCGCCACAAGCCGCACTGCCCTTGCAATGAAGTCGCGGCCGGTGGCGGTGAGCGTCGGCCGCAGGTACGCCCAAGACCCCGAGGAAAGCGGGGCTATTCGGCAATAAATAGATCAATCGTTTGATTTGTTTGGTAGGGTGTTGGCCGTGGCTACCAACATCCCGACCCCCGCTCTCACCCGCCCCCGCCCGCAGCGCAGCGACGGCGAACAGTCGCGCGAACGCCTGCTGCATTCGGCCCTGGCGCTCTTTGCCGAGCAGGGTTATGCCAAGACTTCGACACGCGAGATCGCCGAGGCCGCCGGCACCAACCTTGCCGCCATCAGCTACTACTTCGGCGACAAGGCGGGCCTGTACCGCGCCGCCTACACCGAGCCGATGCCGTGCGCGCCGATCGACCAGATCGACCGCTTCGGCGACAAGACGCTGAGCCTGTCCGACACACTGCGCGGCATGTACAGCAGCTTCCTCACCCCGCTGCGCCAGGGCGACACCGCGCGCCTGTGCATGAAGCTCCAGATGCGCGAGATGCTCGAACCCACGGGCCTGTGGGAACACGAGATCACGCACCAGATCAAGCCCATGCACGACGCCATGCTGGCGGTGCTGTGCCGCCACATCGGCCTGAAGCAGGCCGACGACGACCTGCGCCGCCTGGCCATCTGCATCGCTGCGCTCGGTGTGCACCTGCAGATCGCCGGCGACGTGATCGACGTGCTCGCGCCCTCGTTGCTGGGCAGCGAAACCGCGCACGACCTGTGGCTCGAGCGGCTGACGATGTACGCGATGGCCATGATCGATGCGGACATCCAGCGCCGCGCCGAGACCCCGACAAGGAGGACCAAGAAAAAATGAAATCACCGTCCCACACACCGCTGGCCGCGATCGTGCTGGCCGCCCTGCTCACCGGTTGCGCCGCGCTGCCCGCACCGAGCCGCGACGTGCCCGCCCTCGCGGCCCCGGCCACACCCGCGCAGTGGCAGGCGCCGCTGCCGCACGACGGCAGCGTGACCGACCTCACCCGCTGGTGGCAGCAATTCGACGATCCGCTGCTCGCCGAGCTGATCACCGCCGCGCAGACCGCGAGCCCCACGCTCGCCTCGGCGCGCTCGCGCATCGAACAGGCCCGCGCCACCCGCGTGGCCAGCGGCGCGGCGCTCGGCCCGACGCTGAACGCGGGGGCCAGCGCCAGCCGCGGCAAACAGGACTTGAGCGCGCCAGTCGGCACGGCGCTGTCGGCCAGCCTGCAAGCCGGTTGGGAGCTGGATCTGTTCGGCGCGAATGCGGCTGGGCGTGACGCCGCCCAAGCGCGGCTCGACGGCGCGCAGGCCAACTGGCACGACGCGCGGGTCTCGGTCGCGGCCGAGGTGGCGAGCAGCTACCTCGCGCTGCGCGCCTGCGAAGCGCAACTCGCGCAGACGCAACTCGACAGCCGCTCGCGTTCCGAGACTGCGCGCCTGACCGATCTGACCGCGAAAGCCGGCTTCCAGTCGCCCTCGAATGCCGCGCTGGCGCGCGCCAGTGCGGCCCAGGGCAACGCGAGCCTGGCGCAGCAACGCGCGAGTTGTGAACTCGGCGTGAAGGGCCTGGTCGCACTCACCGGCTTGGCCGAACCCGCGCTGCGTGAACGGCTCGCCGCCGCCACCGCACGCATCCCGCAGCCGGCGTTGATCTCGGTCACGCAGGTGCCCGCCGAAGCGCTGGCGCAGCGGCCCGACGTCTACAGCGCCGGCCGCGAACTCGTGGCCGCGAGTGCCGATGTGTCGCAGGCGCAGGCGCAGCGCTTGCCGAGCATCAGCCTGGCCGGCAGCATCGGCCCGGCGCGCTTCGAAACAGGTGCCGGCACGGCCAGTGGCACGCTCTGGAGCATCGGCCCGATCGCCGTGTCCGTGCCCTTGTTCGACGGCGGCCGGCGCCGCGCCAACACCGCGGCTGCGCAGGCCCGCTACGACGAAGCCGTAGCGACCTACCAAGGCAAGCTGCGCAGTTCGGTGCGCGAAGTGGAAGAGGCCCTCGTCGGCCTGCAAAGCACCGCCGAGCGCAGCGGCGACGCGCAGGCCGCGAGTGAGGGTTTCGAGGCCTCGTACCGCGCGACCGAAGCACGCTACAAGGGCGGCCTGGCCAGCCTGTTCGAGCTCGAAGACGCACGCCGCACGGCCGTGCAAGCGCAGGCCGCGCTGATCGATCTGAAGCGCGAACGTGTCGCCGCCTGGATCGCGCTGTACCGCGCGCTCGGCGGCGGTTGGTCGGCCGAAGCCGCGCAGGCGTCCGCATCGTGAAGCGCGCGCCCTTGTCATCCCACTTGCTCAACACCGCCTACACCATGACCCTGCACACCAAACCCCTCGCCCTCGGGATCGCAGCGCTCGGCCTCGTGGCCCTGGGCGCATTCACCTTCAGCGTGCGCGCCGCCGACGAAAAGAAGGTCGCCGCGCCGAAGGCCGCGTTGACCGTCAACGTTACCCAACCGCAGATGGCGAGCCTGGCCACCAAGCTCAGCGCCAACGGCAACATCGCGCCCTGGCAGGAGGCCAGCGTCGGCACCGAAGCCAACGGCCTGCGCCTGGCCGAGGTGCGAGTGAACGTCGGCGACGTGGTCAAGAAGGGCGAGGTGCTCGCCACCTTCGCGCCCGACACCGTGCAGGCCGACCTCGCGCAAAGCAAGGCCGCTGTCGCCGAAGCCGAGGCCACGCTGGCCGAAGCCGCTGCGAATGCGCAACGCGCCCGCGACCTGCAAACCACCGGCGCCCTGAGCGCCCAGCAGATCGCCCAGTACGCCACCGCCGAGCGCACCGCGCAGGCACGCCTGGAAGCCCAGCGCGCGATGGCC
>JANYJL010000186.1 GCA_025361845.1 Rhizobacter sp.
TCGCTTTGGCAAAGAGTTTATTGTTGTTTAATAAATAAATAATATAAAAATAAGCCGAAAATTCGCGAACTCACGACAGGTAGATTAAGCTGCTGTTAGGAAAATCCGTAGCCAAACAAAACACCCAGTTTCATTTCATATTATATATTGTTGTTCAAGATTATTCTCAATTGGCTCAAACGGAAATTTCGGGGGTCGATGCGTTACCCATTTTATTATATAGGTAGATAGGTACCCAGATAATAATATATTTCAGTAGGTGTTGTTGACAAAAATCCAAAGCCATAAACTTTTTGCTTTTAGCTGCGCGTTTTATTAGCTGGATAACAATTAAGCTTAGCACTCTGACACTTATTTCGGAGCATAATTTTTATGAATAAGGTTTTGAATAGTTATTATGTCTGGATTACTAGATAATAAATATTTTTTAGCTTATAAACTAAATTCAACGATGTATGCACTTGAATAATTTTAGATATTTTTCTGTGCAACAAAAAACTAATATTTTCGATTTGAGTTCAATATTAATTACAGTCGCTATAAAAACATATTGATTGTGTGGAAAATTGTGTATTTATCGATTGAGTCGATTGTCACTCTCTTTCAGTATTATTATATATAGAATATCGATCGGGAACTGGAAGTGGTATAGTGAAATATTTTTCGCGACATTCATAAAATACAATGGCCAATGTGGGAAGTCCGATTTTTTGCTTTGCTCATTATATTTGTCTCGTCTGTATAAAAACGGAAATGCCGTGAGCATGATGTTTCTATACCTACTACCTATATAGTTAGTTTGAAATATTGTTGTAAAGTGCAAATGCCTCATTCCTCAATATCATATCGGATATACACAACAACAGCATATGTTATAATGCAGCATATAACGCTCAACTTGGTTGCTATCACCATATAATAATAATATTGTTGAGTGCAGAGAAAGCTCACTATATGAACTGATTATAATATAATATGTGTTATCGATCCGATGGGCAACTGGATGATGCGTTCGCCGGCCGACCCCGAACCGGCGCGCCTGAAACGCGACGTCGAAAAGCTCCTGCGTGCTTCTGCCTCCTGGGATCTGCCCGGGCGCTGAAGCGCCTGCGCCCAGCATGAACGCCACCTCGTCCTACGACCTCGCGCCGATCGCCAGCGTGGCCTTGCTCGGCCTCGCGCTGGCCTTGGGGCCGCTCGCTTGGGTGTGGTTGCGCCACCGCGGCGCGGACCTGTCGACGCGCCTCGCCGCGCTGACCTGGGTGACGCTGTTCCTGACCTTCGACCTCGTGCTCTTCGGAGCCTTCACACGGCTCACCGATTCCGGCCTGGGCTGTCCCGATTGGCCTGGCTGCTACGGCAACGCGAGCCCACTCGGCGCGCAGGCCGACATCAGCGCCGCGCAGACCGCGCTGCCCAGCGGCCCGGTGACGCATGGCAAGGCCTGGGTCGAGATGGTGCACCGCTACCTCGCCACCGGCGTTGGCGTGCTGATCCTCGTGCTGGCGGTGTTGAGTTGGTGGGAACGCTGGCGTGTGCGCCGCGAACATGGCGCTGGCTGGACGAAGGTGCATGGCCTGCGCGCGCCGCTCTCGCCCTGGTGGGCGACGGCCACGCTCGTCTGGGTCGCCCTGCAAGGTGCTTTCGGCGCGCTCACCGTGACGATGAAGCTGTACCCGGCCATCGTCACCGCGCACCTGCTCGGTGGCATCGGCCTGCTGGCCCTGCTGGCTGCGCAGACCCAGGCGCATGCGCGTGCGGCGTTGCGCTTGTCGCCTCCGCTGTATGCCGGCAGCATCGCCGTGGCGGCGCTGGTTCTCGTGCAGATTGCGCTCGGCGGCTGGGTCAGCACCAACTATGCAGTGCTTGCGTGCAGCGACTTCCCGACCTGCCAGGGCCAGTGGTGGCCGCCGATGGATTTTGCGCACGGCTTCGCGCTGTTCCGTGCGCTCGGTGAAGGCAAGGACGGTGGCTACGTGCCCTTCGCCGCGCTGACGGCCATCCACTACGTGCACCGGGGTGTGGCTTGCCTGGTGCTGCTGGCGCTGGCGCTGCTGGCCTGGCGCCTGCATGCCGAAGGCAGTGTGGCGGCCAAGCGCTGGGCGCTGGCGCTGATCGGCGTGGGTCTGTGGCAGCTGGGCAGTGGCCTGGCCAACGTGCTGCTCGGCTGGCCCTTGCTGGCCGCAGTGGGGCACACCGCGGGGGCGTCGGCGCTGACGGTGCTGCTCACCGTGCTGATCGTTCGGGCGACGCAAGCCCGCCGCCGTGCGCCTGCTGCCGGCACGGGCCGGCGCGCGCACGCCTCGGGCTTCGTAGAATCACGGGCTCAGCGCTGAACCATGTCCGACACACTCGCCCGCCCGATTCCCGTCACCGCGTCCCTGCCGTCGCGATGGCGCCAGTTCTACGTGCTGACCAAGCCGCGCGTGGTGCAGCTCATCGTGTTCTGCGCCGTCATCGGCATGCTGCTCGCCGAGCCAGGTTTGCCGGACTGGAAGATCGCGCTCGCGGCCACGGTGGGCATCTGGCTCGTGGCGGCTGCGGCGGCGGCCTTCAACTGCGTGGTCGAGCAGCGCATCGACGCCAAGATGGCGCGCACCGCCTGGCGGCCCACCGCCAAGGGCCAGCTCACGAACACGCACACGCTCACGTTTTCAGCCGTGCTGTGCGTGGCCGGCAGTGCCTTGCTGTACTTCGCGGTGAACCCGCTGACGATGTGGCTGACCTTCGCCACCTTCGTCGGTTATGCGGTGATCTACACCGTGGTGCTGAAGCCGCTGACGCCACAGAACATCGTCATCGGCGGCGCCTCGGGCGCCATGCCGCCGGTGCTCGGCTGGGCTGCGGTGCGCGGCGACGTGGGCGCGGAAGCGATGATCCTGTGCCTGATCATCTTCTTGTGGACACCACCGCATTTCTGGGCGCTGGCGCTGTACCGCGCCGAGGACTATCGCAAGGCCGGCCTGCCGATGCTGCCGGTGACGCACGGTGCCGAATTCACGCGCCTGCATGTGTTCCTGTACACGCTGGTGCTGTTTGCGGCGACCTTGCTGCCCTTCATCTCCGGCATGAGCGGTGTCATCTACCTCGTGGCGGCGGTGCTGCTCGGCCTGGGCTTCAGCGGCTACGCGTGGAAGCTCTGGCGCACTTACTCCGACGCGCTGGCGCGCAAGACTTTCCGCTTTTCGATCATCCACCTGATGCTGCTGTTCGCGGCGCTGCTGGTGGACCATTACCTGGGACCGCTCCTATGAACTCGCGTGCTTGCTGGCTGCTGTGTGCCGCGCTCGCCTTGGCCGGCTGCGACAAGCTGGGCTCGCCGAACGTGGCCTCGAGTGCCGCCCGCTTCCAGGGGGTCGACATCACCGGCGCAGAGTACGGCAAACGGCTGGCGCTGACCGACCAGGACGGCGTGGCCCGTACCCTTGCCGACTTCAAGGGCAAGGTCACCGTGGTCTTCTTCGGCTACACCCAGTGCCCGGACGTGTGCCCGACGACGATGGCCGAACTGGCCCAGGTGAAGAAGACGCTCGGCCCGGACGGTGAGCGTGTGCAAGGCGTGTTCGTCACGGTCGACCCGGACCGCGACACGCCCGCGGTGCTGAAGAGCTACATGGCCAGCTTCGACCCGAGCTTCATCGCCTTGCGCGGCACGGCCGACCAGACGGCTGCCGCGGCGAAGGAGTTCAAGGTGTTCTACGCCAAGGTGCCCGGCACGACCGAGGGCAGCTACACCGTCGACCACACCGCGGGTTCCTACATCCTCGATGCCGAAGGCAAGATTCGATTGTTCGTGCGCTACGGCAGCGGCGCACCGGCGCTGGCCGCCGACTTGAAGGCGCTGCTCGCACCGGCTTGAACTGCAAGCCCCAAGCAAAAGCGGCCCCGCAAGGCCGCTTTTTTGTGGATGCAACCGCGCGTCAGACCGCTTCAGCCAGCGCCTTGCGCATCTTCTTCATCGCCGCGACCTCGATCTGGCGAATGCGCTCGGCGCTCACGCCATATTCACCGGCCAAGTCGTGCAGGGTCATGCCGCCGGAGTTGTCGTCGTTGACCTTCAACCAACGCTCCTCGACGATGCGGCGGCTGCGGGCGTCCAGCGCGTCCAGCGCATGGGCGATGCCGTCGCCGGCCAGCCAGTCGCGGCCACGCGCTTCGAGCACGCGGCTCGGCTCGTTGCTTTCGTCGGCGAGATAGGCGATCGGCGCGAAGCTTTCTTCCGAGTCGTCGTTCAAAGGCTCCAAGGCGACGTCGCCACCCGACAAACGGGTTTCCATTTCCAGGACGTCTTCGCGCTTCACGTTCAGCTCGCGCGCCATCGTGTCGACCTGGCTTTGCGTGAGCGTGGAACGGTGCGTGTCGGCCTCGGCCGCGTCGTCCTTCAGGGCCTGCTTCATCGAGCGCAGGTTGAAGAACAGCTTGCGCTGGGCCTTGGTCGTCGCGACCTTGACCATGCGCCAGTTCTTCAGGATGTACTCGTGGATCTCGGCCTTGATCCAGTGCATCGCGTAGCTCACCAGCCGCACACCTTGAGTGGGGTCGAAGCGCTTCACGGCCTTCATCAGGCCGACATTGCCTTCCTGGATCAGGTCGCCGTGCGGCAGGCCGTAACCGAGGTACTGACGCGAGATCGAGACCACGAGGCGCAGGTGCGAGAGCACGAGCTTCCCTGCGGAATCGAGATCCCCGGTTTCCCGCAGCTTGGTGGCGAACGCGATTTCCTCGGCATGTGTGAGCAGAGGGATGCGGTTCGCCGCCGAAATGTACGCATCCAGATTGCCCAGCGAGGGCACCAGAGCCCAGGGGTCACGGACGGTCAGCGCAGTGGCAGAAGAGATGTTCATGGAAGCATCAGACATGCTGAAACTCTTTTCGTTCCCGGAATGTTAGCACTCGATGGGGGAGAGTGCTTATTGACGCAGCGCATGGTTTGGATCGATTCCGCCTATGGTTTCACGCGGGCAGCAACAGTGCGTCAGTCCTCGAGGTTTTCGTGGTGCGCCGTGGCGCCGCGTTTCCAGTAGGCAGCCACCCGCATCGCGTGGCGGTCGAGGCCTTTTTCTTCAACCAGCAGGCGGCGCAGGCTCGCCATGGCGCTGGCTTCGCCGGCGCACCAGGCGTAGCCCTCGCCGGGCGGCAGTTCGAGGGCGCGCACCTCGTTCAGCAAGGCCTCGGTGCTCGCCACCCACTGCACGGTGAGGTCGGCAGCGCTGCGCAACTCGCGGCGGTCGGCCGCATCGGTGACCTGGATGAGCACGATGGCGCACGTGCCGGCGGGCAATTCCTCGAGCCGCCGGTGGATGGCGGGCAGGGCGGTTTCATCACCGGCCAGCAGGTGCCAGGCGTAGTCGGTCGGGATGATGAAGGAGCCGCGCGGCCCGCCGATCGTCGCCGTCTGGCCGGGCGTGGCTTGCGCCGCCCACTGCGCGGCGCGGCCGTCGCCGTGCACCGCGAACTCGATCGTCAGTTCGCGGGCCGCGGCGTCGTAGCGGCGCGGGGTGTAGTCGCGCCGCACTGGCTCGGCTCCCTCGGCATCGAGCATGAACTTGACGTGGTCGTCGAAGGAGGCGCTGATGAAATCCCCGAGCGACTCGCCCGTGAAGGTGACGCTCTTGAAGTGCGGGCTGAGGGTCTCGACCCGCACGACGTGCAGGTCGCGGCGCTTGAGTTCGTGGCGCACACGTTGCACGCGGCTGACGGAGGATTCGCTGCTCATGGTGATGACAGTTCAAATGGTTGACAATATCCTCCATCATGCGCAAATCAATTGACATTGTCAACCATAAGCCCAAGGCGCCGGACGACGACGTCCTGGAGATCATTCACGCCTTGATGCACCAGTACCGCTCGCAGCAGTACCGCGTGCTGCGCGACGGGCCGCACGACATCACGCACATGGAAAGCAAGGTGCTGGGCTACTTCGGCCGCCAGCCGGGCGCCACGCAGAGCGACCTGGCCCAGCACAGCGGGCGCGACAAGGCCCAGCTCGCGCGCCTGATCAAGGGCCTGCGCGACCGCGGGCTGCTCGTCGCCGAGGCGGACGAAGCCGACCGGCGCCAGGTGCGTCTGATGCTCAGCCTGGACGGGCAAGCCGTTCAGCGCGCCTTGCAGCAGCAGGCCAAACGGCTCGGCACGAGCGCGGTGGCCGGCCTCAGCGCTCAGGAACACCAGACGCTGCTGGCGCTCTTGATGCGCGTGAAAGGCAACCTCGATTCGCACGAATGACGCGGGCCGGCGCCGCGGTCGTCAGCCGAAGTGTGTTTCGACGTCGTCGAGCAGGGCGTCCACCACGCTCAGCAGCTCTGCCACGCTGACCGGCTTGGTGAGATAGCGGGTGGCGCCGGCGGCCATCGCCTCTTCGGTTTCCTTCACCAGCGCATCGGCCGAGACCACCACGACGGGAATGGTCGTGGTCTCCGGGTCGGCCTTCAGGTGGCGCAGCAACTCCAGGCCGCTGATGTCGGGCAGGTGCATGTCCAGCAGGATCAGGTCGGGCCGCCGCAGGCGGATCGCCGCCAGCCCGTCCAGGCCGGTGACCGAGACTGCCATCTCCACCTGCGGGCGCTGCGCGAGGATGCCGCGCATCACCTCGACATTGGTCTCGTTGTCTTCCACGTAATGCACCAGGCGCCTGTGGTACTGCGGCAGTTCGGGGGCCAGCTGGTCCAGGTCGGAACGCACGGTGTCGGGGTCGATCACGAGCGGCAGGGCGAGGATGAAGGACGAACCTTCGCCCTCGCTGCTGCGCGCCTGCAAGGCGCCGCCCATCAGATCGGCCAGGCGCTGGCTGATGACGAGGCCGATGCCCGTGCCCTGCAGGCCGGAGCGTTCGCGGCCGAGCCGGTTGAAGGGCTGGAACAGGGCCTCGAGCTGCTGCTCGGTCATGCCGATGCCGGTGTCGGTGACGGCGATCTCCACCGCGTCGGGCTGGCGCACCCGGCTGGCCACGTGGATGCGGCCGCCGTCGTGGTTGTACTTGACGGCATTGCTCAACAGGTTGGTCAGGATCTGCTTGACCCTTGTCGCATCGGCCAGCACCGCCGCCGAACCGCTCGCCAGGTCGGTGGTGATGGTGATGCCGCGCGCCTTCGCGTCGGCCGCGACCATCGCCACGCTCGCCGTCAGCAGTTCGGGCAGGTCGAGCGGTTCGGTTTGCAGGCGCAGGTTGCCGGATTCGATGCGCGAGAGATCGAGCACGTCGTTGATCATCTCCAGCAAGTGCCAGCCGGCCTGCTGGATCTGCGCCACCCAGGGCTGCTGCGAGGGCGTGAGCGGCTGGCGAGTGTCCAGCTCCAGCAACTGCGCAAAACCGAGCATCGCGTTCAGCGGCGTGCGCAGTTCGTGGCTCATGCGCGAGAGAAATTCGCTTTTGGCCTGGTTCGCTGCTTCGGCCAGGTCGCGCGCGCGCTCGGCTTCCTGCAGGCGCAAATGTTCGGTGATGTCTTCGACGACGCAGAGCACGCGGCGCGGCTCGCCTTGTTCGTCGCGCAGCAGCGAGGCGGTGGTCTGCACCCACAGGATGCTGCCGTCGCGGGTCACGTAGCGGGTGTGCTGGCGCGCCATCGGCACCTCGCCGGCGATCAGTTGCGCGGCCAGCTCGGCGTCTTGCGCCAGGTCGTCCGGGTGCGTGTAGTCGCTCGAGTGCATGGCCAGCACCTCGGCTTCGCTGTAGCCGGTCAGCTCGCAAAAGCGCGCATTCGTCTGTTTGATCTGGCCGTTCAGGTCGCTGTAGAGCACGCCGATCGGCACGTTGTTCAGGATGGTCCGAAAGCGCAGGTCGCTCTCACGCATCGCGGCTTCCACCTGCTGGCGTTCCTGCACCTCGGCCACCAGCTCTTCGGTGCGGGCGCGCACGGCAGCTTCGATGCGCCGGGCGCGGCCCGTCACCGTCAGCAGCAGCGCGCCGAGCAGGGCCACGGCGAGCAGGCCGATGAGCGAGAACAACCAGGCGTTCGCGCCGGTGGCGCCGGGCACGCTGTCGATGTCGGCTTGCACACGCAGTTGCCAATGCCGGCCGGCGAATTCGAGCGGGCGCACCTGCGCCAGGCCGGTGCGCTGCAATTCGCAGCCGGGCGGCCCGGCCAGGCGCCGCTGCGTGGCCGCGGGGTCGGTGTCGATCAGGCACATCGCCAGGTAGCGCGGGTACGCATCGAGCAGGCCGCCGGCGATCGCGTTCATCTTCAGGACCACGGACACCACGCCACGCAGGGCTTGTTGGCGGGCGTGCACCGTGTCCGGGTTGCCCTGGTAGACGGCCTGGTAGATGACGACGCCGACGGCATCGTCGTTCGCGCTCTGCTGCGTGAGGTGGAAGCCGGCCGTGGCGGACGGCAGCCCGTTGGCCGCGGTGGCCTCGATGGCAGCGCGTGTGGGCGGGATCGACATCACATTGACACCGACCGCCCCGGCGTTGCCACGCTCGGGTTCGATGTAGTTCAGCACCACCATGTCGCCGGTCGAGGTGCCCGGCGTGCCGTCCGGTGCCTTGCGGTCGAACACATGGAATTCAGGCCGCCCTTCGGCGTGCAAGCGTGCCTCGAAGCGGGCGAGATCGTCGCGGCGCACCCGCTCGCTCCAGCCCAGCGCCTGCAAGCGGCCCGAGACCATCCAGCTGCGCGCCGCCCGGCGCATCTCATCGCGGGTCACATCCTCGGAGGCAATGAACACGCCGTGCAAGGCGGCCAGGGCATGCAACGGCTCTTGCAGTTGCGCCGAGAGGGCGTTGCCCAGGCTCGATGCGTCGCGCTCGAAGGCGGCGCGCAGGCGGTCGTCGTCCCAGCGCACAACGACGGCAATGCCGGCAGCGAGCAAGGCTGTCACCAGGGTCAGCGTCAGGCCCACGGCGTAGCGCCGCGCGATCCACTCGCGGCGCGGCTGGCCGATGAGGGTCAGCGCGATCGGCGCGGCGATCAGCACACCGAAGGAATCGCCGGCCCACCAGGTCAGCCAGGTGATGGCCGCGCGCCCGGCCGGCACCGTGCCGGCCAGCCACAGCGTGGCCGTCGAGATGCTCGCCGCCGTGAGGCAGGCCACCAGGGCGCCGAGGCCGAAAAAGTAGGCGATGTCGAGCGGGTCGGACAGCACCAGCGGCTGGCGCACGAAGCGTTTGACGAGCGCCGCGCCGACCCAGGCCTGCAGGCCTGCCGCCGCGGCAATCACCGCCGGCACCGCCAACGCGGCGAATGCGAAGTTGCCGCGGTTGAAGCTCAGCGTGGCATTCACGCAAAAGGCGCCGAGCGCCACGCCCAGCGCCATGCGCGGCCCGTAGACGAGCACGCTGGCCAGCGCCAGCCCGGCGGCAGGGTAAAGCGGCGAGGCATACGCCGGCGGGATGCCCAGCAGCAGAGCCGCCTTGCCGGCGACGAAGTAGGCCAGCGCCGTGAGCAGCACGAGCACGCCCCAATGCGCCGCAGGGGCCGGGCCGGGCGATTCTTGCGGGGGCAGCGGAGGGTGGGTCGGCATGGCAAGCCCGGCGGTGCGCTGCGCGGGCGTGGGAGATGGGCCAGTGGAGACTGAGCCTACCACCTGCCCCCCGCGACTCGAGGGGCCGAAGGGCCCGGCTTCCATGGCGTTTGCCGCAGGATCAGCGGCAAACGCACCGCTCACGGGTTCGTGTTCGCTCCGCTCGGGCAACTGCTGCCGCCGGTGCGCACGATGCGCGGTTGGCCGAGCGCGGCACTTGTCGCATCGTAGGCCGCGCGCGGTGGTTTGAAGTCCGCGAGGTAGGCGGCCAGCGCGTCGATGTCCTGCGCGCCGCCGATCAGTTGTGTGCCGGCCGTGAAGCTGCCCAGCCCATCGCCGCCCGCGGCCATGAAGTTGTTGACCGTCACGCGGTAGGTCTTGCCCGGATCGAGCACGCTGCCCGCCGCATCGACGATCGTTTCGGTCGCGCCGCCGCGGGTCAGCGTGACCTGGCTGATGCGTGCATCGCAGGCCTTCGCGCCGTCCCATGTGTAGCGAAAGCCGGCCGATGGCAGCATCACCCGCGTGGTCGCTGCGCCCTGGCCGCGGCAGCCGGCGAACTGCTGTTCCAGCACGTTCTTCAGGTCCTGTGCAGTGAGCGTCATCGTCACCAGGCTGTTGCCGAAGGGCTGCACCGTGAACGCCTCGCCGTAGGTCACGTTGCCATCACCTTCGCCGGCCGGGCTCGACGTGTAGGTGAAGCCGGGGTTGCGCACACCGCCGCGGTTGGTGAAGGCGATCACCGCGTCGCCGAAACCGGGCGCAGCGGTGGCGGCGAGGTGGGCGTCGGCAACCAGTTCGCCCGCGGCCAGGTTGCAGGCCGCGTCGCCCGCGCCGGCCGGCATGTCGGCGGCGATGGCACCGATCACCGCGTTGGCGATCGGCGAAACGCGCGCGTTGTAGCCCGCGACGATCGCCGCGACCGCGGCGTCCGGCGGCGCTGCCGGGTTCGTCCGCTCGACCAGCAGGTTGGACGGTGCGACCGCCACGATGTCGCGCGTCGCCGGGTCGATCGTCAGGTCGATGTCGGTCAGCACCCGGCCGAAGGCGCTCGCGCTCGTCACCGGCACGCGGCGCCCGCTGGCATTTGCCAGGCCCGCGGCGCGGGGCGTGCGGGTGATGGCGCCGCCCGCTCCTGTCGCGTCCATCGTGACGTCGACCGTCGTGGCCGAACAGTTGTAGGCCGCGTGCGTGTGCCCGCTCACCACCAGATCGACCGCGTCGTCGAGCCGGGCGACGATGCGTGCCAGGTCCGAGCCGCGCAGGTCACCGTCGCAGCCGTTGATGTCGGCCAGCCCGGCGCCCTGCACGCCGCCCTGGTGCAGCAGCACGACGATCGCCTCGATGCCTTGCTTGTGCAGCAGCGGCACGAGCGCGTTGACGGTGTCCGCCTCATCGCGAAAGTCCAGGCCCGCCACGCCCGAGGGTGTGACGATGGTCGGCGTGCTTTGCAGCGTCATGCCGACGAAGGCCACGCGCACGCCGTTGAACGTCTTGATGCCGTAGGGCGGGAACAGGGTGCGACCGGTGGCCGTCTCGACCACGTTGGCGGCGAGCCACTGGAACTTCGCGCCGTCGTAGCGGCCGGGCGAGGCAGAGCCGAGGCCGAGGCAGCTGTTCGGGTCCGGCGCACCTTGCGCGAGCTTGCAGCCGCCGGCCTGCAGGCGCTTCAACTCGGCCGCGCCCTTGTCGAATTCATGGTTGCCGACCGACGTGAACTCGACGCCGATGCGGTTCAGCACTTCGACCGAAGGCTCGTCGAAGAACAGCGAGGAGACCAAGGGCGATGCACCGATGAAGTCGCCCGCGCCCACTACCACGTTGAGCGGGTTGCGGGCCTTGAGCATCGCCACGTGGCCGGCCAGCGCATCGGCCCCGCCGACCGCAGGCCGTTGCGCCGCCGGCACCGAGGCGTTCACGCCGAAGCTGCCGGGCGATTGCAGGTTGGCGTGGAAGTCGTTGAAGGCGATCAGCTTGACGGTGAAGGGCGCTGTCTGCACCGGTGCCTGCGCGCAGGCGGCGAGCAGGGCGAGCAGGGAGGCGGCGGTGGCGCGTTGCAGGTGCATGAACGACTCCTCGGGCAGGCGGTCATTCTGCAAGCGTCGGTACGGCCACGCCGGCCGAGCCCATCGCCTTGAGCAGGGCCTGGTCCTGCGTGGCCAGCGGCAGATTGCGGCGAAGTGCCAGTTCGAGGTAGGCGGCGTCGTAACTTGTCAGGCCATGCAGGGCAGCCAGGGCATCGAGTTCGACCATCGAGACCGGCTCGCGATCGACCCGCAAGCGCAGGGCCGACGCGGCGGCAACCAGCTCGCGGCGCTTGGTGTCGGTGATGCGTTTGCGCCGCTGGGCGTTCAGCATCAGATTACCGATTTCGAGCAGCCACAGCGCCGGCACCCACACATCGCCGAGGGCCGTGGCCTGCAGGGCGGCTTCGGTGAGCGGAGTGGCCTCGTCGGGCAGGAACCAGGCGGCGCTGATGGAGGCATCGACGACGATGCCCGGCATCAGCGGCGCCCTTCGGTGATCAAGTCGTGGCTCTTCAAACGGCCCAGGCTGACACCCTGGCGGCTGGCCTGCAAACCTGCAATGGCGTCCCGCGCGCGTTGGCCGACATCGCCATTCGCAGGCAGTGCCAGCCGCGCCACTTCCTTGCCGCGGCGTGTGATGACGAATTCCTCGCCCGCCTGAACGCGATCGATCAACTCCGACAGGCGGTTCTTGGCTTCGAACAAGGCGATGGAGGCCATGATGCGCGCTTCCTGGGTAAATTCGTCAAGCATTCTAGCCAGATAGCTAGCCAGATGCGAGACGCTGGCGGGTGGCCGGTACCTGCCAGCTCACACGTTGAAGAGGAAATTCAACACATCCCCATCCTTCACCACGTACTCCTTGCCCTCGGCGCGCATCTTGCCGTGGTCCTTCGCACCTTGTTCGCCCTGGAAGGCGATGAAGTCGTCGAAGGCGATGGTCTGGGCGCGGATGAAGCCGCGTTCGAAGTCGGTGTGAATCACGCCGGCCGCTTGCGGCGCGGTGTCGCCCACGTGGATGGTCCAGGCGCGCACTTCCTTCACGCCGGCGGTGAAGTAGGTTTGCAAACCGAGCAGCTTGAAGGCGGCGCGGATCAGGCGGGCAAGGCCCGGCTCGGTCTGGCCCATGTCGGCGAGGAACATCTCTTTGTCCTCGTCGCTCATCTCGGCCATCTCGGCTTCGGTCTTGGCGCAGATCGCGACGACCGGCGCCTTCTGCTTGTCGGCGTACTCGCGCAGGCGGTCGAGGTAGGGGTTGTTCTCGAAACCGTGTTCATCGACGTTGCCGACGAACATCGCCGGCTTCGCGGTGATCAGGCACAGCGGCTTGAGGATCGCGAGTTCTTCCTTGTTGAAGTCGATGCTGCGCGCCGGCTGCGCCTGGTTCAACGCATCGTGGCAGCGTTGCAGCACGCTCACCAGCTTGGCCGCGTCCTTGTCGTTGCCCGATTTCGCGGCCTTGAGCGAACGCTGCAAGGTCTTGTCCACGGTCGTCAGGTCGGCGAGGCAGAGCTCGGTCTGGATCACTTCGATGTCGGAGAGCGGGTCGACCTTGCCGGCCACGTGAATCACGTTCTCGTCGTCGAAACAGCGCACCACGTTGACGATCGCGTCGGTCTCGCGGATGTGGGCGAGGAACTGGTTGCCCAGGCCTTCGCCCTTGGACGCGCCGGCCACCAGGCCGGCGATATCGACGAACTCGACGATCGCCGGCACGATGCGCTCGGGCTTGACGATGGCCGAGAGGCCGGCCAGCCGCGGGTCGGGCAGCTCGACGATGCCGACGTTCGGCTCGATGGTGCAGAACGGGTAGTTCGCTGCCGCGATGCCGGCCTTCGTCAGCGCGTTGAAGAGGGTGGACTTGCCCACATTGGGCAGGCCCACGATGCCGCATTTCAAGCTCATGGGGGACTTTCGCGTTCGAGGGAGATCAATCGGGAGGAGCGCGAATTTTAGTCGTGCGCCCTACACTGGCCGCGAACTCCCGATGCGCCCCATGAATGAACTGCAAACCCTCGAGCCGCACACCAAAGACCTGGGCGGTGGTTTCACCGTGCGCCGGCTGCTGCCCGCGGCAGCGCGTCAGGCGGTCGGGCCCTTCCTGTTTTTCGACCACTTCGGGCCGATCACCGCGCAGCCGGCCGACAACCACGACGTGCGGCCGCATCCGCACATCGGCCTCGCGACCGTGACCTACCTGTACGAAGGCGCGATGCTGCACCGCGACTCGACCGGCGTGGTGCAACGCATCGAACCCGGCGCCATCAACTGGATGACGGCCGGTCGCGGCATCGTGCACTCCGAGCGCACGCCGGACGATCTGCGCGGCGTGGCCCGCCGCAGCCACGGCCTGCAACTCTGGTGCGCCTTGCCGGCCGCGCACGAGGAAGACGAACCGAGCTTCGTGCACACGCCGGCCAGTGCGATCCCGGAGTGGCGCGCGCCGGGCTGCGTGGTGCGGCTGCTGGTCGGCAGCGCCTTCGGCTTGGAGTCGCCCGTGCACACCTGGTCGCCGACCTTGTATGCCGACCTGGCTCTGCTGCCGAACGGTTCGCTCGCGCTGCCCGCTGCCGCGCCGGAGCGGGCGCTCTACAGCGTGGACGAAGCCTTTCTGCTCGACGGAACCCTGGTCCCGGCCTTCACGATGGTCGTGCTGCCGGCCGGTGAAACGCCGCAGTTGACGGCACCGCGCGGTGCACGCATCGCGCTGATCGGCGGTGAGCCGCTCGGCCACCGCTACATCGTCTGGAACTTCGTGTCGAGCCGCAAGGAGCGCATCGTCGATGCGCAGAACGATTGGGAAGCGCAGCGTTTGGGTACGGTGCCGGGCGAGACGGAATTCATCCCGCTGCCGCCGCGGCGGTGAAGCTTTTGCCGGCCCGTCAGTCGGCGAAGCGGTAGCTCGCCACGCCACTCATGCCGACACGCAGCGCACGTTCGAGGCCCTCGACGACCACCGCATTCATGCCGAAGGTGAGAGCGCCTTGCATGCGTGCATCGGCGCGGTAGGCCGCCAGCACGTCGCCCACCGCGTGCCCGGTCTCGCCGGTCGTGGGCTCCACATCGGGGATGCTGCAACGCGCGCAGGGTTTGACGAGCTTCAGGCCGATCGGGCCCTCGTCGGTCGCGAACCAGATTTCATCGAGGTGGTCTTCGCCGTGCGCGTCCAGGCCGTCGAGCACGAGGTTCGGGCGAAAGCGCGCCATCGTCACGGCGGCCTGGCCTGATGCGGCGAGCCGGCGGTTCAGTTCGCCCAATGAGGCGGTCGAGCTCACGAGGATCGGAAAGCCGTCGCTGAACGCGTTCTCGGCTTCCAGCTCGCCGGTCCATTCGCGGCTGGACAGGCGCCGCTGCTCGGGATCGAAGCGCACCAGGCGCAAAGGTCGGCCGAGAAAATCATTGAACCACTGCGCGGCCAGATCGCCCATGTCGTAGGCCGCGACTTCGTCCTTCCACACCTGCACGCGGCAAGGCTCCTGCACCACATCGAGCGCGAGGTGCAAGGCGAGCATGCCGGGCGCACGCAGCACCAGCTCGGTGTGCTTGAGCGTCTGCCGCACGAGTGCCAGACGCGGCAGTTCGCGTTGGGTGATGAAGTGCCGGTCCGCATCCACCACCATCCATGCGCGGTCGAACTCGAAGCCGGTTTCGATCAGCAGGACTTCATTCAAGCCGACCACGCCGCAGGACTTCACCGGGTGCACGTGCAGCGCCTGCACGCTCACCGCCACATCGCTCATTTGAAGAGTCCCTTGAGCTTGTCCTTCACGGCGTCTTTCGCCGCGTCCTTGACCGCTTCTTTCGCGGTCGGTGCTGAAGCGCCGGAGGCGGCGCCGTCGGCCGCTTTCAGGCCCAGCCTCGCCTTCAGCTTGTCCTCGAGCTGGCCCTTGATCATGTCACCCGCCACCGCGGACCACTGGATCTTCCACTCGATCGCATCGAGCGGCCCGGTCAGGCGCACCGGCACGGTCAGGCCTTTGAGCGCGGCGAGGTCGGCACCGTCCTGGCCCTTGGCGGTGGCCGCCACCGTCGCCCGCGCGGTGTAGTCGATGCGGCTCTTGCCGGCATCCACCAGGCCGTCGCCGCCGAGGCGCAGGAACGGGCTTTTCATGTCCAGGTCCTTGCTGCGCGCCACGCCGGCGTCGATGTCGAAGCTCGCGCTCAGCTCCGAGAAATCGGTCTTCTCGACCTGGCTGGCCTTCTGCGCGGCGTCTTGCTTCAGCGTGATCGCGGCCTTCGCCTGGCGCAGGCTCTTGGCCAGGTTCAGGCCCTTGATCGCGCCGTCGCGAAGTTGCAATGTCGCGGTGCCGTGCAGGCGCGAGCGCATCTCGCCGACGCTGTGGCCGGCGGTGTCGATGTCGGCCACCACGCGGCCGGTGCCGTCGAGGATGTCCTTGCCGGCCACGTCCTTCAGCAGCGCGTTCACGTTCACGCCGCTCGCGGTGGCCTTCACGGCGACGCGGCTGGCGCGTGCATCGGCAAAGGCGCTCGCCTCCACCGCGCCGCCCCAGACCTTGGCTTGCAGGCTCGGCACGCGCAGCATGCCGGAATCGATCGTCGCGTCGAGCTTGAAGTCAGCGACCTTGTATTGGCGGTAGGCGAAGCGCCCGGCGCGCAGCCCGAAGCTGCCGTTCAGGCTGCGCAGCGCACTCAGGTCGACCGGTGCGTCGGCCGGGGCGGGTGCGGCCGCAGCGCCGGCCTTGTCGCTCGGCAGCAGGGTGTTCAGGTCGAGTGCCTCGAAGCGCGCCTGCGCCTTCACGTCCGGCAAGGTGCCGCCGAAATTCGCACTGCCGTCGGTGCTGAAGTTGTTGGCATTCACGTCACCGCTGAAGGTCCACTGCGCGCTCTGGGCCGAGGCCATCGCGTTGCCCTTCAGCTTGAGCTTGAGCGGCGGCAACTCGCCCCCTTGGGCGTTCATCTCGAGCGTGAGCGCCTGCAAGGCGAGTGCGCTCTTGGCCGGGCGCAGGCCGAGGTCGCTGCGCAGCGTGGCGGCGATTTTGCGGGCGCCGGTGTCGCTGCTGAGCACGGCCTCGAAGCCGGGCACGTGCACGTCGTCGAAGCTGCCGCTGGGCGCGCCGCTCTGGAAGGTGGCCGCCAGCGGAAGCTCGCCGCCGAGCGAGAACTTGCCGGCCAGTGCGCTGCCCTTGAGCGTGTCGCCGTTCACATTGAGTTCCGGCCAGTCCAGCACCAGTTCGAGCGGCTGGCCGCCGCGCGTGCCCTTGACGCGCAGCTTCAACTGGTCGATTGCGAAACTCTTGCGGGTCGGGTCGAAGGCAAAGCGCTCGATCGCGAGGGTCGAATCGTCGAGCTTCAGGCCGGCCGCGTTGGCGGTGACTTTCAGCGCGAGCTTGCTCGCATCGAGCGCGCCCTTGGCGCCGTCCCAGGCCAATGCGCCTTGCAGCGTGGCGTCGATGGCGCTCGCGCCCGGGGCGTCGCCCTTGTAGGCGAAGTCCATGTCGTTCATGCGCACCGAGCCGCTCGTGAGGTCGGGCGTGAAACGCGCTGAACCCGTCAGCTCACCCTTCAGCGCGGGCGACTTCAGGCCGAGCTGCATCACCAGCTTGATGGGTGTTTCAACCTGGTTCGCGATGCGCCCGCTGCTCAGCTCCTTCAGCACCACCTCGCCGTCGACGCCGCTCTTCTCGTCCTTCACGCGGGCGCGCAGGCCGGTCAGGGCGACGCGGCTCACGTCGAATGTCAGCGTGGAAGTGCTGGTCTTCGGCTCCGCCGGGTCACTGGCGATCAGGTCGTCGATGTTGCGCTTGCCCTTCGCATCGGTGAGCAGGGTGGCGCGCACGCCGTGCGCCTCGACGCGGTCGATGTTCAAGGCGCCGCGCAGCAGCGGCATCAGGGCGATCGACAGAGCCGCGTCGTCGATGCCGGCGAATTCTTCCGTGCTGCCGGCTTCGCTCAGGGCCACACGCGAGAGGTGCACCTGCAAGCGCGGGAACACCGAGAGCTCGACCGGCCCGTCGAGGCTAAGCGTGCGGTTGCGGTGGGTCTTCATCCAATCGACCGCGACACCCTTGTACTTGTTGGGGTCGAACGTCGAGATGAGCCAGGCGGCGGCGGCAACGGCAATCAGCAGCAGCACTGCCAGCGAGAGGGCCAGTCTGCGTATCCACACGGGCATGTTGGGGGAGACGAATGCGTCAGGATCGGGAAAGCCCGAATTGTGCACTTGCTGTGGGGATCAAATCGATGGGCCGTCTTTACAATCTCCAGCGATGAAAGCGTATGACGTCGCGATTCGGGGTGCGGGCATCGTCGGGCAGAGCCTGGCGCTCTCTCTTGCGCGCCTGGGTTTGCAGGTGGCGCTGCGGCCCGACCCGGCGCGCGCGGCGGGCGCTGACGACGTGCGTGCGTATGCACTCAATGCCTCGTCCGTCGCGCTGCTGCGCGGCCTGAAAGTCTGGGACGCCTTGCCGCCGCAGGCCGCCACGCCGGTCTATGACATGCAGGTGCAGGGCGACACGCCGGGTTCCCGGCTTGAGTTTTCCGCGTGGGAGCAACGTGTCGGCGAACTCGCCTGGATCGCTGATGCGGCTGTGCTCGAACGCGAACTCGCCGCGGCGGTGCGCTTCGCGCCGCACATCACGCTGACGAACGACGAGGTGCAGGCACCGCTGACGGCGCTGTGCGAAGGCAAGGCCTCGGCCACACGCGCGGCGCTCGGCGTGAACTTCGAGCAGCACGACTACGGCCACCGCGCCATTGCCGCGCGGCTCACGACCACGCTGCCCCACCAGGGCGTGGCGCGCCAGTGGTTCGGCGCCCCGGATGTGCTGGCCTTGCTGCCCTTCGATGCGCCGCAGCCGGAAGCTTCGTATGCCTTGGTGTGGTCCTTGCCCGAGGCGCGTGCGCATGAACTGCTGGCGCTCGATGCCGCGGCCTTCGAGCAGGCGCTGATGCAGGCCACCGAGGGCGCCGCCGGCGAGCTGAAGCTGGCCACCGAACGTGCCTCCTGGCCGCTGATGCATGCCCAGGCCGACGCCTGGTGCGGCTCCGGCTGGGTGTTGCTGGGCGACGCGGCCCACGTGGTGCACCCGCTGGCGGGCCAGGGCCTGAACCTTGGCCTGGCCGATGTGGTGGCGCTCACGCAAGTGATCGAAGCGCGTGAAACCTGGCGCAGCCTCGGCGACGAAAAATTGCTGCGCCGCTATGTGCGTGAACGCCTCGCGCCGACCTGGGCGATGGGCCAGGTGACGGACGGTTTGTTGCGCCTGTTTTCACACGAAGCGCCGGGCTTGCGGGAACTTCGTAACCGCGGCCTGAGTCTCGTCAACCATCTCTCCCCGTTGAAGCGCTGGCTCACCGCCCGTGCGCTCGACGCCTGAAAGGCATTCATGCGCAAGTTCGTCCCCTTCCTGATGGCCGCCCTGGCTGCCGCCTTTCTCGTGCAAACGGCCTGCGCCGACGAAGCGGCAATCCGCAAGAACATCGGCGAGCGCCTGCCCGACTTCCCGGCCATCGACGAGGTGAGCAAGACGCCGATCCCCGGCATCTACGAACTGCGCATCGGCACCGAGGTGCTCTACACCGACGAGCAGGGCAACCACATCATCGAAGGCCAGTTGATCGAGACGAAGACGAAGACCAACCTGACCGAAGCGCGTGTCAACAAGCTCACCGCGATCGACTTCGCGGCGCTGCCGCTGAAGGACGCCATCGTCTGGAAGCAGGGCACAGGCGCGCGCAAGCTGGTGATCTTCGCGGACCCGAACTGCGGCTACTGCAAGCGCTTCGAGAAAGACTTGCAAGGCATCAAGGATGTGACGGTCTACACCTTCCTGTACCCGATCCTCGGTGGCGATTCGCCCGAGAAATCGCGCAACATCTGGTGCGCGAAAGACAGCACCAAGGCCTGGCGGGAGTGGATGCTCGACGGCACCGCGCCGCCGCGCAGCATGGGCCAGTGCGACAGCGCGGCCTTGCAACGCAACACCGCGATGGGCAAGAAATTCCGCGTCAACGGCACGCCGGCGCTCGTCTTCGAAGACGGCAAGCGGGTGCCGGGCGCGATGAGCGTGGAGCAGGTCGAAAAGCAGTTCATCCTGAGCCGCGCGAAGGGCTGACCTCCTTCGCGGTTGCTGCTCGACGGTCGCCTTCGGGCGCCGATCGAGCGAGCCCAGCCGACGACCCGCTCTCGGCCGCGCGGACCGAGAACGCGACGAAGCTCGTCGCCACCGGACTCGGAACCCCCGCGAACACACGCCCCCCAACGCAACATCGATCCGGGTATCTCCGGATGATCCGCGAGTGCGTTGAATGCTTCAATTCGGGCCGAAGTGGAACCGATTCCACTTTAGTTGGTGAGTAAAAACTCCAGCGGGAAAACCCGCCCCGTGCCCGTCCCCATGAAGCCTTCCGTTCCTGCCCTGAACCTCCCGCGTGGCACTGCCATGTGGCGGCCTGATTTTTTGCTCGGCACGGCCACGGCCTCGTACCAGATCGAAGGCGCGGTTGCTGAAGACGGCCGCCTGCCGAGCATCTGGGACACCTTCTCCGCCACCCCCGGCAAG
>JANYJL010000196.1 GCA_025361845.1 Rhizobacter sp.
CTACATGCAGATCCTGAGCCGCGAGTTCTGCGCCTTCCTGAAGGGGCGCGCGATCAACATCCACCACAGCTTCCTGCCGAGTTTCAAGGGCGCGAAGCCCTACCACCAGGCGCACGAGCGCGGCGTGAAGCTGATCGGCGCGACCGCACATTACGTGACGGCCGACCTCGACGAAGGCCCGATCCTGGAGCAGGACGTGGCGCGTGTGGACCACAGCTCGACCATCGAAGACCTGACGCGCCTGGGCCGTGACACCGAAAGCCAGGTGCTGGCGCGCGCAGTGCGCTGGCACAGCGAGCACCGCGTGATCTTGAACGGCCACAAGACTGTCGTGTTCAAGTGATCGGTGAAGGAAACACCGCTGCGCTTTCCATAGGAATCAACCTCGACGGCGTGCTGGTGCACGGCGGCCTGCCGCTGCCGCATGCCGCGACACGCTTCGCCTTGGGTGCGGCACAGCCGGGCTTTCGACTACATCGAGAAGAACATCGACCCGGGCGAAGACTTCGCGCCGTACTTCGATCTGGTCGAACGCTACGGCGTGCCGATCAAGGTGTTCGGCGGCATCTTCTGCGCGGGGCTCGATGGAGCCGCGCATGCGCTGGGGCATCGCCACCGGCGGGCGCTTGGGAGCGCGCATCTTCACCGTCATCGACAAGGTCTTGCACAGTCGTGCGAGGCCTTTGTCATTTCCGTAGCGCCGTGAACGCTGCCCGGCGGCCGACTGGCAAGCACCGATGGTGCCGGGGCCATGGCCCGGCTTACCATCTGCATATGCCTTTGCACCGTTCACCGCGCGCTTTCTGGCCAGCCCGTGTCGGGCTGCTTGCGCTGCTGTCGCTGGCCGGCACCGTGCATGCCGAGGAGCCCGCAGCGCCCGAGGTGACGAGTGCGCAGATCGGGCCGAGCACACATGTCGTGCAGGAGGCCGACCTGGCCGGCGCGGCTCCGCAGCGTGAGCCTGCGTCCAACGCGGGCTTCGTCGTGACCGCGAATGCCGTTGTCGTGATCGACGCACTCGGTTCGCCGGCGCTGGCGGCACGGCTGCTCGCGGAAATCCGCCGTGTCACGCCGAAGCCGGTCAGCCATGTGCTCGTCACGCGCTTCGACGCCGACCGTGCGGGCGGGCTGCCCGCCCTCAAGGCGGCGGGGGCTGCGGTAGTCGCCCACCACCCAGGCCAACCGGCCGTTGAAGCGGACACGGCGGCCGACACGTTTCAAACGCGACCCGACCTGGCACTGGACGACAGCACCGACCTGTTGATCGGTGGTGTCCATGTCCAGGCCTTGTCGCTGGGGCCGTCGCGCGGCGTGCAGGACATGGCCTACTTCTTCCCCGAGGAAGGGGTGTTGTTCGCTGGCGATTGGGTGACGACGGGGCGCCTGCCCGAAGTCGAACAGGCCGACACACGACGCTGGATCGCGGCGCTCGACGAGATGTCGGCGCTCGACGCGCGGGTGCTCGTGCCGGGCCGGGGTGCGCCATCGAATCAACCTTCGGCGGACTTGAAGGCGACCCGCGACTACCTCGCCTTTCTGCGTGCAGCCATGGGCGAAGCCTGGCGGCGTGCAGAGCCCTTCGACGAGGCCTACGACCGGATCGACTGGCGCCGCTACGCGGACCTTGTCGGCTTCGATGCCGTCAACCGCGCCAATGCCAGCAACACCTACCTGCGCCTGCAGCAGGAACGCGACTGAGCGTTCAGCCTGCGCCGCCCTTCGCGGGTTCGGTTGATGTTGCTGCGTCGAGGGCGCTGAAGCGCGGCGCCGCGCGCGCACTCACGGCCCCGTCCCGCGCCACGCTGAAACTGCCGCGTGCGAGGTGGTGCGGATGCTGCGCCGCCTCGGCGATGCCGAGCACGGGCGCGAAGCACGCGTCACTGCCTTCGAGCAAGGCACACCAGTGCGCGCGCGGCTGGCTGCGGAACAGCGACGTGAAGCGTTCCTTCAACGCGGGCCACAAACGCGTGTCGTACTGCGCTGATGCGTCCACATCGTTCAGGCCCAGCCGTTCCAGCAGCAGCGCATAGAACTTCGGCTCCAGCGCGGCCACGCTGACATGCGTGCCATCGGCGCAGGTGTACACATCGTAGAAGGGCGAGTCGTGAAATGCGCTCGGCTTCTGGTCGCCGATGCCACCGCCGATGTTGCCGCCCGCGTGCAGCCAGTGCACCAGGCCGCCGAGCATCGAGGTGATGTCGACAATGGCCGCATCGACGACACGCCCGCGCCCGCTGCGGCGCGCATCGAGCACCGCGCAGACGATGCCGAAGGCCAGGCCGAGCGCACCGCTCGCATCACCGACCACGGTGGGCGGCACGATCGGCCGTTCGCCCGCGTGGGCCGAGACCGACAGCAGCCCGCTCAGCGCCACGTAGTTGAGGTCATGCCCTGCGGCCTGCGCGAGCGGCCCATCTTGGCCCCAGCCCGTCATGCGGCCGTAGACGAGGCGCGGGCAACGCGCCGCGCACACCGCCGGCCCGAGGCCCAGGCGCTCCATCACGCCGGGGCGGTGGCCTTCGATCAGCACGTCGGCCTCGGCGATCAGGTCGAGCGCGCGCTCGCGGCCGGCATCCGTCTTCAAGTCCAGTGGAACGAGTTGTTTGCCGTGACGCAGCGGGTTGTCGGTCTCGCCCATCACCAACTGTGTCATCAGGTCGGCCTGCGGGCGGGTGATGAGCGTCACTTCAGCGCCGAACTGCACGAGCAGGCGGCCGGCCATCGGCCCTGGGCCGATGCCGTCGAACTCGACGATCCGCAGGCCGTGCAGCGGCGACGCGATGGCTGCGCTCATGGTTCCGCCGAAGCTCAATCGATCGGGAAGCCCACCGCCGGGCTCACGGTCTCGGGCGCTTCGTCTTGCGCGGGCTTCTTGCCCTCGTCGCGCGCGGCGTCGGCATCGCGCCACCAGGGCGTCACGCGCTCCACCTGCGTCGGCTCGATCGCCTCGCCCAGGCGCGGCATCAAGAGATGCACACCTTGCGCGGGCGCCTGCTGCAATAGGGTTTCGGGCGGCGCATCCCAGGCGTGCATGGCCAGGTTGAAGGTGCCCCAGTGCACCGGCAGGAAGCTGCCGCCACCGAGCAGTTGCAAGGCCTTCAGCGCGTTCTCGGGGCCGAGGTGGATGTCGCCCCAGGTTGGGTGGAAGGCGCCCACTTCGAGCATCACCAGATCGAAGCGGCCGAAGGTTTCGGCGATGCGCGTGTACTCGGTCGTCAGGCCGGTGTCGCCGCTGAAGAAGGCCGAATGGCGCGCCGATTGAATCGCGAACGAGGCCCACAGCGTGTCGTTGCGCCCGCCCAGGCTGCGGCCCGAGAAGTGCTGCGAGGGTGTGGCCGTGACGCGCAGGTCGGTGCCGGGCAGGGTGTGCGTTTCCCACCAGTCGAGTTCGGTGATGCGCTCAGGCGGCACGCCCCAGGCTTCGAGGTGCGCGCCCACGCCGAGCGTCGTCACGAAGGGCACATTGGTGCGCGCGAGCTTGCGGATGGTCGGGTAGTCGAGGTGGTCGTAGTGGTCGTGCGAGATCACGACGAGGTCGATCGGTGGCAACTGCGCCACCGTGATCGGCACCGGCTGGAAACGCTTCGGCCCGACCAGGCGCGAGGGCGAGGCACGCGCGCCCCAGACGGGGTCGGTCAGCACACGCACGCCGTCCATTTCGAGCAGCACGGTCGAGTGGCCGAGCCAGGTGGCGCGCAGGCCGGTGTCGACGGGCTTCGACCACACACGGCGCGGGTCGATGGCGGGCAGCGGCGCGCGCGGGTGGCGCCGCTCGCCGCCGCACAGGAAATCGCCGAGCGAAGGGCGCGGTTCGGCCGAGCGCAGACCCGGCAGGGTCGGGTGCTTGTTGCGGAAGGCGCCGTCGGCCCACAGCGCGCTGGCCTGCATGCGTTCGAGCCGTTCGCCGGCGGCCTTCTTGCCGAATGACTTCATGAGGATCCTGGGTCGGTTGGGCGCGGGCACGAACCCGCGCACTCATTGTGCCCAGTAAGCGATGGCGCTATTGCGCAGGGGCGGCGTCCCGTTCCGTGCGCCACGCCGCGGCGATCGTGTCAGCGGCGAGCGCAGCGTCTTCTTCGCGTGTGCCTTCGCCGATCACCGACAGGCGCATGACCCATCGCCCGCGCCACATCGCGCCACCGACAAAACATCGGCCTTCGTCCTGCACGCGCGCGATCACGGCGCGTGTCAGGCGGTCGCCTTCTTCGATGG
>JANYJL010000207.1 GCA_025361845.1 Rhizobacter sp.
GCGTGAAGGGCAAGGCGCCGCTGTTGCTGGCGGTCAAGCCCAGTTGCACCGTGCTGAAACGTGGGATGTAGGACGCGGTGTTGTCGACCGAGGTGTTCCAGGCGACGGCGTTCGGGCCGCGGTCGGGCAGCGCGAGGAAGGTGTTGCCACCGGCCCAGGCGAGGCCCGAACCCATGCCGCCGAGCAGATTGGCGGCGACGCCGTTTTCGAGCGTGCCGGTCAGGCCGGACAGGTCGCTCATCGTGCCCGAGAGGGTGCCCGAGGCGATGAGGTCCATGCCGGCATGAGCCGAGGGCAAGGCGAGGGTCGCGGCGGCGGCCAGCGCGACGAGGCGGGGAATGTGCATGGAGGGCTCTGACTCAGGTTTGGAAAGCGGAAAGTCTGTCGGCCACGTGTGTCAGTTCCGTGACAAGGGCTCAGCCGTTCGGCGCACCCACGTGCGCCGTCACCGTCAATTCACACGCGGCGACCAGACTTGCCTGCGTCGTCAACGAACCGAAGCAAACCATGAACCGAACCCTCCGGCGTCTTGCAATCGCTCTTGCGTTGGTGGGCGCAACCGCCTCTGCCATGGCCCACTCCGGCGACGGCCCGGTGGGTGGGTTTGCAGCCGGCTTCATGCACCCCGTGCTGGGTTGGGACCATGTCATCGCGATGGTGGCGGTCGGGCTGTGGGGCGCCTTCCTCGGCAGCCCCGCGATCTGGGTGCTGCCGGTCGTGTTTCCTGTCGTGATGGCGTTCGGCGGTGCGCTCGGTGTGGTGGGCGTTCCGCTGCCTGGTGTGGAAATCGGCATTGCCGCTTCGGCCATCGTGTTGGGCGCGATGGTCGCGTTCGCCGCACGCCCGCCGTTGTGGGTGGCCGCGGTCATCGTCGGCGCGTTCGCGATCTTTCACGGCCACGCGCACGGAACCGAACTTCCGGTGGCGGCGAACCCATTGGCCTACAGCCTCGGCTTCGTGCTCGCCACCGGCTTGCTGCACCTGGGTGGTATCGGTTTCGGCATGGTCGTGCGCTGGCCTGCGGGCAAGGTGGCGGTGCGTCTCGGCGGCGCGGCCATTGCGGCGGCCGGTGTCGCCTTCCTCACCGGGGCGGTGTAGTGCGGGTCGGGCGTGTCGTCGCGTTCATCGCTCTCGGTCAGGTGTCGTCCCAGGCCTGCGCGCACGGCTCGGCAAGGGGGCTCGGCAACTTTCTCGGCGGCGCGGTTCACCCGCTGCTGGAGCCGGCGCAGTTGATCGTGCTGGTGGCGCTCGGGCTGTTCATCGGGCAGCGCGGCCTGGCGGCAACGCGGCCGGCGTCGCTGTGTTTCCTCGGCGCGTTGGCCCTCGGTCTGGTCGGCGCGGGCTTCGGCGCGGTGCCGACGATCGACTCCTCCTTGCTCCCGGTGGCCGGCCTGCTTGGGCTGGCCGTGCTGGCTGATTTTGCCGTGCCGCGCACGCTGTGCGCGTTCGCTGCCGGCCTCGTCGGCCTGGGTGTGGGCCTGGGCTCCGACCCCGAATTGCTGACTGGCCAGGCACGCATCGTGATGCTGCTCGGCAGCGGTGTCGGTGCGGCCGTGGGGATGTTCAACCTCGTGGGTCTGCTGCATGAAGCCCGTCGCCCATGGCAGCGCATCGGCGTGCGCGTCGTCGGCTCGTGGATCGCGGCCAGCGTCACCCTCGTGACGGCATTGTCGGTTGCGGGCGCGGTTCGCCTTCAGGGCTGAGGTACGACCAGTTCACGCAGTGCCGCGGCCGCCTCGGGCCGCGCCGGCTGGGCTCGCACCAGATCCGACAGCAGTGCTGCTGCTGCCGCTGCGTCTGTCCGCCCCAGTGTGTTGGCCATGCGCAGAAGCGGGTCGTAGGCGGGCCGAAAGTCCGGGCTGAGGCGCAACACCGACAACAGCGGCTTCTGCACCCGCGCCAACATCTGGCGCGGGTCCGACGAGGGAAGTACGCTGCGGCCTGCATCGAGATAGCGATTGCGGGCTTCCACATAGGCGGCCAGACGCGCCGCCCAGGCAGCGTCTTGCCCGCTGTCGATGAGTTCATCGGGCTCGATGCCGACTTCAGCCAACACGGCCATCAAGCGGTCACGCGGCAAGGAATCAGGCACGTAGGTGATGCGTGGCGCCATGTAGGCGACCACCGGGTGATCGTCGGTGTTCAGTGGCGCCGTACCGGCAAACCGGCGCAGCGAACGTGGGCCGGCCACGAAGCTGCCGAGCAAGGCCAAGTCGTCGTTGATGCCGAAGTCGGCGAGTGGCCGTGGCAGCTTGGCGCTGGCCAGGCGCGCGCGCAATTGGCTCAGATCGAACCGCCCGCCGTTCTCGCGTGCGACGAGCCCCAGCACGGGCGTGTCAAGGCTGTGGGTGGCCAGCACGGCCCAGCTGCCGGGATAGGCCGTCATGAACGAGCGCACGATGCTGCGCAGCGTCGGCAGGTCGATCTGGTGCAGCGGCAGCCATTGGCAGAACACGCCGCCAGCCGCCAGCCGCGCATGCACGGCCTGGAAATGCTCGACGGTGTAGAGCGCACCAGAGCCACTGCGCGCGGGATGGAAGTTGTCGGAGACGATCAGGTCGTAGCGTTGATCGGTGGCGCGCACGAAGCGGCGCGCATCGGCCGCCATCAGGTGCAGCCGCGGGTGGGGTTCGCCCCCGGCAAAGGCACGCCTGAAATGGGCCGAGGCTTCGATGACTTCGGGCAGCAACTCGACGGCGTCGACTTGCAACTGGGCATCCTCGGCCGCCGAGGATGCCGTGACCCCGGTGCCCAGGCCGAGGAAGAGCGCATGCCGCGGCGCCGGGTGGAGCATCAGCGGTATCAGCGCCTGCCGCGCGTCGGCGAGCAGGCTCGAACTGCTGCCCTCCTGCTGGCGGTTGTCGATGCGCAGGCGCGACACGCCCGCGGCGTCTTCGACGACGCTCACCGCGGCCATCGTTCCGTCGCGGTAGCTGACGATGTGCCCACCTTCGGGCACGTCGATGAAGGCCAGCATGGGTGCCCACACGCCGATCGCCAGCGTTGCGCCGATCGTGGTGCATGCCGCTGGTGCGAGCCAGGATCGCGGCGACATGAGCAACAGGTAGCCGGCGACGACCGCGAGCAGCGCGAACTTCGGGCCGAGCGCCGGGATCAGGACGACACCGAACAGCCAGGGCGCCGCGGCAGCGCCCAGCGTGTTGACCCCGAGCGATCGGCCCAGGCCGATGCCTGCGGTGCGCGCATGCGTGCCGAGGTGACTGAACAGCGCGCCCATCAGCATGGTGGGCAGCAGGAAGGCCGTGACCGCCAGCGTGGCCTCGCCCGCGAGCGCCGTGGCCAGGCCCGGCCCGAGGGCCTGTTGCACCGTCGCCTTGAGAGCGTCCGAACCCCATAGGCTTGCGCCGCCGAGCAGGCAGGCCGAGGCCAGTGCCCGGAGCAAGCCGTCGCGCAGGCGCTCCGGGTCGGCGCGGGCCACCCACCATCGCGAGTAGGCCGCCGCACCGAGCGCGCTGCCCACGAGGTACACCGCCAGCAACATCGCGAAGGTGTAGACCGTGTTCTCGGCCACTTGGCTCAGTACCCGCACCACCAAGACCTCGTAGCCGATGCCGAGTAAGCCCGTCGCCGCGAGCCGCCACAGCATGCGGTGCGGCGCGGGCACGAGTGCCTGCGGCGGGCGTTGCGCGGGCTCGGCCTGCCATGCCAACGCAGCGCAGCCACACAGCAGGTTCAGCACGACGCACACGCCGGCGGTTGTCGCCAAGCCGAATTCGGGCACCAGCCAGAACGCGCTGGCCAGCACACCGACGACCGCGCCGAAGGTGTTGCCTGCGTACAGCGCCGCGATCGATGCGCCGCGTTCGCGCAGCGGCGCCATGGCGCGCTCGATGGCGGGCAGCGTTGCACCCATGGCGGCGGTCGCCGGCAGCAGCATGACGAACGTGCCGACGAAGGCCACCGACCATTGCCAGGCCGCGCTCGGCTGGGCGCCGGTGATGTCGAGCAGCCAGCCGCCCATGGGCGCCATCAGCAGGGCGAGCGCCGCGCCCCACAGGCCGGTAGCGATCTCGCAGGCCGCGTACCAGCGGGCCGGATGTGCGCTGCGCTCGATGCGCGCGCCGAGTGTCAACGCACCGACGGCCAGCCCACCGAAAAAAGCGGCGACCACCGCCAGCACCGCGGCAGACTCGTGCCCCAGCCACAGCGCGTTTTGCTGGGTCCAGACCACTTGATAGCCAAGACCGGCGAAGCCGGACGCCACCATCAGGCCCAGCGCCAGGCGTGCGCGGCCTCGGGCTGCAGCGGTCATCCGCCGAACGCGATCGTGTAGCCCCAGGAGTCGAGTCGCGTGGGGATGGCGTTGAACGCCAGGCTGATGCGACGCTCGCCCGGGTTGGGCGGCACAGCGTGCATGAGGTAGCTCGGAAACAGCACCATGTCGCCGGGCTGCGGTGCCGGGCTGATCCACTTGTCGGCGTTGAACGGGCCGGGTGTCATGCCGGCATGGTCGTTCCTGAATGCGAAGTCGGTGCCGCCCGGCGATTTCATGAACACCGTCTGCGAAGCCGGGTGCGTTGCCGTCAGGTACACGACCCCCGAGACGAAGCTGTTGGCGTGGTTGTGCATGGCCTGGTGGCCACCGGTGTCGAGCACGTTGACCCACATCTCCTTGAGCGACCAGCCCAGCCGTTCGCCGAACAGCAATGCGCCGAAGTCGACCAGCTTCGGCGTGATGAGCGCTGCGGCTTCGATGAAGAGCGGGCTGTCGCCCGGGCGGAGCACCGCCGTGTGGGTGAGCCGCGCCGACGAGTTGTTCTCTCGCACCGCCTCGGCAGCGAAATGCGCGACGAGCCCGCCGACCAGTTCGCTGCCGAAGGCCCGAGGCACCCGCAGGAAGGGCGTGGGGAACAGACTGATGACTTCATCCACCGGCGCACCGCCGGTGGACACGACCGCACCCACTCTCACCATCAGGCGCGGCGACGGGCGAATGCCAAGCCGGCCAGGCCGAAGGCCATCAGCAACATCACGCTCGGCTCGGGGACCGGGGTGACGCTGATGTTGTCGAAGGCGTTGCCGGCAACACCGCCGAAGGTCACCGAGTGCGCGACGCCGCTGAAGCCGAGCAGGGCTTGGGTCCAGTTGCAGAAGGCCGAGTCGCTGCAACCGTTGGACTGGGCGTTGTTGCCCAGGGCCACGGAGGCCAGCAGTGCGCCGCTGCCGTTCAGGCCCGCATAGACGCCGACGGTGCCCGGCGTTGCCACCGAGTAGTAGAAGCCGAGCAGATCCTTGAAGCCGGCTGCGACGTTCAAGGTCGCGTCCGGTCCGACCGGGGCCATCACGCCGATCGGCGACGGCGCGTTCGAGAACCCCGCGCTGATGCCGTCGTTGACGAAGCCGAGCGCGTCACCGGTGAATGAGAAGCCGAGGTTCGAGCCGGAGGCGCCGACGCTGTCGGTGCCGCCGTTGTAGAACTCGTTGATCGAGGCGAAGCTCGAGACGCCCTCGAAATCGATCGTGGTGGCGAATACCGGGGCAGCGGCGAACAAGGCCAGGGCGGCGGCGGGAATCAATTTCAGCGTCATCGGGGACTCCTGAGGGTGTGGGGGATGGGTCATGGCGAGGGATCCGCGGAACGCCGCGCAAGCTCGAACCCAGTCTAGGCATGGCTTCACTACAGGCGCGTGACGACTGGCCCCGCACCGGGAGCCGTTTGCACTCCCCGGGTCTGCACGGATGTCATCTTGGCTTCATCGGGCGCCGCTAGCCTTTCCCGCAATCGTCGATGCGCGGGTCGTGTCGATGCACCTCTCCAATCGGGAATCGAAGCCATGAGCAAAGTCATCCGTCGACGCATCGTCTTGCACTCCGGGCTCGCCATCGGCGTCGCGCTGCTGGCGCCTGCGGCAAGCGCCTGCGAGTTCTTCGGGGTCAACCTGCGGGTGACGCATCCATGGACACGTGCCACGGCGGAAGGTGCCACGACCGCTCAGGTCAACCTGAAGTTCGACCAGGTGACGCAGGCCGACCGCTTGATCGGCGTGGAGACACCTGTGGCCGAAGCGGCAGAGGTGGCCGGCGCCGAAACGGATGCCGGCGTGGATGTCTCGATTCCCGCAGGGGAAACGACCTTGCTCGGAGAAGGTGGCGCCATCGTGCGCCTCGTCGGTCTGAAGATGCCACTCGAACTGGGCCGCAGCTACCCGATGAAGCTGGTGTTCGAAAAGGGTGGCGTCATCGATGCGACGTTGAACGTCGACTACACGAGCTTTCGCTTCAGATAGGCGAGTGCTGCGAATTCAAGTCAAGCGGCTCACGGTCGGCGTGGAACTGGTCATGTGGCAGTCATGGCCGCTCAATAGCATGGGCTTGGCAAGGACGGGGCTGTGAAGGGTGTCGAGGGCACCCCACGGTTGACCGCGGCATTCAAACCCACAGGAGCAGCCTCAATGACCATCAAGTTCAGCAAGTCCCGGATCGCCATCGCGGCGGTTGCGGCGTTCGGCGCGGCCGGGCTGTCCACCGCCCCCACGACCGCCAGCGCTGCCAAGACCGCGGGCCAGTACGCGGCTGGCGACTTCCACAACCACACCACCTGCTCCGATGGGTCCATCTCGATGCAGAAGCTGGTGAAGAAGGCGACCGACACGGTCGATACGCCTTGGGGTCTGGACTGGTTCGTGCAAG
>JANYJL010000293.1 GCA_025361845.1 Rhizobacter sp.
GCGCTTCTACACCGAGGTGCTGGGCATGGTCGTCGCCGAACGACCGCCGATTCCGTTCCCCGGCGCCTGGCTCAAACCCGCGCAGGCCGGCGCCGATGCGAGCATCCACGTGTATGCGGGCGATGCAGCGAAGGAAGCCGATGGGTCGGTGCAGATCGGCACATCGGCGATCGACCATGTGTCGGTGGTGTGCCAGGGATACGCCGACTTCAAGGCGCGCTTCGAAAAGTTCGGTCTCGCCTACCGTGAAAACATCGTGCCGGCGACGCCCTTCTGGCAACTGTTCATCTACGACCCGAACGGCATCCAGCTGGAGCTGACCTTTCACGCGGCCGCCGAGCCGCAAGCGGCGCCGACGATCGCGTCCGAACGTTTGTACCGGCCGCGCGAACGCTGGTTCCAGCCCGCGCTTTACCGCCAGTTCGCGACGGCCTGAGCGGCACGCACGCCATGAAGATCACGCGTGTCGAAGCGACCTGGCTGCAGGTGCCGATCCCCCTGGAGCGGCAGCACGTGAGCGACTTCGGCCGCGCCACGACCTTCGACACCGCGCTCGTGCGCATCGATACCGATGCCGGTATCAGCGGGGTCGGCGAAGCCAAGGTCTCGGCCGGCAGCCCGGGCGACTACCACGGTGTCGTTGCCGTCATCAACCACGAATTCGGTCCCGGCCTCGTCGGGCAGGACCCGCGCAACATCAGCCGCATCTGGGAAAGCCTGTACAGCGGCACCCGCGGCCACTACGCCCTCGCGCGCGGCCATGTGTTCCCGGCGATGAGCCGGCGCGGCGCTGCGATCTCGGCGATCTCGGGCATCGACATCGCGCTGTGGGACATCCTCGGAAAATCCTTGAACACACCCGTGTGGCAACTGCTCGGCGGGCGCAAGGCCGAGCGCATGCCGGCCTATGCCTCGGGCGGCTGGGCTGATGCGCAGGGCATCGGCGCGCAGCTTCAGGCGTATGTCGCGCAGGGCGGTTTCAGGGCCGTGAAGATGCGCATCGGCGTGTTCGATGGTTCACCCGCCGCGTCGGCCGAACGGGTGCTCGCAGCGCGTGCGGCGCTCGGGCCGCACGTCGATTTGATGGCCGATGCGCACGGCACCTTCACCGTGTCTGAGGCCAAGCAGTTCTGTCACCTCGTGCGCAACTGCAACCTCGCCTGGTTCGAGGAGCCCGTGACGGCCGACGACAAACGTGGCCTCGCCGAAGTGCGCGCCAGCACGCACATCCCGATCGCGACCGGCGAGAGCGAATGCACGCGCTTCGACTTTCGCGATCTGATCGAGTTGCGCGCCGCCGACATCCTGCAACCCGACCTCGGCATCTGCGGCGGCATCACCGAGGCGATGCGCATCTCCGCGCTGGCGAGCGCGGCCAACCTGCGTTTGGCGCCGCACCTGTGGGCGGGTGCTCCTGCGTTCGCGGCCGGGCTGCACGTGGCAGCGGTCTCGCCGGCTTCGTACATCCTCGAATATTCGCTCGGCGCGAACCCGATGATTCACGAGCTGATCGAGGAAAGTTTCGCGGTCGAAGGCGGCATGCTGAGCATCCCCGACCGGCCCGGCCTGGGCATCACAATCCGGGATGAGTTCGTCCGGCAGTACAAGAGAATCTGAACCCATGGAAGGCCTGGAGCAAACCTCCAAGTTGCTGGAGCTGATCCGCGATCGCGGCTTCAAGCCCGGCGACAAGCTGCCCTCGGAGCGCGACTTGGCGGCGCTGTTCGGCATGAGCCGCAGCGCGGTGCGTGAATCGCTGATCCGGCTCGACACCTTGCGCATCGTCGAGAGCCGGCCCAAGTCGGGCGTCTACCTTCAGCCTTACGGCGCCGAGCGCAGCATCGAGGCGATGGTGCTGTTCGCTGAGACCAACACGCCGCTCACGGCGGCCGAGGTGGTGCAGTCGGTCGAGCTGCGCAGCGTGCTCGAAAGCGAGGCCATGCGCCTGGCCTGCCTGCGCCGCACGCAGGACGACCTCGACACGCTGCAAAAGATCCTGCGCGACAGCGCGGCCGCCATCGCGCGTGGCGAAACGCTCGCGGAGTTCGACCCGCTGTTCCACAAGGCCATCGTCGCGGCGACGAAGAACGATGTGCTGCTGCGCTTCATCAACGTGTTCTATCGTATGTCGCGCAAGCGCCGCGAGATCTACTTCAACGAGCCGCTGCAAAGCAAACGTTCGCATGCCCAGCATGTGCAGTTGTACGGCGCCATCGAAGCGCAAGACGCCGAACTCGGCCAGCAGATCCTGCGCCGCCACCTGAAGGGCGTGGACGCGTATTTCCGGATGTTCTTCTCCGAGGGCCAGCAGCCGCCTGCCAAGGCGGCACGCTCGGCTGCAGTTCCGGTCAAGCCCGGACGCAAACCCGCGGTGGGCAAGGCCTGACACGGTCGTTGGCATGGCGCGCATCCTGCTGACCCAGGCGATCCACCCGCAGGCCCAGGCGCGGCTGGCGGAGTTGGGCGAGGTGATCGTTGCACCCGACACCCGCGCCGAGACCCTGCGCGCTTGCGCGGTCGGTTGCGACGTGGTGATGGTGCGCGCGCAGTTGCCCGATGACATCTTCGCGGCTGCACCGAGCCTCGTCGGTGCTGTGCGCCATGGCGCCGGGGTCGACATGATCCCGATCGACGAGGCCACGGCGCACGGCGTGCTGGTCGCCAACGTGCCGGGTGTGAATGCGAATGCGGTGGCCGAGCATGTGCTGCGCAGCCTGCTGCAACTCGCACGTTTCAGCGCGCCGATGGCGCTGCGCCTGCAAGCGCGCAGCGCTGGCTGGGCGAGGGCGCGCGGCTACGCCGATGTCGGCTTCGAGCTGCATGGGCGCACGCTCGGGCTGGTCGGTTACGGGCATGTCGGGCGGGCGATTGCGACGCTCTGCGCCACGGGCCTCTCGATGAAGCTGCTGGCGCACACCCGTTCGCCGCTCGGTTCAGACGAGCCGCATGCGCAGCATGTGCCCTTGTCCGAGCTGCTGGCGCAAAGCGACTTCGTGGTGCTGGCCTGCCCGCTGACCGAATCCACCCGCGGCTTGATCGGTGCCGCGGAGCTGGCCTCGATGAAGCCCGGCGCCTACCTCGTCAACGTGGCGCGTGGGCCGGTGGTGCAGGAGGCGGCCTTGATCGACGCCTTGCAGTCGGGCCGCCTCGCCGGTGCCGCGCTCGATGTGTTCGATGCGATTCCGCTGCGCGACGATCACCCGTACTGGGCGCTGGAGAACGTGCTCATCACCCCGCACGTGGCCGGCATCACCGACGACAGCATGCGGGCGATGGGGCAGGGCGCGGTGCGCGCGGTTGAACATCTGCTGCGCGGCGCGGTGCCGCCGAACTGCATCAATCCGCAGGCGGTGCCGGCGTTCCTGGCGCGCTTCGGCTGAGGTCTGCGCCCCACCGCTGCCGCCAGGCGGCCACGGCGCAGGCCAGTAGCGTGGGCACGCTGGGCGCGCTGGCTTCCAACCCGAACCCGAGCACGGCGGTGGCGCCTTGCAAGGCGGCAAGGGCATCGCCCGTCGCCACGGCCTGCGCGCCGGTCTGCTTCGAGAGCTTTTCCCCATCGGCCGCCATCACCAGTGGTGTGTGCAGGTACACGGGCCGTGGCAGGCCGAGCGCCTGCTGGAGATGAATCTGCCGCGCCGTGCTGTCGGCCAGGTCTTCGCCGCGCACGATGTGGGTGATGCCCTGCGCTGCGTCATCCACGACGACGGCGAGTTGATACGCCCACAGGCCATCGGCACGCTTGAGCACAAAATCGCCGACGGCATGTTTCACGTCCTGTCGCTGTGCGCCGAGGCGCCGGTCCGTCCAGTCGATGACGAGCGGCTTCCCGGGCGCTCCACAGCGCAGACGCCAGGCCCGCGCCGCCTTGCCCTGCAGGCCATCGCGGCAGGTGCCGGGGTACACGGCATCGGCATGCCGGTCCACGGGCCGGCCTTGTGCCGCCCAGAACAGTTCGATGTCCTTGCGGCTGCATCCGCAAGGGTAGGCGCGGCCGGCGCGCTGCAAGGCATCGAGCGCGGCCTGGTACAGCCCACCGCGGTCCGATTGCCGCAAGGGCGCTTCATCCGGCACGAGCCCGCAGGCTGCGAGCTGCGCGAGGATGGTCTCGGTCGCGCCGGGCACACAACGCGGTGTGTCCACATCCTCGATGCGCACCAGCCAGCGCCCGCCGTGCGCCCGCGCATCGAGCCAGCTCGCCAGCGCCGCCACCAGCGAGCCCGCATGCAGCGGCCCGGTGGGCGAGGGCGCAAAACGCCCTGCGTAAGGGGATGCGGTCGGAGACATCGAGCCCGCGCAACGTCAGGCGGGCTGCCCGCTGTGCCGCTCCAGCAGCGCGCGCCGCGTGGTCGGGCTTTCCAGCTGGCCCAGCCACCATTGCAAGGCCAGCCCGAGTGCGCCGCGCTGGCCTTTGGCGCCGGTGCTGCCACTGCGCCAGGCGTAGCCGAGCTGGCCCACCTGGCGCGGCCGCTGCACCGCCTTGACGACCAGCCGCCCGGCCTCGATGTGGCAGCGCGCGTGCGGCTCGGGCAGGAAGCCGCAGCCCATGCAGCGCAGCTGCGCCTCGATCTTGTCGGCGGTGCTGCTGACGGTCAGCACGTCCTGCCCGGGCAACAGGTTGAAGGTCAGTGGCGACAGGCGCTGGGCCGAATCGGCCACGGCCACGGCGCGGTGCAGCAGCAGCTCGGCGTCGCTGATCGGCTCGGTCGCCGCCGCGAGCGGGTGGCTCGGTGCCACCGCGAAGACAAAATCCACCGGGCCGAGCAATTCGAACTGGATGCCCGGCGGGGGCGCCGTGTGCTCGCCGACGCCGATGGCCAGGTCGGCGTGGCCGCTGATGAGCGCTTCCCACGTACCCGCCAGCACCTCGGTGCGCAGCCGCAGGCGGGTGCCGGGGCCACCGGTGGTCTGGCCGGCCACGCCCTGTGGGTTGAGGGCGTAGAAGGCCTCGCAGAGTTCGAACACGGTGAGCTGGGACATCACGCCATCCACCGCGATCGTCAGCTGGGTTTCCCAACCGGTGGCCACGCGCCGCACGCGGTTGGCCACCGCGTCCATCTCGACCAGCAGGCGCCGGCCTTCGTTCAACAGTTCTTCGCCCGCCGCGGTGAGCTGGGCCTGGCGCGAGCGGCGGTCGAACAGCAGCACGTCGAGTGCATCTTCGAGCTGGCGCACGTTGTAGGTGAGCGCCGAGGGCACCTTGCCGAGTTCGCGCGCAGCGGCGGCAAAGCTTCCGGTGCGGGCAATTGCGTCCATCATCGACAGCGCTTCGGGGGTCAGCACATTGCGGCGTTCGGTCACTGGAGCCCCTTGCCCGATGGGTACATCGGTCGATCCCCAAGGGCCACGCAGGGGCCCCTTTGTGGCCCTCGGATGCGGGCCCGCTTGGGAGCGGCCCGGCGCTCAGCCCGCAGCGGTGTTGACGCAGTTGTTCTCATGGCCTTCATCTTATTTGAACGCGAGCTTCAAAGCGCCGCCGCCTCCCTGGGCGGGCGGCCGCCTACAGTGAGTTCACGGGTCGGGCGCGGTGCCACCCTCAGGAGTTCACGATGATCACCATTCGCAAATCCACGGAACGCGGCCAAGCCAACCACGGCTGGCTGAACAGCCAGCACAGCTTTTCCTTCGCCGACTACTACGATCCGAAGCACATGGGCTACGGCAACCTGCGTGTCATCAACGAAGACCGCATCGCCCCCGGCCGCGGCTTCGGCACGCACGGCCACCGCGACATGGAAATCATCAGCTACGTGCTCGAAGGCGCGTTGGCGCACAAGGACAACCTGGGCAATGGCACCGCCATTCTGCCCGGCGACGTGCAGCGCATGAGCGCCGGGCGCGGCGTGCTGCACAGCGAATCGAACCATGCGCCGAAAGACACCACGCACTTCCTGCAGATCTGGATCGAGCCCGACGTGCGCGGCATCGACCCCGGCTACGAGCAAAAACACTTCAGTGCAGCGGACAAACGCGGCAAGCTGCGCCTGGTGGCCAGCCCCGATGCGCGCGAAGGCTCGGTGACCTTGCATGCCGATGCCTCGCTCTACGCCGGCCTGCTGGACGGTGCCGAAGCGGCGCAGTTGCCGCTCGACCCCAAACGCAAGACCTATGTGCACCTGGTGCGCGGCGGCCTGCGTGTCAACGGGCATGAACTCGTGGCGGGCGATGCCGCCCAGCTCGACGGCGAGGCGACCCTGAGCCTGGCCGACGGGCGCGATGCCGAAGTGCTCGTGTTCGACCTCGCGGCCTGAGCTTGCTCAGCCACCTTTCCTTGACCTTCCCCCAACCCTGAAAGCGAAGACCCCATGTCCAAGATCGTGATCGTTTATCACAGCGGCTACGGCCACACCAAGAAAGTTGCTGAAGCGGTGGCCGAAGGCGCCAGTGGCGCGTTGCTGGTGATCGACGCCGAAGGCAACCTGCCCGACGGCGGCTGGGAACAACTGGCCGCGGCCGATGCCATCGTGTTCGGCTCGCCGACCTACATGGGTGGCCCGAGCTGGCAGTTCAAGAAGTTCGCTGACGCATCGAGCAAGCAGTGGTTCACGCTCGCCTGGAAAGACAAGTTGGCTGCCGGCTTCACCAACTCGGCCACGCTCAATGGCGACAAGTTCTCGACCCTGATGTACTCCTTCACCCTGTCGCAGCAGCACGGCATGCTGTGGGTTGGCATGGGCATGCACGCACCGAACGGCAAGGCCGCAACGCGTGACGACATCAACAACGTCGGTGGTTATTCCGGCTTGATGACCACCTCGCCGTCGGATGCCTCGCCCGATGAAATGGTGCCTGGCGACATCGCCACCGCCAAGGTCTTCGGCAAGCGTGTGGCCGCTGCGGCCGCGAAGTTCCTGAAGGCCTGATTGATATGAGCCCTGTGCGTGTGCTGGTTGTCTCGGGCAGCTCACGCCCGGGCTCGTTCAACCGGCGGCTGGCGGATGTGGCGGCGAGCCTGGCCGCCGCGGCCGGCGCCTCGGTCACGCAGACTGATCTGCGCGCACTCGCGCTGCCGCTCTACGACGCCGAGATCGAGGCGGCGGGTGTGCCGAGCGGGGCACTCGAACTGCGGCGCTTGTTCGCGCAACACGATGCGGTGATCGTCGCCTCGCCCGAGTACAACAACTTCCCGACGCCGCTGCTCATCAATGCACTCGACTGGACTTCACGCGTGCCCGCGGCGGACGGTTTGCCATCGGGCCTGGCCGCGATGGTCGGCACCGTGGCGGGTGTGCTCAGCGCGTCGCCCGGCGCGCTGGGCGGCTTGCGCAGCCTGTTGTTCGTACGCCAGTTCCTGCAGGGCGCGCTAAGCATGCTGGTCGTACCCGAGCAGTTTGCGTTGGGGGCCGCGGCCAAGGCCTTCGACGAGAAGGGTGGTTTGGTCGACGAGAAGCACACCCAGGCGGTGCAACGCGTCGTCGATTCGGTGCTGCGCACTGCGCGAGCGATGAGTCAAGCCTGAGATGAACGCCCAGCGCTTCGTTTGGCCGGCGCGCGCGGAGGCTACCGGGTGACCGGCTCCGCTCATGTCCCCCGGGCCGGTTCACCACCGGCGTGCTTCGAAAGGAGTGGATTCGGCCCTCCTCCTTTACTTCGCTGCGCCGGTCACCCGGCATCCTCCGCAGGGAACCAACGGTTCGTGCCCCGGATTTCGAATACCACCGTGGTGCCCGGCGCGCTGGGGTGGGGTGCCGTGTGGAGTGAAGTAAAGGAGGAGGGCCGGATTGAATCAACCCGATGCGCTTTCTGGTCAACCGGCCCGGGGGACATGAACGCAACACGGCACCCCGCCGCAGCGCTCGCCCCGATGCCTGCAGATGGCTACAGTGAAAGGACCGCAACGAGCCGATAACGGTCAGGCCACCGCGGGGGCCAGATCCGGCCCCAGCGCTTCGCGTTCGTCGAACACGAAGCAGCTGCCGTCGAAGTGTGTGCCGCCGGTTTTCTCGAAGTATTTCAGGATGCCGCCGTCGAGCTGGAACACGTGCTCAAGCCCGGCCTCGCGCATGAACAATGCCGCCTTTTCGCAGCGAATGCCGCCGGTGCAGTAGCTCACGACCGTCTTGTCCAGCAAGGCCTCGCGATGTGCGAGCAAGGCCTGCGGAAACTCGCTGAACTTGCTGATGCGCCAGTCGATGGCGCCCTTGAAGCGCCCGTGGTCCACCTCGAAGGCATTGCGCGTGTCGAGCGTGACCACCGATCGGCCATTGTCGTCATGGCCCGACGACAACCAACGTGCGAGCGTGGCCGCGTCCACAGCCGGCGCGCGCCGCGCCTGTGGCTGAATCGCAGGGTGGTTCATGCGAATGATCTCGGCCTTGAGCTTCACGTTCCAGCGCTTGAAGGGCACCGCTTCCGACAGGCTTTCCTTGAATTCCAGGGTGGCGAAGCGCGCATCGCGGCGCAGCCAGGCCATGAACTCGCGCACCGCAGATTCGGCGCCGGCGATCACGAGGTTGATGCCCTCGCTCGCCAACAACACCGTTCCTTTCAATTGCAGCGCCTGGCCTTGTGAGCGGATGCTCTCGCGCCAATCCGCCGCGTCGCTCAGGCTGACGAAACGGTAGGCGGCGATGTTCAGAATGCTTTCCACGGGACGCATTTTACGGAGCGGGGCCTCCCTAAAATGGCGCCATGGCTTTCATTCACCTGCGCACCCACACCGAGTACTCCGTCGTCGACGGCATCTTGCGGATCGACGACCTTGTGGCCGCTGCGGCGGCCGACGCGCAAGGCGCGCTCGCGATCACCGACCTGTGCAACCTCTTCGGTGCCATCAAGTTCTACAGCGCCGCGCGCGGTGCCGGCGTCAAGCCGCTGATTGGCGCCGACCTCTGGCTCGAACCCGAAGGCGGTGAGAAGGCCCCGAGCCGCCTCGTCGTGCTGGTGCAGAACAACCGGGGTTACCTGAACCTCTGCGAGCTGATCTCGCGCAGTTGGCTCGTCAACGTGCAGCGTGCGCAGGCCTGGGTGAAGTGGGAGTGGTTCGAGACGCTGGGCGACGGGCTGATCGCTTTGTCGGGCGCTGAACTCGGCGCGGTGGGCCAGGCCCTCGTCGCCGGTGATGCGCCACGCGCCGAAGCGCTCGCAGCCCGCCTCGCGGCCCTGTTCCCGCAGCGCTTCTACATCGAGCTGCAACGTGCCGGCCTGCCCGGCAACGAAGCGCATGTGCGTGCCGCCGTGCCGCTGGCCGCCAAGCTCGGCCTGCCGGTCGTCGCGACGCACCCGGTGCAGTTCGCGACACCCGAAGACTTCGAGGCGCACGAGGCGCGGGTCTGCGTCGCCGATGGCGAGACGCTGACCAACCCGAAGCGTGTGAAGCGCTTCAGCCGCGAGCAGTATTTCAAGACCAGTGCACAGATGGAAGCCTTGTTCGCTGACCTGCCGAGCGCCGTGCGCAACACGGTCGAGATTGCGCGCCGCTGCAACCTGCAACTCGTGCTCGGCAAGCCGCAACTGCCCGACTTCGAGACGCCGCTGGTGAACGGTGAAGCGCTCGCGATGCCCGAGTACTTCAAGCTCGCTTCACACGAAGGCCTGGAGGCGCGGCTGCTGCATCTCTATCCCGATGCAACGAAGCGCGACGCCGAACGCCCGCGCTACGTCGAGCGCCTGGACTTCGAGATCGCGACGATCCTGAAGATGGGTTTCCCCGGTTACTTCCTGATCGTCGCCGACTTCATCAACTGGGCGAAGGCCAACGGCTGCCCGGTTGGCCCGGGCCGGGGCTCGGGCGCGGGTTCGCTGGTCGCGTATTCGCTGTCGATCACCGACCTCGACCCCTTGCGCTACCAGTTGCTGTTCGAGCGTTTCCTGAACCCCGACCGCGTCTCGATGCCCGACTTCGACATCGACTTCTGCCAGGCCAACCGCGACCGCGTGATCGACTACGTGAAGCAGAAGTACGGCCGCGACGCGGTGAGCCAGATCGCCACCTTCGGCACGATGGCGGCGAAGGCGGCGCTGCGCGACGTCGGCCGCGTGCTCGGCATGGGCTATGGCCATGTCGACTCGATCGCCAAGCTGATCCCGGCGCCGCCAGGCAAGCAGGTCACGCTGGCCAAGCTGCCGCTGGCGCCGAACCTGCCCGACCCGGGGCTGATCTACGCCCGCAAGGAAGCGCCCGAACTGAATCAGCGC
>JANYJL010000302.1 GCA_025361845.1 Rhizobacter sp.
TGAACCAGATGCTGCCGTCGGACTTGACGACGACATCGTTCGGCGAGTTGAACCGCCTGCCATCGAAGCGATCGGCAAGTACCTCGCGTTTCCCATCAAAGCCAACGCGTGAAATGCAGCGGCCCTGGTGCTCGCACGACACGAGCCGCCCCTCGCGGTCTACCGTGTGGCCATTCGTGTTCTTTGCCGGTTGGCGGAACACCGACACGACGCCGTTGGTGTCGTCCCACTTCAGGATTCGGTCATTGGGAATGTCCGACCAGACCAGGTAGCGGCCCGCGGCGAACCAAGCCGGCCCTTCGGCCCAGCGGCACGCGCCGTGGAGCTTCTCCAGATGCACATTGGGGAAGGCAAGCGCCTTGAAGCGCGGATCGATGAGTTCGAAGCTGTCGCTGAGCCAATTCGCCATCAACACCTCATTCGCCTGTGCGCCTGCCTCGACCATAGACCAGCAGCATGCCGATGATCACCACACCGTAGATCACGTGGCGGCACCACTCCTCGATCTGCATCACCGACAGGATGGATTGCAGCAGTGTGATGAGAATGACCCCGGCCACGGTGCCGATGTAGCTGCCTCGGCCTCCCAGTATCGACGTGCCACCGAGCACCACGGAAGCAATCGCCGGCAGCAGATACGGGTCTCCCATGGCCTGCGCAGCCTTGCTTGCATAGCCGGCCAACAACACTCCTCCAAAGGCGGAAAGGCCCCCCGCGAGCGAGAAGGTGGCGAGGACCACGAGCCGCGTGCGCGCGCCAGAGAGATACGCGGCGCGCTCGCGGTTGCCGATGGCGTAGACGATGCGGCCAAAGGTCGTGCGCGTCAGCAGGAACACGGTGCCTGCACCGAGCGCGGCCCACACGATCAGTGCGTTGGGTATTCCCAGCAGGCCGTGGCCCGTGGCGAGAAAGCGCATCGCCGGCGAAGAGGCATCCTGCGGCGAGAAGCCGCCGGTGTGCACCACCATCAAGCCCTGCGCAATGGCATTGACTGCAAGTGTGACGACCATCGAGGGCAGGCGCAGGTAGGCCACACCGGCGCCGTTGACCAAGCCGAGGGTCACGCCGCAGGCGATGCCGAACGGAATCGCCAGCGCTTGACCCACCGGGCCCCAACCCGTGGCTGCGGTGGACATCATGCCGCCGACGGCAACGACCCACGGCACGGAGAGGTCGATTTGCCCAAGCAGGATCACGAGCATCGCGCCAGTGGCGATCACGCCGAGAAACGACGCCACCTTCAGCTGTTGCAGCAGGTACTCGGGCGACAGGAAACTGCTCGAATAGAGGCTGCCCACGAGCAGCAGGGCAAGGATGCAACCAAAGGCGGCCGCGATGGCCGGGTCCACGCGTCGCAGCCATGCAGGCCAGCCCGAGGCCAGCCGTTGTACCGTGGCGGGAGCCTCAACCATAGAGGTCGAGTCGGTTACGAACACGCAGCAGGCGCCATGCGCCAAGGCTCACGGCCGAGGCGAGCACGACGCCTTGAAACAAGGGCTGCCACAGCGGATCGAGATCGAATACGAAAAGCAGATCGCCGATGGTGCGGAACATCAGCGCGCCGAAGATGGCGCCGATCGCGCTGCCCGAACCGCCAAACAGCGACACCCCGCCCAGCACCACGGCCGCGATCGAATACAAGGTGTAGGTGTTGCCGTTGGCTGCCGACGCTTCACCGGATGAGGTGATGCAGGTGATGAAAATGCCTGCAATCGAGGCCATCAAGCCGGAGAGCGCATAGGCTGCAAACTTGGCTCGGCGCACCGGCACGCCAGACATGAAGGCCGCGACCTCGGCCGAGCCGACCGCATAGACCGAACGGCCGGTCAACGAGCGGCCGAAAGGGACCCAAATCAAGAGCACCAGCGCCAGCAGCAACACCAGGCTTGCGGGCAGCCAGTTGCCAATCTTGCCGGTCAGCGCGTCGCCGATGGTGGGATCGAAGTCGCCGCCCGGCACGCGACGCAAGGCAAGCGCGGCGCCGTAGAACACCGCGCCGGTGGCGATCGTGGCCACGATCGGCTGCAGTCGCCCGTAAATCACGATCAGCGCATTGACGGCGCCACACAGCGTTCCCGTGGCGAGCACGCCGACGACGCCGAGCGCGACCTGCAACGGCGAGCCGATGACGATGGTGGACGCCAGACAATTGCACAGCACCATCACCATGCCCACCGACAGGTCGATGCCTGAGGTCAGCACCACCAGGGTTTGCGCCATCGCGACGATGGCCAGAAGCACGCCTTTGTTGGCTGCGGTGTTGGCCACGTTGGCGTTCAGTCCGGCAGGGTGGTTCGTGGCGTAGATCGTGAACATCAGCAAGAACGCTGCCAGCGCGAGCAAGGTGCCGCGATGCTCGCGCAACCAGTAGGGCCAGTCGTCACGGTTCATGACGGGGTTGCCAATGCGCGATGCGGAACTGCCGCGTCGATGTTCAGCGCGCTGCTCACGAGCGCGTGCTCGGTGATCTCGGCACCCACGAGCTCACGCGTGATGGCGCCGTCGTACATCACGAGCACGCGGTCGCAGCAGCCGATGAGTTCATCGTAGTCGGTGGAATAGAACAGGATCGCAGCGCCGTCGTCGGCGAGGCGGCGCAACAGTTGGTAGATCTCCTGCTTGGTCCCCACGTCGATGCCGCGCGTGGGGTCATTGAGCAGGATGATGCGCGGCGAGTTGAGCAACCACTTGCCGATCACCAGCTTCTGCTGATTGCCGCCCGAGAGCGACCCCGCGGGAAGCGTGACACCGTCGCTGCGGACAGCGAGCATCTTGAAGATGCGGTCGATCGCTGCGCTCTCGGCGCGGCGATCGATCACCCCCCAGTGCGCAAACTGCGACAGCGCTGCGAACGAGATGTTTTCGCCGACGGACATCGGCAGCATCAGGCCCTCGGTCTTGCGGTCTTCGGGGATCAATGCCATGCCCACGTCGGCCCGCTTGGCGCGGCTGGGCCCGCCGATCTGCATGAGTTGCCCATCGACGCGCAGTTCGCCGGTGGTGCCGCGCAGCACGCCGAACAGCGCCAGCAGCAACTCGCGCTGGCCCTGGCCGTCCAGTCCTCCCAGGCCGATGACTTCGCCGGCATGCAGTTTCAGCGAGATGTTGTCGAGCCGGCCGTCCCAGGAAAGCTGGCGCAGTTCCAGTCGCGGAATGGTGTCTGACGCGGGAGTGGCCAGCGATTTGGGCGGGAACTCGTGGCTGTACTCGCGCCCGATCATCAGTTCGACCACTTCCTGGTCGGTCTTGGTTCCCGCCGCGTAGCTCGCCACGCTGTGCCCGTTGCAGAACACCGTGCACTCGTCCGCCAGTTCGGTGATCTCGTGCATGCGGTGCGAGATGTAGATCAGTGCCAGGCCGTCACTGCGCAGGCGCCTGAGCACGGCGTAGATCTTCGTGACGTCGGCCGCCGTCAGCGCCGAGGTGGCCTCGTCGAGGATCAGGATGCGCGGATTGCGTGCCAGCGCCTTGGCAATCTCCACCATCTGGCGGCGCGACAGCGACAGATCCTTCACCAGCGCGAGCGGGTGGATGTCCGTGGCCCCGGCACGCTCGAGCGCTTGCTCGGCCATTCGACGCTGCGCGCCACGGTCGATCAGGCCGAGGCGGCGCGGCGGGTTGCTGATCGCGATGTTGTCGGAGACCGAGAGGTCGGGGATCAGTGACAGCTCCTGGAAGATGCAGACGATGCCCGCCGCATTCGCCGCGGCAGGTGTCGCGAACGACACCGGCTTGTCATCGAGCAGCATCAAGCCTTCGTCGGGTGCCACCACGCCGGACATGATCTTGATCAGCGTGGACTTGCCCGCGCCGTTCTCGCCCAGCACGGCATGGATGCGGCCGGCCTCGATCACGAGATCGGCCCCCTGCAGGGCGCGTACGCCACCGTAGCGCTTCGTGATGCCTTGCATCACGAAGAGACTCATTCGAGCGCTCCCGAGGCCTGCGCGTCTCTCATGCCCGACCTACTTGTTGGCTTCGGACTGCCCCATGATTTCCTGCGCCGAGAAATTGATCTTGCAGGTGGGGAAGGAGTTGCCGACGAAGAAGTTGTCGGATTCGGTGCCGTAGAAGTCGGTCCCGTCCTTCAGGTTCGGGTCTTCCACCTTGGCCAGGGGCAGCTTGATCGACTGTGGCAGCACCTTGCCTTCGAGCGCGGAGATGGCCACTTTGATGGCCACGGCCACCTGGGCCGGCCCGGTGCCTGCCGAGGCGCACTTCAGGCCCTGTCCCGAGAATTTGGCGCAAAACTTTCGAAAGCCGTTTTCGGTCTCGCCGCCGAACGGCACCATCGGGTGCTTGGCGTCGAGCATGGCTTGCACGATGCCTGTGTCGCCGCCCTGGGCAGCGATCGCGTCGAACTTCTTGTGCACGGCGATCGCATCCGCCGTGACCTTCTGTGCGGTCGGGTCGTCCCACTTGCCGATGACTTCGACGACGTCCCACTTCTTGCCCGAGGCCTTGAGCACCTCGTTCAGGCCCTCGTGGCGGTCACGGTCCACCGAGGTGCCCGACACGCCGCGCACCTCGAGCACCTTGCCGCCGTTGGGCACCTTCTTGATCAACCAGTCGGCCCAGTACATGCCCAGGCCCTTCTGGTCGACGTTGACGTTGATCGCCTCTTCGGTGTCGAGGATGTTGTCGAACGCGACCAGCACCACACCGGCGTCGTTGGCCCGCTTGATCACCGGCTTGAAGGCGGCCGGGTTCTGCGCGTTGACGACGATCGCGTCGTAGCCCGAGTCGATGAAGTTGTTGATCGCCGCGATCTGCGCAGCAACGTCCTCACCGGTGGAGACGACCTTGAACTCTTTCAGCTTGGCGGCCACTTCCGGCTGGGCTGCATAGGCTTTGCCGGTCTTGATCATTTGAATGCGCCAGGTGTTGGCGATGTACCCGTTGGCCAGGGCGATGCGATAGGGGCCCTTCTTGGCCGGGTACTGGAACATCTTGGTGGCAGCCGCCCAGGGTGCGAAGCACCCAGGATCGGAATTGGCAGCGGTGACCACCTTCGGCGGTGCGGCCAGCACGGCACCGGCACTCAACAGGGCTGCGGCGGTGATCAATTGGGTTCGAAGCTTCATGCTGTCTCCGTTTGGGTGATGAAGGATTCAGGTCAGGTCGTCAGGGCCTGCTGGCTTGTTCGAGCGCGGCTCTGTCGACTGACCCCTGGAGCCCCCCCCGATCGGGCGGGTGCCGCATATCATCGTACCTTTGAGTTGGCTCGGTATCAGGTAAACCGAGCATGTGCCGTCAGCGGTACCGCTTCTGGTTCCATCGGTGGCCCAGCAGCGCCAGGATGATGATCAGGCCATTGAAGAACTGCACATAGAAGCCGCTCAGGCCCGCCGCCACGATGCCCGTCTGGATGAACGCCACCGTGAGCGCACCGAAGGCTCCGCCGACGATGGTTCCGATGCCACCCCAGGTCGGCGTGCCACCGACGAATACCGAGGCAATGGCCGGCAAGAGATAGCCATCGCCCGTGGTGGGCCACCAGGTGAAGTTCACCAGCGTCGTGAAGACCCCGGCCAGGCCCGCGCCGAGGCCCATGAAGGCAAACGTGCCCACCCGGACTCGACGCGTATCGATGCCCATCTGTGCTGCGCTGTCGGGGTTGTCGCCCACCACATGCACACGCGCACCGAAGCGGTGGCGGTTGAACAGCAGCCAGGCCAGTGTCACGAAGCCGACCGCCCACAGCATCTGCACGGGCAGGCCGAACACGTCGCCCGTGAAGAGCCTCGCTGCATCGCTGTCGCGCAGGTCCAGTAGCGCGATCGACTTGCCCTGCGTCACGATCAGGATCAGCCCCCGCAACATGTAGTTCATGCCCAGCGTCGCGATCAGTGACGACAGGCTGGCATACACCACGAGTGCACCGACTCCCAGGCCGAGCAGCAGGCCGGTGCCGAGCGCCGCAACGATCGCCAGGTAGGGGCTGACACCCGCCTGAATGAGCAAGGCAAAGATCCATGCCGAAAAGCCCATCGTCGCCGGGAACGACAAGTCGATCTCACCCACGGTGACGATGAACACCAGTGGCACGGCCAGGCACAGTGCCACCGGCAGCGTCACGAGCACGGAGTTGTAGATATCCCAGCTCATGAAGACGTCCGGGCTCGCGACCATGAACACGCTCATCATCGCGACGAACACGACGACGGTGCCCGCGGCGGCGCGGTTGTCCATCAGGAAGCGTCGCCAGGCGCGGTACGGCGCCTGGACCACCGGTGCAGGGGCCGCGGCCTCCGTCTTTTCAAGGCTCACGCTCATGCGGCAACTCCGGCTGTGCCCTGCGGGTGGGCGATTCGTTCCATGAAGGCAATGAGCTTCTCGGCGGATCCGACTTCGGCCTTGGTGGCCTGCAGCGCCACCCGCCCGCGGTCGATCACGACGAAGCGATCAGCGATGTCGTAGACGTGATGAATGTTGTGCCCGATGAACAGGATGGAGCGGCCACCCGCCCGCACCGTGCGCACGAAGCGGAAGACCTTTTCCGTCTCGGTCAGCGACAGAGCCGTGGTGGGCTCGTCCAGAACGATCAGGTCGGCCTTGTTGTAAATCGCGCGCGCGATCGCCACACCCTGCCGCTCACCACCCGACAGTTGGCCGACGATGGATTCGGGGTTGAAGACCTTCGACGTGAAACCGATCTCGCGCATCAGTCGTTCGGCTTCATCGCGCTGCTTCCTGACATCGAGAAAGCCGAGCCAGGTGGTGATCTCGCGCCCCATGAAGATGTTCCGCACGATCGACTGCTGCACCGCGAGCGCACGGTCCTGGAATACCGTCTCGATGCCGGCATCCCGCGAGCGCGCGGCATCCCAGTGTGCGACGCGCACGCCGCGCACGAGGATGTCGCCGCTCGTCGGCGGAATGGCGCCGGCCAGGATCTTGATCAGCGTCGACTTGCCGGCGCCGTTGTCTCCCAGCAGGCCCACGACTTCACCTCGATCCACGTGCAGGTCGATGCCTCCGACAGCAAATACGCGGCCGTAGGACTTGGTGACGTTTTTCAGTTCAATCAGCCGTTCGTTCACTGCATCTCCCAGCGCCTGCACACGTTCAAGGTGCTCAATCGATTTCTCAGCGCAGGCCCTTCGTCGCCAGATCGGAAACGGCCGAGTAATTGTCGGTCGTCACGAAGCCGGCGCCGGTGTCGACGTTGATCGGTGCGAGGCCATACACCACCTGCTGGCACAGGCTGAGGATGGGAAGGTACCCCTGCTGGAAGGGTTGCTGGTCGGCAGTGAGCTGGACCCATCCGTTCTTGAATGCGTCGACGATCTGCGGGCTGGTATCGAAGCCCACGTTGATGACTTCTCCCGCCTTCTTCTTTGCCGCCTGCATGTAGGTCGAGGCATTGCCCAGCAATTGGCCGCCCGGGTAGACGATGACCTTGGTTGTCGGGTTGGCGCGCAGCGCCGCGGTAATCACCGGGATGCCGAGATTGGGGTCGCTCGCCCATTCGGTCGGCGAGCTGAGCCGCACGACCTTGGCGCCGGCCTTCTCCAGCGCCTTGGCCGTGCCCTCTTCGCGAGCGCCGCGGTTGGAGTCGTCGAAGCTCCCGAGCACGATGGCCACATCGCCCCCCTTGACACCAAATCGGCGCGTGATTTCCTCGCCCAAGGCCCGACCCTGCGGCTCTTGCTGCGCTCCGACGTAGGCGCCCCCGACCTGCGCCACAGCGCTCGGCACGGGCACGTTCTGATACATCATCTTGGTGCCGTTCTTAGCAGCCTCCTTGGCGAGCGGCAGGATCGCCGCATCGCCAGGGTGACCCATCATCGCGATGCCGTTCGGTTTGGCGGCGACCGCCTCCCGCAACTGCTGCACCATCTTCTCGTTGGCCCAGCCCGAGAACACGTAGTCGACCTTGGCGCCGGTGTCTGCAGCCGCCTGCCGCGCTCCGTTGTAGACGATGGTGCCGAAGGCATCACCCTCCGCGCCGCCCACGAAGAAGCGGATCTTCACGTTGCTGCACCACTTGTCGGTGGGCCCGGCCGCCTGCGCCGTGCCGGTTGCGCCGATGGCCATTGCGGCCAATGTCAAAGCCGCGAGGCGATGATGGCTGCGCAGATTGAATGCTCTTTTCATGGTTGTCTCCGTTGAGTGCTGGGTCGGTATCCCAGTCAGGTTGAGTTCCCGGAGGCTTGCGCCCCCAGGGGCATCGTCATGCGGGGTTCGGGATGAAGCGCGCTCCCCCGCGACAGCGCTTGAGATAGTCCAGTGCCGCCACCTGCCCGGTCAGCTCGAGTTCATCGCGGTAGACCGGGTCGTGCCAACCCTCGATGTCGATCGAGCCCTGGTAGCCGACCAGGCGAAGTTCGCTGATGACGCGTGTCCAGTCCGTATCGCCGAAGCCGGGCGTGCGCATCTGAACGTGCGGCAGCTTTCCGTAGATGCCGTGCTCGCGCACCACGTCCCAGCGCACGGTGGCGTCCTTGCCGTGCACGTGAAAGAACTTGCGGCCCCACTTGCGCACCTGCGGCAGCGGGTCGATCATGTAGACATGCTGGTGGCACGGCTCCCATTCGAGGCCGAGGTTGTCCATCGGCAGGGCATCGAACATCAACTCCCAGGCGTCGGGGTTGTGGGCAATGTTCCAGTCACCGCTCGCCCAGTTGCCGTCCATCGCGCAATTCTCGAAGGCCAGGCGGACGCCTTTGTCGGCAGCTCGGCGAGCCAGATCGCCCCAGACCTGCGTGAACCGCGGCAGGCTGTCTTCGATCGGCGTTCCGCGCATGCGACCCGTGAACCCGGAGATGGTGTTGGCGCCGAACAGATGCGCATGGTCGATCAGTAACTTCCAACCCTCCAGCGTTGCGCGATCGAGCTCGCCGGTCTCCAGCGGATTGCCGAACATGCCGAGCGTGCCCATCGTCACGTCGGCATCCCCAATGGCCTCCTTCAACTCGCCGGCCAGGCGCGGGAGATTCTTGTTGACCGTCTGCCAGAAGAAGGGCTCGATGCTCTCGAAACCGTGCGGGAGGATCTGGCGCAGCGTGGCCGCCGGGTCGGCATCGTTGGCGCGCACCATCGTGCCGATGCGAATGGAGGCTAGCGGATTCATGGGGTCCCTTGATGCGTTCAGATGGTGATTTCGATGCGACGGCCCGCCTCGGCGCTGGCGATGGCCCCCAAGGTCATGGCCAGGCTCTGGATGTTGTCGGCACCACGCGTTTCCGGTGCCGGACCGCCTCGAACCGCCCCGATGAAGTCTTGCAGGACGCCCACGTGCCCGCCGATGCGGCCTGCGGGGGCAGCCTCCGGCAAACGGACGGCCACGGCCTCGTCGAAGAGCCCGGTGCGCTTGGCCGTCGTCACTTCAGCGCGAAGCTGATCGTGTCCGTCCCAGGTCAGCGTTCCCTGGGTGCCAACGAATCGCCACGAGCATTCCCACGAGGTTCCCAGGCCTGCAGCGCACCAACTGCCACGGTACGTGAACAGAGCGCCATGGCCCATTTCGAAGATCGCGATGGCCGACGAACCCTGCTGGTACCAGGAGGACTTCGGGTCCCACTCGCGGCAGTAGACGTTGCGTGCGGGCAGCCCGGTCATGCACCGCACCGCGTCGAACGCATGGATGGCCATGTCGAGCAGCAGCACATGCTGTATCCCCTCGCGAAAGCCACCGAAGTGCGGCGCGAGGAAGAAGTCGGCATGAACGCTGGTGATCTCGCCGAGCATGCCTGAGGCGACATGAGCCGCGATCCGCCGCACGTTCGCGAGATAGCGGCGGTTCTGCACGACGGCGTGAATTTTTCCTGCGGCCTCCGCCCGTGCAATCAAGTCGCGCGCCTGCGCCAAGGATTCGGCCATCGGCTTTTCGCTCAACACATGGCAATTCGCAGCGAGTGCGGCACTCACGACCGCATGGCGGGCCGAGGGAACGACAAGATCGAAGACGATGTCCGGCCGCGTTCGGTCCAGCAATTCGTGGAGGTCGGTGGCGGTCGCGACGTCGCCCAGATCGTGGCGTGCGGCCACGGCTTCGGCACGTGCGAGGTCCAGGTCGGCCAGGCCGAGGATGCTCACGCCGTCGATTTGCGCGATGGCGTCGAGCCATGTCTGGCTCATTGCCCCGCAGCCGACGAGAACCGCACCGAGTGTCATCTTTGCCCTTGAAACCTTGACGGCGTCGACATCCCGGCGCCGACGCGAGTATTGACCGTGAACGTTTACGGTCATCCTCGGACTTTCACCTAGTGGCTGAGGCTCCAGGCAACGCAGATGGCCACTACAGTGTGGCTTCACAGTATTTGGGAGCAGTAGCCTTGACTGGAATTCGCGGCCTCGCGCGGCATCTGAACATCTCCATCGGCACCGTCTCGCGTGCGCTCAATGGCAAGGCCGATGTCAATGCCGAGACGCGCCGGCGGGTGCTGGAAGCGGCCACCGCCCTGGGCTACTCGCCCAACCAATCCGGGCGCAGCCTGCGCAACGGAAAGACAAACCTGATCGGTGTGTTGATCCCCACAAGCCGCGAGAAGACACTGCTCGACTTCGGCTTCGCGGAAGTGCTCGACGGCATTCGTCGCGTCTTCGAGGAGCATGGCCACGATCTCGCCGTCTTCCTTTACGCAGGCGGAGACGACCCCTTCTTACACATGCGGCGCATCGCCGAGCGCCGCCTTGCCGACGGGCTGGTCATTGCCGACACCTTGCGCACCGACCCACGCATCGACTACCTGCTGGAAAAGGAGATCCCCTTTGTGGCGTTCGGCCGCAGCCGCTCGGGTGGGTCGCACCAGTGGGTGGACATCGACTTCCCCGGCGCCGTGACTCAGGCCGTGGACCGCCTGGTCATGCAGGGGCATCGCCGAATCGGGCTCGTGCTGACCGACAAGGAACTTCACTTTCTGGGTTTGGTTCGTGATGCGTTCAAGCGCGCGATGAAGTCTTCCGGGCTTCATTTCGAAAGCGAACTGATCCAGAGACAGAGCCATGGTGAAGACAGCGGCTACCTCGGCGCCGAGAAGCTGCTTGCACTGCCTGAACCGCCGACCGCAATCTTGACCCAGAACGGCAACGTCGCAGTCGGCCTGTACCGGCGCCTGAACGATGCCGGGTTGCGCCCGGGGATCGACGTGTCCGTGATCAGCCTGATCGGTGATGTGCAGTCTCAATTTCTGTCGCCGGCACTGACATCGTTTCAGACCGACCTTTGGGAAATTGGCGCCCAGCTCGGCCAGGCGCTGATGGTCGAAGTCCGCGGAGGACCCGGCGTCCCCAGGCCCGCACCGACTCAGCTGTTGATGCCGATGAGCATCAGCCCGGGAGAGAGCGATGGTCGCGCTGCGCTTCGAGCGGCGCCGCGCAGGAAGCAATGATCAAGTGGTCCCGCCAACGACCGGTACTCGGCTGACTTGTGGCTGAAAGGTACTCACACGATGAACATCACGTCCTTCGAGATCACGAGATTCCAGTTTGCGCGTGACCGCGTGGTGGGTGACAGCCAGGTGCGCGCTGATCAGGCCAACCTGGCCTCGATCGAACTGATCGACGACGCGGGGAATCGTGGCCTCGGCTTTGCGCAGACGCTGTTCCAGCCCCTGCCTGCCGTTGCTGAAATTGTCCGCGTCTTCAGGGACGAGGTCTGGCCTCATCTGGAAGGGCAGGCACCCATTTCGCTGGTCCACCGCGTCAGCAGGCCACGCGGCGGCAACCAGCGCGCTTTCAGTTTGCCGTTTCACGAGGCCGTTCAGGTTGCGCTGTGGGACCTTGCTGCCAAGCAGCTGAACATGCCGCTCTACAAGCTCTTGGGTGCGCGACGCAACCGCGTTCGGGCCTATGCGTCGGGATTGGATTTCCACCTCGATGACAGCACGTTCGTGGATCTATTCCGACATGCGGACTCACTCGGCTACAGCGCATTCAAGATCAAGGTCGGGAGCCCTGATTTTGCGTGGGACATGCACCGACTCGAACTCCTCGCGAGGACGGTGCAGCCTGGCTCGCGCATCATGATCGACGCCAACGAGGCCTGGGGTGCGAAGGAGGCCATCGTCAAACTCGACGCCATTCGCCGCGCCGGCTTCGACCTGCTTTGGGTCGAGGATCCGATCCGTCGCATGGACTTCGAAGGCCTGCGGCTCCTTCGAGAAAGCACGCCCTGGACCTTGATCAACTCCGGCGAGTATCTCGATGCGGCTGGCAAGCAAGCCCTGATGCTTGCCGGTGGCACAGACATCCTCAACGTGCATGGCCAGGTGACCGATGTCATGCGAATCGGCTGGCTCGCGCAGGAACTCGGCATTCCGGTCTCACTCGGAAACACGTTTCTTGAGGTCGGGGTCCACATGGCTTGCGCCCTGCCAGAGGTCGAGTGGCTCGAGTATTCATTTCAGAACTTCGACCATCTCGTTGAACAAGCGATGGAGATTCGCGAAGGGTGGATCCATGCACCCGATCGTCCGGGGCATGGGCTGGTCTTGTCCGAGTCCGCGAGACAGCAGTGGTCGCGACCCGATGTGTTGTCGAACGATCAACTCGGGAGCGCCCCAACCAATCGCCGTTCAGGGACATGTTGATCAATGACTGCATGCGGAGCATGTTGAGCCCTGAACCAGCGGGTCGGGAGCAACTTGCTGGCCCACCAGGTGAGTTAACTCGGAAGTTCATTGCCAGTCAGGTGGGTCTACACCACAGGCAACGCCGGTGTCTCTGTCGTCGGCCAACGGTTTCTGGTCATCGATGGGGGCAAGCTCGGGCTCCGCGCCGCGTGACAACGGGCTAGCATCCTCAGCGTCGGGGGGCAGGAGCCAACCGAATCCCTGATGCCCACCGCTTGATCCCCAACCGGCGACCGAGCTCACACACGCCGCCCTCGAAACAGCCTGCTTTCTCGCCCTGGGGCGCGCCGAGGTTCCACCGCCCGCACACCGGGCCGACCACGCTGGAGACATTGAAGTGACCAACAACCTGCCACCGCAAGCAACCGCCTTTCACCGCATGCAGCAACTGATGTCCGCGTCGCCGGTGCCATCGATCTCGACCGAGTTGCTGACCACCGCCGACGGCGAACTGAACCGCGAGTTGAATGCCTTCCTCTTCGACCCGGTCACCGACCCGGGCCTGCTGCGCGGCAAGCGCATCGCCATCTGCTGCACCAACGGCGTCGAGGAAGTCGAGATCCTGGGCTCGCAGCGCTGGCTGGCCGAGCATGGTGCGACAGTGCACATCGTGTCGCCGCGCATCGGGGAGCTGGACCCGACGCTCGGTCTGCGCTTCCCGCCGCAGTGTGCGACTCATGTGCTGGCGATCCGCTTGATGGAAAACGCCGGCTGGCTGAAGATCGACCGCTACACCGACGAGGCAAGCGCCGCCGACTACGACGCCATCCTGCTGCCCGGCGGCTGCTGGAACCCCGACGCACTGCGCATGGACCCGCACGCCCGTGCCCTGGTGCGTGCGATGGACGAGGCCGGCAAGCCGACCTGTGCCATCTGCCACGGTCAATGGGTGATGGTGAGCGCCAAGATCCTCAAGGGACGGCGTGCCACCGCAGTGTGGAACATCCAGATCGACCTCGAGAACGCCGGAGCGACCGTGCTCGACGAGCCCTGCGTGGTCGACGGCAACCTCATCACGGCGCGTTTCCCGTACGACCTGCCGCGGTTGATTCGTGCCATGGTGGAGCAGCTCACCGTGGCTCGATAGCGGGTCTCGACCCTACCGCGGCTTGCGGGGCAGTCTGTGTGTGGTTGCCCCGCTGCTGCCGCACGGCGCCCGTCAGGCCGTCGAGGGCAAGACGTCGCGGACCTGGTCGACGACGGCGCGGACGAATACGTCGTCGTTGATGTGGGCATGCCCTGTCACGATGGCTACCGGCCGGCTCCACCACTTCGATGGACGCCTCGGCGCTGGACTTTGCCTTGAGCCTGTCCACCAGTTCCTGACGCTGCCGTCTCGTGAGCCGCCCGACCAGCGCCAGCAGACGCTGCATCTCCTGCTTCTTCATGACCATCCCCGATGGCCACCCCGGCCTGCTTCGCGGTCAGTCTGGGCTTCGTCAGCCTCATGGCACGAGCCTCGTCGCTACCTAACGAGCAAATCGCCAAAGAATTTGCGGGCAGCCAATTGGCAAGGGGGCACTGGTGTCCAACGGTCCGCAGATGGCCTGCGCCCAACTGACCGAACCGGGGAAAACGCGATACGCGCGCCACGACGACCTCACTATATTCGCGGCACGGCGTGCATTTCGCGCCTCGGAGAACTCAATGGTCACCATCGTCATGTCGCTGCTTTCCCGGATCCTTGCCATGAGCGCATTCCCGCTGGTCCGAAGCCGGTGGCTGCGTGGTGGCGCGTCGTTGTTCGTCATTGGGGCCGTGCTTGCGACCATCGGTGGCGCCGCGGCCGCCGCGCCCGCGCAGCCCGACTTCGGTCCGAACGTGCTTGTCTTCGACCCTGGCATGCCGGTGGGCGAGATCAAGGCCAAGGTCGATGCGATCGCCAGCCAGCAGCTCGCCAACGAATTTGGGCCGCAGCGCTACGCTTTGCTGTTCAAGCCCGGGACCTACGGCTCTGCCGCGACGCCGCTCAACTTCCAGGTCGGTTACTACACCGCGGTGGCGGGCCTGGGCCGGTCGCCCACGGACGTTGTCATCAACGGGTCCATCAACGTCTACAACCAATGCAGGAAGGGCCCATGCATTGCACTCGACAACTTCTGGCGGTCGCTGTCGAACCTCACCATCAACGTGTCCGATCCCGCGGGTGCCGGCTGTTACGCGGGCAACTTCTGGGCAGTTTCCCAGGCCGCGCCGATGCGCCGGGTCAACATCACCGGTGGCAACCTCACGCTGATGGACTACTGCACCGGTCCGTCCTTTGCCAGCGGCGGCTTCATAGCCGATTCGCAGACCGGTTTGGTCATCAACGGATCGCAACAGCAATTCCTGGTCCGAGACAGCAGCGTTGGGTCCTGGACCAATGGCGTCTGGAACCAGGTGTTCTCCGGCGTCGTCGGCGCACCTGCGCCTTGCTTCCCTGGGCAGACAGCTTGCGGCGGTCCCTACACGACGCTCGCCACCAGCCCGCTCTCACGCGAAGCGCCGTATCTCTATGTGGACGCGGGCGGGAAGTACAAGGTCTTCGTGCCCTCGGCGCGCCGTAACGCGAGTGGCACCACCTGGGCTGCCGGACCGACACGCGGCGAATCGATTTCGATCGAGGACTTCTTCGTCGCCAGCCCAACCGACAGCGTCCATGCCATCAACAATGCACTGTCGCGTGGAAAGAATCTGCTCCTGACCCCAGGCATCTATTCCATTGACAAGACGATCAAGGTCAAGCGCGCGGAAACCGTGGTGCTTGGCCTGGGCCTGCCTTCGCTTGTGCCGCAGAACGGTGTCGTCGCGATGACGGTGGATGATGTGCCGAGCGTCGGAATCGCCGGGCTTGTCTTCGATGCCGGTCCGGTGAACTCGCCACTGCTTCTGCAGGTCGGTACGCGGCATGGCCGCAACAAGAGCGACCGGGACGAACCGACCGCGCTGCACGATGTGTTCTTCCGCATCGGCGGTGCTGCCGCCGGCAAGGCAACGGTCAGCCTGGAGGTCAACAGCGACAACGTCATCCTGGACGACATCTGGGCCTGGCGAGCCGATCACGGGAATGGGGTGGGTTGGACCGTCAACACTGCCGATACCGGCGTCGTCATCAACGGCGACGATGTGACGGCCTACGGCCTGTTCGTCGAGCACTACCAGAAGTACAACGCGATCTGGAACGGAAACGACGGCCAGGTTGTCTTCTTCCAAAACGAGATGCCCTACGACCCACCCAGCCAGGCGGCATGGATGGCAGCGCCGGGCGTGTACGGCTGGGCTGCCCTGAAGGTCTCGGACAAGGTCAAGCGCTTCAACGGACAGGGGCTGGGCAGCTACAGCTTCTTCAACCAGGGCGTGGACATCTTCGCCGCCAATGCCTTCGAGGTTCCCGCCAGCCTGCCGCCGTTCAGTCTCAGGAACATGCTCACCATCTTTCTTGATGCCAGCGTCGGCAGGGGTGGCATCCTGAACGTGGTCAACGGGATTGGCGGGCCATCGACGATCGCAAATCCGGATGTCCCGGTCACGGTACAGAGCTACCCGTAGGCGATCCCGGGTCCGCCGGTGCCGCGGCGACCCCTTCGGACAACGTGCGCGGTTTCGTCTGCGCACACGGATTTCACAGCGCCTGCGTAGCCGTCTCGGTATCGAGTGCGCCGGCTTGACCGTGCGGCCTTCGAGCCTCTGGCTATGCGTGTCGATCGCAAGACTTGAGTGTCGGGTGTCGAAACAGTGCATCGGCTGCAACTACAAGGCCAAGTGCCGGCAGCCTATGCGAGCCTTGAAAGGCGGCAATCACGGCAGCACTGTCTACCGCGGCTCTCGGCGTCCAGAAGTGATCGTCCGTCTCCGTGTTGCTGCGAACCTGACATTCGCTTTCGGCGCTCCCGGCCATCACCTGACCGACACGGCCGACCCGCTGTTAGCGATCAGTCGCGCCCATCGAATGCTGACCTGCTTGGGCCACCGGGAGACGTACGGTGCAGTTCAAACGGCGGGAGTTGCGCCGGCCGTCCGGCGAGCGTGGTCCAGGTCAGGGCGATGCCACGGATCGACATGCGTCATGAGGTTCAGCACGCGGTGCCGCTGGAGCACTCGCTCGCGGGCCTGGACGGCGATGTCGTGGCCCGCCTCGACGCTGATCGAAGCGTCGACCTCGAGGTGCGCATCCACCACGATCATGTCGCCCATCTTGCGGGTACGCAGGTCGTGGACGTTTTGCACACCCGGCGTGTCTTCAAGCGTGCGGCGGATGGCTTCGACCTCCTGGTCGTCCACGGCGCGGTCCATCAGGTCGTGCAGCGCATC
>JANYJL010000304.1 GCA_025361845.1 Rhizobacter sp.
CGGCCCTTGTGTTGCTCGCGCGGGCCATAGACGTTGAAGTAGCGGAAGCCGACGACTTGCGCCTTCGATGTTGGCAACATCCGCCGCACGACGTTGTCGAACAGCAGCTTCGAGTAGCCGTAGACGTTCAGCGGCTGCTCGAACTCCGGCGACTCGCGGAAGGACGCGCTGCCGCCGTAGGTGGCTGCCGACGACGCGTAGAGCAGGCGTGTGCCTTGGGCCTGGCAGGCATCGAGCAGCTCCTTCGAACAACGGTAGTTGTTGTCGAGCATGTAGCGGCCGTTGTGCTCCATGGTGTCGGAGCAGGCGCCTTCGTGCAGCACCGCGTCCACGTGGCCGAACTCGCCCTTCGCGAAGCGCCCGTAGAACTCGCTGCGGTCGAAGTAGTCGCTGAGTTTCGCGCCCAGCAGGTTGCGGTACTTCGGTCCATCGGTCAGGTCGTCGACGGCGATCACGTCGTCGATGCCGATGGCGTTGAGCCCGTGAACGAGGTTGCTGCCGATCATGCCGGCCGCGCCCGTGACGACGACTTTCATGGGAAGAGCTCCTCGTAGCTGACCGTGGCCGTGCCGAACTTGCCGACGACGATGCCACCGGCGCGGTTGGCCACCGGCATCGCTTCACGCAAGCTCAGGCCGCAGGCCAGCATCGCGGCGAGTGTGGCGATCACGGTGTCGCCGGCGCCGGTCACGTCGAACACCTCGCGCGCCTGCGCCGGCACCTGGCTGTGGCCTGGTGTGCCGTTCGCTTCATCGAACAGCGACATGCCTTCTTCGCTGCGCGTGAGCAGCAGCCCTTGCAGGCCATGTTCGACCCGCAAGGCATGGGCACGTTCATGCAACTGCGCTTCGCTGCTCCAGTTGCCGATCACCTGCGCGAGTTCGGCCCGGTTCGGGGTGATCACGGTGGCACCGGCGTAGCGGCTGTAGTCGCTGCCTTTCGGGTCGATCAGCACCGGCTTGTTCTGCGCACGCGCGAGTTCGATCATGCGTGGGATGTGGGTGAGACCGCCCTTGCCGTAGTCCGAGAACAGCACCGCGTCGTGGTCCGACAGCGCACGTTCGTAGTCGGCCAGCATGCTGGTCAGCACCTCGTGGTCAGGCTGGTTCTCGAAGTCGATGCGGATGAGTTGCTGCGAGCGGCCGATGACACGCAGCTTGACGATGGTGTAGAGCTGCGGGTCTTCGCCGAGCAGGGTCGCGACGCCTTGTTGCTCCAGCATCTGGCGCAACTTGCGCGCCGGTTCGTCGTCGCCGACGACCGTCAGCAATGTGGCCTGCGCACCGAGCGTTTTCACGTTCAGCGCGCCGTTGGCTGCACCGCCCAGGCGTTCTTCTTCGCGGTTGACGCGCACCACCGGCACGGGCGCTTCGGGCGAAATGCGGTCGACGGCACCGAACCAGTAGCGGTCGAGCATGGCGTCGCCGACCACGAGCACGCGGGCGCGGGCGAGTCGATCTCGGTTTGGCAAGGCCGCGGCAGACGCCGCCGGGCCGTTCCCAAGGCGGCTGCCTGCCCCCGCGGGGGGCGGGCGTGGTATTCCACGACCAGGGGTAGTCATTTCTACAGATCCTCCAGCCGTTGCGGCGGGTAGCTGTCCCAGCTCAGGCAGCCGGGGCATTGCCAGAAATAGTGCTGCGCCTCGAAGCCGCACGCGGCACAGCGGTAGCGGTGCAGCGGCTTGGCCGCGTGGCCGACGGCTTCGCGCAGGCGCTGCGCTTCGCCGGGCAGCAGGGGCGTTTCGGCGCTGAGCGTCAACAGCTCCTGCGCGGCCGAGAGCGTGGGCTGCTCGCGCAGGTGCGTGCTCAGGCGTTCGCGGCAGCGCTGCGGATCGGGGTCGAGGATGGCGATGGCATCGAGCAGATCGAGCGTGGCCGTGCGCTGGTAGTGCGCCTGCAAGCGTTGCAACGCGGCCGGGCCGTCGCCGCTGGCCAGCGCGCTTTTGGCGTAGTCGCGTGCGACCAGACTGAAGGCGAGTGGGTGCGCGACCATCAAGGCGCCCCACAGCGACATCACCTCGGCATGGTCGCCGCGCTGCGCCGCGCGCTGGCCTGCAAGCACCAGCGGCCGCGCTGCGCCGGGGGCGGCTTCACGGGCGCGCTGCACGGCCGTGTCGGCTTCGGCGGTCTGCTGCTTGGCATCGGCTTCGAGCGCGATCTCGCACCAGTAGTGCGCGATGCGTGAAGCGAAGGAGCCGGTGCCGCTGCGTTCGAGTTTCTGCGCCACCTCGACGGCAGGCCGCCAGCCGCGCGCACGCTCGTGCAGGGTCAGCAAAGCGAGACGTGCTTCGGTGTCGAAGGCGGTGCCATCGAGTGCGGCGAAGGCGGCTTCGGCGCGGTCGAACAGGCCGGCCTTCATGAAGTCTTGTGCGAGCGCGTGCTGGGCGCGGTCGCGTTCGCCTTGCGGCAGGTCGGCGCGGTGCAGCAGGTGTTCATGCACACGCACCGCACGTTCGTACTCACCGCGGCGGCGGAACAGGTTGCCGAGCGCGAAGTGCAGGTCGAGTGTGTCGGGGTCGTGCTGTACGGCCTCGATGAAGGCATCGATGGCCTTGTCGTGCTGCTCGTTGAGCAGCAGGTTCAGGCCCTTGTAGTAGGCCTTCGGCGAATCCTTCTGCTCACGCTTCCATTGCCGAACGTCGATGCGTGAGGCGAGCCAGCCGAACGCGAAGGACAGCGGCAGGCCGAGCAGCAGCCACTGCAGGTCAAAGTCCATCGCGGGGCGGATGCAGCGGGCCGGTGTCTGGCGCGATCACGGGCTTCGGGCTTTGGGTCGCGGCATCGACACGGTCGGCATGGCGCCGCGCCACGCGGCGGTGGCGCCACCAGCTCGGAACCATCGCGAACACGCCAAAGGCGCAGCCCAGTGCGAACGCGCCGAGCACGATGAAGACCATCGGCGCGCGCCACTCCTGGCCGAAGAACCAGCGGATGCCGGCCTCGTGCTGGTTGTTCAGCGCGAACGCGAACAGCGTGAAGAAGATGAGGGCTCGAACGAGCCAGACGAAGATGCGCATGAGCGGGCGGGAGGGCCAATCGAACCGGTTGAAGGCCCGGGTGATTCTAGCGACGCATCGGTCGCCGGCAGCACGGCCTACTCAGCTGAATCGGATGAAGCGCGCGGGGTCGGCGCGGCCACGTCTTCGACGGGCACCTGGGCATCGACTGCTTCGCGCAGGGCCTTGCCAGGCTTGAAATGGGGGACGAGCTTTTCGGGGATCACGACCTGTTCGCCCGAGCGCGGGTTGCGCCCGACACGCGGTGGCCGGCGGTTGATCGAGAAGCTGCCGAAACCGCGGATCTCGATGCGGTGCCCGCGCGCGAGCGCGTCGGACATCGCATCGAGGATCGTCTTGACCGCGAACTCCGTGTCCCGATGGGTCAGCTGGCTGAACTTTTCAGCCAGTTGGATCACGAGATCGGAGCGGGTCATCTGGCGTCAACTTACGAGTTACCACCTTGGTTGCCCAGCTTGGCGCGCAGCAAAGCGCCCAGGCTGGTCGTGCCGGCGTTCTCACGCTCGCTGGTCTGCGACAGGCGCTGCATGGCTTCCTGGTTGTCGACGTTGTCCTTGGCCTTGATCGACAACTGGATCGAACGCGTCTTGCGGTCGATGTTGATGATCAGCGCCGAAACTTCGTCGCCTTCCTTCAACATGTTGCGTGCGTCTTCGACACGGTCGCGGCTGATCTCGGAAGCGCGCAGATAGCCCGTCACTTCCTCGCTCAGCTGGATCTCGGCGCCACGCGCGTCGACGGTCTTGACCTTGCCCGTGACCACCATGCCGCGGTCGTTGACCGTGCTGTAGTTCGTGAACGGGTCGCTGTCGAGTTGCTTGATGCCGAGCGAGATGCGCTCGCGATCGACGTCCACAGCCAGCACGATCGCTTCGACTTCCTGGCCCTTCTTGTAGTTGCGCACCGCGGCTTCGCCGGGTTCGTTCCACGAGAGGTCGGACAGGTGCACGAGGCCGTCGATGCCGGCGGCGAGGCCGACGAACACGCCGAAGTCGGTGATCGACTTGACGGGGCCCTTGACGCGGTCACCGCGCTGCACGGTGGTCGAGAACTCTTCCCACGGATTGGCCTTGCACTGCTTCATGCCGAGGCTGATGCGGCGCTTGTCTTCGTCGATTTCCAG
>JANYJL010000305.1 GCA_025361845.1 Rhizobacter sp.
GCGCTTCGCGTACAGCGGCGTTAACCTCGGGCACTTCTGCTCGACACCGAGCGTGGCGCTGTCACGCAACCTGTCGCGCAAGGCCGCGTTCGAGATGCTGGTGACGGGTGGTTTCATCAGCGCCGATGAAGCGCGCGAGAAGGGGCTCGTCAACCGGGTGGCCGAGCCGGATGAGTTGGATGCCGAAGTCGAGTCGCTCGTTGCGAGCATCGTCGCCAAACCGCGCGTGGCCATAGCCGCCGGCAAGGCCTTGTTCTACCGGCAGATCGAAGCCGGCATCGATGCGGCCTACGAAGACGCGGCCCAGGCGATGGCCTGCAACATGATGGACAAGGCCGCGCTCGAAGGCGTGCAGGCCTTCATCGACAAGCGCCCGCCGCGCTGGTGACGCGCGGGCGCCTGCCGCTCACATGCCGGCGTAATTCGGCCCGCCGCCACCCTCGGGTGTGACCCAGACGATGTTCTGCGTCGGGTCCTTGATGTCGCAGGTCTTGCAGTGCACGCAGTTTTGCGCGTTGATCTGCAAGCGGTCGATCAGCTTTCCGTTTTCGTCTTCGATCTTCACGAACTCGTAGACTCCGGCCGGGCAGTAGCGGCTTTCGGGCCCGGCGTACTTCGCGAGGTTGATGCCCACCGGCACGCTCGCGTCCTTCAGCGTCAGGTGCGCCGGCTGGTTTTCTTCGTGGTTGGTGTTGCTGATGAAGACGCTGGAGAGGCGGTCGAACGTGATCTTGCCGTCGGGCTTCGGGTACACGATCTGCTCGCACTCGGCGGCCGGTTTCAGGTAAGTGTGGTCGGCCGCCTTGCGGTGAATGGTCCAGGGCGGCGCCTTGAAGCCGAGCTTGGGCAGCAGCCATTGTTCGATGCCGGTCATGATCGTCGCGACGAACAGGCCCTTCTTGAACCACTGCTTGAAGTTGCGCGACTTGTCGAGTTCCTCGAACAACCAGCTCTTCCGGAAGGCTTCAGGGTAGGCCGTCAGCTCGTCATGCTGGCGCCCTGAAGTGATCGCCTCGAAGGCCGCATCCGCCGCCAGCATGCCGGTCTTGATGGCCGCATGGCTGCCCTTGATGCGGCTCACGTTGAGGTAGCCCGCCTCGCAGCCGACCAGCACGCCGCCCGGGAACACCGTCTTCGGCAGACTCAGGATGCCACCGGCGGTGATGGCACGCGCGCCGTAGCCGATGCGCTTGCCGCCTTCCAGAAATGGCTTGATGCTCGGGTGCGCTTTCCAGCGCTGCATTTCCTCGAACGGGCTCAACCACGGGTTGCTGTAGTCCAGGCCGGTGATGAAACCGAGCGTCACCTTGTTGTCATCCAGGTGGTAGAGGAAGGCGCCGCCGTAGGTGGTCGTGTTCATCGGCCAGCCGGCGCTGTGCACCACCAGGCCGGGCTGGTGTTTGGCGGGGTCGATCTCCCAGAGCTCCTTCACGCCCAGGCCGTAGCTCTGCGGGTCCTTGCCTTCGTCGAGCTTGAACTTCGCGATCAGCTGCTTGCCGAGGTGGCCGCGCGAGCCTTCGGCGAAGAAGCTGTATTTCGCGTGCAGCTCCATGCCGAGCTGGAAGTTGTCACCGGGTTCACCATTCTTGCCGACACCGAGGTTGCCGGTGGCGACACCCTTCACCGAGCCGTCGGCGTTGTAGAGCAGCTCGGCGGCCGCGAAGCCCGGGAAGATCTCGACGCCCAGCGCTTCAGCCTGTGTGCCCAGCCAGCGCACCACGTTGCCCAGGCTCACGATGTAGCAGCCGTCGTTGTGAAAGCAGTCCGGCAGGATCGGGCTCTGGTGCGCACCACCTTCCGTGAGGAACAGGAACTTGTCTTGCTTGACCGCCTGCGTGAGTGGTGCGCCGAGTTCCTTCCAGTTCGGCAGCAGCTCGTTCAAGGCGCGCGGGTCCATGATCGCGCCCGACAGGATGTGTGCGCCGGGCTCGGAGCCCTTTTCCAGCACGACGACCGAGACTTCCTTGCCCTGCGCCGCGGCGAGTTGTTTGATCCGGATGGCTGCCGACAGGCCGGCCGGGCCACCGCCGACGACGAGCACGTCGTACGCCATCGCTTCGCGCGGGCCGTATTGTTCGAGGATGGCTTCTGGCGTCATGGTCTGTAGCAAGGGCTGGAAAGAGCCTGGAGTTTACGGGCGCCTTCCAGGCGCACGGCGCAAGCCGCCGTCGTTTAGAGGGCGCACTGCAAACACTGCGTGCTATCGTTTCCAGAGTGGTTTCCGCAGCGTTGTTGATCGAGGAGAAGAACACATGAGCTACACCATCGACCTGTCGGGCCGCGTCGCCCTGGTCACCGGCGCGTCCAGCGGCCTGGGCACGCAGTTCGCCAAGACACTGGCCAGCGCGGGTGCTGGCGTGGTACTCGCGGGCCGTCGTGTCGATCGCCTGAAAGCATTGCGCGCGGAGATCGAGGCTGACGGAGGCGATGCGCACGTCGTCACGCTCGATGTGACCGACCACGACAGCATCAAGTCCGCCGTCGCGCATGCCGAGACCGAGATGGGCACGATCGACATCCTGGTCAACAACTCGGGCGTGAGCACGACGCAGAAGCTCGTTGATGTCACGCCAGAAGATTACGACTACATGTTCGACACCAACACCAAGGGCGCCTTCTTCGTCGCGCAGGAAGTCGGCAAACGCATGCTGGCGCGTGCCAAGGGCTCGGCGCCGGGCACCTTCACGGGCGGGCGCATCGTCAACGTGGCGTCGATGGCGGGCTTGCGCGTGCTCGGCCAGATCGGCGTGTACTGCATGAGCAAGGCGGCCGTGATCCACATGACGCGCGCGATGGCGCTGGAGTGGGGCAAGTACGGCATCAACGTGAATGCGCTGTGCCCGGGCTACATCGACACCGAGATCAACCACCACCACTGGAAGACCGAGCAGGGCAAGAAGCTGATCGACATGCTGCCGCGCAAGCGCATCGGCCACCCGCAGGACCTGGACGCCGTGCTGATGATGCTGTGTGCGAACGAAAGCCACTTCATCAATGGTGCGGTGATCCAGGCCGATGACGGCTTTGCTGTATGAGTCGCTGAACGATGAGCCTGCGCCCCCTGTCCCTGCTCGAAGCGCGTGTGCTCGGTGTGCTCATCGAAAAGGCGCACACCGTGCCGGACAGCTACCCGCTGTCGCTGAACTCGCTCACGCTCGGCTGCAATCAGAAGACCGCGCGCGACCCGGTGCTCAACGCGACCGAAGCGGAAGTGCAGGTCGCGGCCGATGCCCTGAAGACGCTGAGCCTGGCGTTCGAATCCAGCGGCTCGCGGGTCAGCCGCTACGAACACAACCTGGGGCGGGCGCTCGGCCTGCCTTCGCAGTCGGTCGCCTTGCTCGCGGTGCTGATGCTGCGCGGGCCACAGACGGCCTCTGAGCTGCGCACGAACTGCGACCGCCTGCATCGTTTTGCCGACCTGTCTTCGGTCGAGGCCTTCCTCGAAGAGTTGGCCGAGCGCTCGGCCGAGAAGGGTGGGGCGCTGGTGCTGTTGCTGCCGCGTGCGCCGGGCGCCCGCGAGCCGCGTTGGGCGCAACTGTTGTGCGGGCCGGTGGATGTGTCGGCGATGCCGGTGGCGCCGGGCGGCGACGACTTCGTTGCCACCAGTGAGCTGGCGGCGCTCAAGGCTCAGCAGACAGCGATGCGAACTGAACTCACCCAGCTGCGCGCACTCGTCGATCGCCTGTACGCGGAGCTTGGCGTGGAGCGCGGGTGAGCGGCACGCCCCTGGTACTCGATCTGGAGGCCTCCGGCTTCGGGCGCGACAGCTACCCGATCGAAGTCGGCTACGTGCTGCCCGACGGTGCCAGCTTCTGCACCCTGATCCGCCCCGAACCCGGTTGGGCGCATTGGGATGCCAGCGCGCAAACCGTGCACGGCATCGCACGCGACACCGCCATCCGCCACGGGCGCGCCGCGACCGACGTGGCGCGCCTGCTCAACGAGCGCCTGCATGGGATGACGGCCTACACCGATGGCTGGGCGCACGACTACCCCTGGCTTGCTGCCTTGTTCGAAGTGGCCGGCTTTCCCCTCGCCTTCCGGCTCGAGAACCTGCGCGCCCTGCTGACGGATCAGGACGCAGCACGCTGGCACGAAGTCAAGCAGCAGGTCGCCGGTGAGATGGGTGTGCAGCGCCATCGTGCGAGTGCCGATGCGCGGGTGCTTCAGGCCACGGTGATGCGGCTGCGCACGCTGCGCGGGTAGCGCGTCGCTGTTACCTGTTTACGCGCTCATGCGCAGCAGCCGGTGCACCAGTTCCGGCGTGGTCGCCGCGCCGTGTTTTTTCATCAGGCGTGCGCGGTACACGTCCACCGTGCGCGGGCTGATGCCGAGACGCTTGCCGATCAGCTTGCTCGTGAGGCCATCGATGAGGAGGGCGGCGATCTCGCGTTCACGCGGCGTGAGATCGACGCTGAGTTGCCGCTTCGCAGACAGATCCTCGAAGGCCCAGATGCCCGCGGCATGCGGCGCGCCCGGGTCGAGTGCACGGCCCGACACATGGCACCAGAAGAGCTCGCCGCGGCGTGGGCCGTCCGCACGTTTCATCACGCGTTCGTCGGCATACCAGCCGCTCTTGTTCAGGCTCGCCACGATGCGCGCCCCGGTGCGCTCGAATTCGTCGTGGGTCGGGTAGAGCAACTCGAAGCTGTGGCCCACCAATTGCTCGCGGTCGGCACCGAACATCTCCAGCAGTTGCTGGTTGCAATCGACGATCAGCCGGTGGCGCGAGAGCACCAGGCCCACGGGCGCGAAATCGAAGGCGGTTCGGTAGTCGAGTGCGGTGGTCGCGGGGCTCATGCTTAGGCGATTTTACGTAAGGCCTACGTAGTGCCTTAAGTAGTACCCTCGCGCCTTGCCTTACAGGAGCGTGCAGCGATGAACAAGCTTTACCCGAGTGCCGCGGCGGCGCTCCAGGGCCTCGTCAAGGACGGCCAGTTGATGGCGGTCGGCGGCTTCGGCCTGTGTGGCATTCCCGAGGCGCTGATCGCCGCGCTGCGCGACAGCGGCGTGAAGAACCTGACCGTCATTTCCAACAATGCCGGTGTCGACGGTTTCGGCCTCGGCCAGCTGCTCGAAACGCGCCAGATCAAGCGCATGATTTCGAGCTACGTCGGCGAGAACAAGGAGTTCGAGCGCCAGTACCTGGCCGGCGAACTCGAACTCGAATTCACGCCCCAGGGCACGTTGGCCGAAAAGCTGCGTGCCGGCGGCGCCGGCATCCCGGCCTTCTACACGCGCACCGGCGTTGGCACCCTCGTCGCCGAGGGCAAGGAAACGCGCGAGTTCGACGGCCAGGTCTATGTGATGGAACGTGCCCTCATGCCCGAGGTCTCGCTCGTCAAGGCCTGGAAGGCCGACAAGAGCGGCAACCTCGTGTTCCGCCGCACCGCGCGCAACTTCAACCCGGCGGTGGCGATGGCGGGCAAGACCACGGTGGTGGAAGTCGAAGAGATCGTCGAGACCGGGACCTTCGACCCGGACGCCGTGCACCTGCCCGGCATCTACGTGCACCGCATCGTGCTCAACGCCCACCCGGAAAAGCGCATCGAAAAGCGCACGCTGACTGAAAAGAAGGGAGCCTGAGATGGCCTGGACGCACGACCAAATGGCCGCCAAAGCCGCCGGCGAACTGCAAGACGGTTTCTACGTGAACCTCGGCATCGGCCTGCCCACCCTGGTGGCCAACTTCGTTTCGCCCGACATCGAGGTCTGGCTGCAAAGCGAGAACGGCATGCTCGGCATCGGTCCCTTCCCGACCGAAGACGAGGTCGACGCCGACCTCATCAACGCTGGCAAGCAGACCGTCACCACGCTGCCCGGCTCGAGCATCTTC
>JANYJL010000306.1 GCA_025361845.1 Rhizobacter sp.
GGCTACTGAAAAGAATAGAAGCACCTGAAGGGTATCTTTCGTTCCCCCCAGAAGTCGGCGGCGTCTCGGAAGACATCGAGCAACTGCTCGCGGGCTTCGCGGTCGAAACGCGGGTTGTCGGGCAACTGCTCCAGCACCACCACGAAGCCGGGCTGGGAGCCCGCCTTGTGGACCAGGTCGGTCATGCAGTCGTAGAGCGCATCCAGGTTCTTGCCGAAATGCACCGGGAACAGGAAGGCCTGGGCGATATTCTCGAGAACGTCCTGCTTGGACTGGGCCGTCGTCAGATTCGCATAAAGGAAATGCTGCCCGACGCCTTCGGCGGCCTGCTGCAGATCCTCGACGCGGTAAGCGCGGATCGATTGAACAATGTTTGGACGGACTGTCTGCAATTGCATGGTCGCGTTCCTCCTTGGCTCTAAAAAAACAACCTCATCAGGTGATCACTGCACGATCCGGCGAAAGCTCGTGTAGTGATCATCGCTATAGAAACAGGCCTCGGGCGCCTGGGGCTCACGCCCGCCGCACACGATGCGCTTGGCTCCACGATCTCGTGTACCGGGTGTCTTGACGGTGTATTCGCGGTAAAAACCCCGCGCACGCGCCGGCAAGACCCGCTCCCGGTTTCCAAATGTCGAACCATCTTTGGAATAGGGAAACGGCCCGCCTCGGTGCACCAGACGCTCGGTCTCTTGAGCTTCCGGCGGCAACTGCGCCAAGGCGACAGTGGCCGACACCGCAGGCATCTCCCTGGCCTGCACCGCACCGGTGGCGATGGCTGCGGCTGCCAGAAAGAAAGCAAGCCCCAACTTGTGCATCGCGCGCCACTCTTGCGGCCGACCTGACAGAAACACGGGTAATCCCTGAAATCAGAAGCCCCGATGGTAACGAATCAGGCCGAAAAGCTCAAGCCTTTGCCTCAATTTGGGGCAGTAATGGGTGTCTGTGAGTGTGCACTCGCCTTTGGTTGAGCGATGCGAATGCGGCGTTCGTGGGGCGCTGGGGTGCCCCACCCGAACGGGTTTTGGCTGTCACGCAGCCGACACAGAGCCCCCGGGTTTCCACCGGGCATTGGCCGCGCGCCGGCGCGCGGACGCTCAAGCCGTGGTGGGATTCGCGGCGCGCCCGGCCGCTGCGTCCGCCACCGTCAGCGCCGTCATGTTGACGATGCGCCGCACCGTCGCTGAAGGCGTCAGGATGTGCACCGGCTGGGCCGCGCCGAGCAGCACCGGCCCGATCGCGATGCCGCCGCCGGCAGCCGTCTTGAGCAGGTTGTAGGCGATGTTGGCGGCGTCGATGTTCGGCAACACCAGCAGGTTGGCGTCGCCGGTGAGGGTGCTGCTGGGCATCAGAGCGGCGCGTGCGGCGCCGTCGAGCGCCATGTCGCCGTGCATCTCGCCGTCGACTTCGAGCCACGGCGCCTGCTCACGCAGCAGGGCGAGCGTCTGGCGCATCTTGATGGCGCTCGGGTGCTCGCTGCTGCCGAAGTTCGAATGCGACAGCAGGGCGGCCTTCGGCTGCACACCGAAGCGCAGCATTTCCTCGGCCGCCATCACGGTGATCTCGGTCAGCTCTTCCGGCGTCGGGTCGTAGTTGACGTGGGTGTCGACCAGGAAGACCTGGCGGCCCGGCAGCATCAAGCCATTCATGCACGCGTACACACGCACGTCCTGCGGTGTGCTCGGGCTGCCGCCCGGGCGCGGCCCGATCACCTGGTCGATGTAGTGCAGGTGGTTGGCGGTGGTGCCCCAGGTGCCGCAGAGCATGCCATCGACCTCGCCCTTCTTCAGCAGCATCGCGCCGATGAGGGTCAGGCGACGCCGCATCTCGATCTTGGCGACCTGCTCGGTCACGCCCTTGCGCTGGGTCATCTGGTGGTAGCTCTGCCAGAAGTCGCGGTAGCGGTGGTCCTGCTCGACGTTGACGACGTCGTAGTCCAGCCCCTCCTTCAGGCGCAGGCCGAACTTATCGACGCGTTGCGCAATCACGCCCGGCCGCCCGATCAGCGTCGGCCGCGCCAGGCCTTCGTCGACCACCACCTGCACGGCGCGCAGCACACGCTCCTCTTCGCCCTCGGCGTAGGCCACGCGCTTGTTGATGGCGCGCTTGGCCAGCGTGAAGATCGGCCGCATCGTCTGGCCCGAGGCGTAGACGAAGGTCTGGAGCTTCTCGCGGTAGGCGTCCATGTCCTTGATCGGCCGTGCGGCCACGCCCGATTCGGCGGCGGCCTGGGCCACGGCGGGGGCAATGCGCATCATCAGGCGCGGGTCGAAGGGTTTCGGGATCAGGTACTGCGGCCCGAAGCTCAGCGTCGCGCCGGCGTAGGCCGCCGCCACCACCTCGCTCTGCTCGGCCTGCGCCAGCTCGGCGATGGCGTGCACCGCGGCGATCTCCATCTCGATCGTGATCGTGGTCGCGCCGCAATCAAGCGCGCCGCGGAAGATGTAGGGGAAACACAGGACGTTGTTGACCTGGTTCGGGTAGTCGGTGCGGCCGGTCGCGATGATCGCGTCGTTGCGCACTTCCAGCACTTCCTCGGGCAGGATTTCCGGCGTCGGGTTGGCGAGCGCGAAGATCATCGGGTTCGCATTCATCTTCGCGACCATGTCCTTCTTCAGCACGCCGGCAGCCGACAGGCCGAGGAAGATGTCCGCGCCGGCGATCACGTCCGACAGGGTGCGGTGCGAGGTCTTTTGCGCGAAGACGATCTTGTCTTCGTCCATCAGCTCGGTGCGGCCTTCATAGACGACACCGGCCAGGTCGGTCACCCAGATGTTCTCGCGCGGCACGCCGAGTTTGACCAAGAGGCCCAGGCAGGCCAGCGCAGCGGCACCGGCACCGGATGTGACGAGCTTGACCTTCTTGATGTCCTTGCCGCTGACCTTCAGCCCGTTCAGCACACCCGCGCCGACAACGATGGCCGTGCCGTGCTGGTCATCGTGGAACACCGGGATCTTCATGCGCGAGCGCAGCGCGCGCTCGACGTAGAAACAGTCCGGCGCCTTGATGTCTTCGAGGTTGATGCCGCCGAAGGTGGGCTCGAGTGCGGCGATCAGGTCGATCAGCTTGTCGAGGTTGTTCTCGGCCACCTCGATGTCGAACACATCGATGCCGGCGAACTTCTTGAACAGCACCGCCTTGCCTTCCATCACCGGCTTGCTGGCCAGCGGGCCGATGTTGCCCAGGCCCAGCACCGCGGTGCCGTTGGTGATGACGGCCACCAGGTTGCCGCGCGAGGTGTAGCGGAAGGCGATCGCCGGGTCGGCGACGATCTCTTCGCAGGCCGCCGCCACGCCGGGTGAGTAGGCCAGCGCCAGATCGTGCTGGTTGACCATCTGCTTGGTCGCGGCGATGGCGATCTTGCCGGGCGTCGGGAACTCGTGGTATTCGAGCGCGGCACGCTTGAGTTCGGCGCTCTTTTCTTCGGCACTGCTGCGGTCAACGGTGGTCATGGCGGCGTCTCGGTGGCTGGGTCGGCGCATTGTAGGAGCGCCCCCGTGGTGCAGCCCATGCGCGAAAGTGCGTATCAGTTTTGCGTTGACGTCCGCAATACTGCGGCGGTGTCCATCGGTGCCGCTCTCATCAACCCGCCGGTGCCGCTGCCAGCGCCGCGCCCCTCGCGCCGGCGGCGTGTGGCACTGTGGGTCGCTCTGGTCGCACTGATCGCGGTGGCGCAGTCCCTGCTCGTCTGGCTGACGCTCGAATACGAAAGCAACCGCGCGCAGGAGCAGGCCGAGCTGGCCGCCGCCAGCGTGGCCGCCGACGTGAAGCAGGCGCTCGCCCGCCACCAGCAGAGCCTGCAAGCCCTGCTGTGGAACGACCCGCCGGTGGCGGTGTGGCGCGCCGAGGCCGCGACCCTGCTGCACGCGCGGCGCGAGTTGCTGCGCATCGAACACCGCGACCCCGGCGTGCACATCACCGACGCAGTCGATTCGCCCTTCCAGGCGCCACTGTTCACCCAGATCGCCCGCCACGACATCGAGCTCGAAACCCAGATCGCCTGCGCCAACGCCCTGCGCCAAGCCGCGCCGAGCTTTTCGCGCAGCTACTTCGTGCCGGCGACCGACGGCCTCGGCATGGAAGTCATTGACCTGTGCATGCCGCTGCTGCGCGCCGGCCAGCCCGACGGCTTCATGGTCGAGACGATCTCGCTCGCGCGCCTGCTCGACGAAGCGGCCGCGCCCGAGCTGACGCGCGTGCACGAGGTCTCCTTCGTCGAAGGCGACGGCACGCGCCTGGCGCGCTCGGGGCCGCGGCGCGGCGCGGGCCTGTTCGTCGCCGAACGCGTGGTCGACCTGCCGGGCCAGAAGCTGCAACTCAAGGTCGACAGCAGTGTCGGCAGCCCGCGCCTCATCCCGAACCTCGCAGTGGCCCTGGTGCTCGGCCTGTCGGTCGCGCTCTCGGTCGTCGTCGTGCTGCTGGCGCGCGACGTGCGCCGCCGCGCCGGTGCCGAAGCGGCGCTGGCCGAAGCGCTGGCCTACCGCAAGGCGATGGAAGACTCGCTCGTCACCGGCCTGCGTGCGCGTGACCTCACTGGCCGCATCACCTACGTGAACCCGGCGTTTTGCGAGATGGTCGGCTTCAGCGCCGCCGAACTGGTGGGCAGCACCACGCCGCCCTACTGGCCGCCCGAGCGGGTGGAGGAGTACCAGCGCCGCCAGGTCATCCGCCTCGGCGGGCCGCTGCCGGACGAACCTTCGCGCGAAGGTTTCGAAACCCTCTTCATGCGGCGCAACGGCGAGCGCATC
>JANYJL010000329.1 GCA_025361845.1 Rhizobacter sp.
TCGATGTCGGGCTGCGCGCCGGCCCAGACCTTGTAGCCGGGGTGGCGTGCCTTCAGGTTCATCGGCAGCGAAGCGCGCAGGTTGGCGAAGCCCGAGTTCATCTCGCCGCTGATCGAACGGCAGTGCGCACGCGCAATGCGATCGTCGGGCATCAGCCCGGCCTTCGGCTTGATCTCGTTGAGGTACTGCGCGATCGCCAGCGTGTTCCACACCTTCGCGCCCTCATGCGTCAGGCAGGGCACGCGGATCGAGGGGGCGAGCAGCAGCAGTTCCTTGCGCGCATCGCCATCGTCGGGCGAGATCATTTCCTCGCGAAATTCCAGCCCGGCAAAACGCGCCATCAACCATCCGCGCAAGGACCAGGACGAGTAGTTCTTGCTGCTGAGGGTGAGGGAGGCAGTTGCTGCGCTCGGTGTGGCGCGCATGCGGGGCGCAGGCGCTGGCGCAGCAGCCGCTTTGCGCGCTGCGGTCTTCGGCTTGGACGGGGTGGCAACAGGCGGCATGGGCGCTTTCAACGAGGGGCAGAGGCCCACCCGATGTGCAAGGCCTGTGCCAGTCGCACCGGCCCGCCGCACCGCAATGTGGCCTGGCGCACAAGTTGCTGCTACAACACATGACCACACCACCCGAGATGCCATGACGATGTACCAGGCTTACCAGTCCCACGCCGATGTGATGTGGCCGCTGCGCACCCTGGCCCGCATGGCCGGGCCGATGTTGATGGACACCACAATGGGCCTCGGTGGCCACGCCACGCACCGCAATGTGGCGGCCGCCTGCAAGCTCGTCTCGCTCGCCGAAGTGACCCACGCACGGCCGCCGTGGGCAATTGAAAGCATCTTGATCAAGGGCGAGCCCGTCGCCGTGACCGAAGAAGTGGTGCACCGCACGCCCTTCGCCACCCTGATGCGTTTTCGCAAGGACGTGGCCGAGGGGCAGCCCAAGGTGTTGATCGCCGCGCCCATGTCGGGCCACTTCGCGACCCTGCTGCGCGACACGGTGCGCACGATGCTGATCGACCACGATGTCTATGTGACCGATTGGCACAACGCCCGCGACGTGCCGCTGTCGGACGGGCGCTTCGGGATGGACGAGTACATCGAGCACCTGATGGACTTCCTGGCGGCAATGGGCCCCGGCGCTCACCTGATGGCGATCTGCCAGCCCTGCGTGGCCTCGCTCGCCGCAGTGGCCCTGATGTCGGAAGACAAGCACCCCGCCACACCGCTGAGCCTCACGCTGATGGCCGGCCCGATCGACTGCCGCGTCAGCCCGACCGGCGTGAACCAGCTCGCCGTCACCAAGCCGATCGGCTGGTTCAAGAAGCACCTGATCAGCCCAGTGCCCTTCGGCCACCGCGGTGCCGGCCGGCGTGTCTACCCCGGCTTCGTTCAGCTCAGTGCCTTCATGAGCATGAACAAGGAACGCCACGTCAACGCCTTCAAGGACTACTACTCGCACATCCTGGCCGACGAGTTCGAGAAAGCCGAGGTCACGCGCACCTTCTACGAGGAGTACCTGGCCGTTGCCGACCTGGACGCCGACTTCTACCTGGAGACCGTTCAGCTCGTGTTCCAGGACTACGCGCTGCCCAAAGGCGAGTTGACGTTCCGCGGCCGCACGGTGAACCCGGCGGCGATCCGCCGCACCGCGCTGCTGACGGTCGAAGGCGAGCGCGACGACATCTGTGCGGTCGGCCAGACCCTCGCCGCGCAAGACCTTTGCAGTGGCCTGAAGCCCTACATGCGCACGCACTACGTGCAGCCGGGTGTCGGGCACTACGGCGTGTTCAGCGGGCGGCGCTGGCAGAACCACATCTACCCGGTCGTGCGCGACGTGATCCATGTCTCGCAGTAGCCTGACCTGACGCAGGCGACGGGCGGGCTGCCCCCGGATAATCCGGTGGGTGACATCGACCCACCGAGGCTCCCTGCATCGCCCTGCCGCGCTGATCTGGCGGAGCTTGGCAGGGCTGGCGCTGGCGGCAGCATCGGTCTCGGCCCTGGCAGCCCAGGCGCCGGTCGGGGAGATGCAAGCGCGCTTCGAGCGCGTGCGTGAACTCAGTGGTGCCAACCCCGCGCAGGCGCGGCTCGAGATTGCTTCGTTGCGCAGCGAGGCCCTGGCCCGCAAGCAGTTCGCCTGGCGGCTCGCGCTCGATGAGCTCGAATGCCGCATCCTCAGCGACATCGACGTCCCGGCCGCCCGCCGGGTTGCGGCTGCCGGCATCGCGACCGCGTCCTCGCAAGCCGACCTCACGCTGCCGCTGTTGCGCCTGCAGGCCTGCCATGCCGGCGTGTTGATCGACAGCAACTCGGAACGGGAGGGGGCCGACGAGCTCGAAATCATCCTGCGGCGTACCGGCAACGACCCGTCGCTCACCGCGGCGCGTGCGATGGCCCTGCTCGAACGCGGCCTGCGCCGCTCACGCCGCGGCGAGCTCGCCAGCGGCCAGGAAGACCTGCTGTGGGCCTGCCGCAGCTTCGACGCGCTGGCGCTGCGCGCCGACCAGGAGCTGTGCCTGTCGCACCTGGCGAACCACCAGAAGCGCGCGGGCGACTACGACGCTGCCCTGAACAACCTGACCCAGTTGCTCGACAGCGCGCGGCGCCGCCAGGCGCGCCAGGACGAAGGCATCTACCTGTACAACATTGCCCTCGTGCGCGCCGAGCAGGGCCAGTGGGAGCCGGCCCGCGCCGCCTACGCCGACGCGCTGGCCATCGAGACGGCGAAGGACGACGCCATGGGCATCGTCTACGCCGAGCACGGCCTGGCCGACGCCCTGCTCGAACTCAAGCGCCCCGATGAAGCGCTGGCGCACATCGAGCTCGCGCAAAAGCGCTGCGCCGAAGTCGACGACCTGGTGCAGCTGATGCGGGTCGGGATCGTGCATGCCCGCGCGCTCGCCGCGACCGGCCGCCCGGCCGAAGCCGCCGAGCGGCTGCGCCTGGCCGAGCCCGCCGTGCGAGCCAGCACCGACCGCCTGCTGCTCGGCCTGTGGTTGCGCCCGCAGGCCGAGGTGCAGGCCCTGCTCGGCCATTGGCGGGAGGCCTACGAGGCCCAGATCGAGCGCCGCGACATCGACGCAGCGCTGCAAGCCCAGCGCCTCTCCGGACAACTCTCGCGGCTGCGACTTCAGTTCGACCGCGAGCGCGACGAAGCCGCCATCCGCAGCCTGCAACAGGCCAACCTGCAAGGCCAGCAGTTGCGCCAGGTGCAGGCGGTGGCGCTGACACTGTTCGTGCTGCTGCTGTTGGCCACGCTGGCCTACGCGGTGCAAAAGTTGCGCGAGGGACGCCGCCTGCAGACCCTGGCCTTGCAGGACGAACTCACCCAGTTGGCGAACCGCCGCGCGGTGTTCGCGCATGCGGCGCAACTGCTGCCGCAGGCCCGAAGCCGGCGCAGCCCGCTGAGCGTGCTGATGATCGACGTCGATCACTTCAAGCAGGTCAACGACACGCACGGCCATGCGATCGGCGACCAGGTGCTCAAGCACCTGGCAGCGCTGCTGCCGGCCAGCCTGCGTTCGCTCGACCGCCTCGGGCGCATCGGCGGCGAGGAGTTCCTCGCCCTGCT
>JANYJL010000339.1 GCA_025361845.1 Rhizobacter sp.
TCCCGACTGGTGATGCGCCCGGCGATGCGCGGAACCGCCATCCACCGCGGCGCATTCGGCACGACGATGGCCGCCGAGGCCGCGCCGCTTGCCGCCGCCAACGCCGGCACTTGCGCGACGGCCGTACCGGTACCAACGAACAGCGTCGCGACCAGCAGCCACGCCCAGGCGACTCTCGAATGGCGCCTCAAACTTTCGCCATGCAAAATCAACCCAACTTGGGAGAGAATCCGATTCATGGCAAAAAGCGAAGGCAAGTCACCCACGATACAGGTTATGGAGCGCGCCTTCAGCCTGCTCGACGTGCTGGCGGCGTACCAGGATCCGGTGTCGCTGAAAGTGATCAGCGAACAGACCGGCTTGCACCCGTCGACCGCGCACCGCATCCTCAACGACCTGACCATCGGCCGCTATGTCGACCGGCCCGAAGCGGGCAGCTACCGGCTCGGCATGCGACTGCTCGAACTCGGCAACCTGGTGAAAGCGCGGCTGGATGTGCGCGACGCAGCGCTCGCGCCGATGCGCGAACTGCACAAGCTGACGCACCAGCCGGTGAACCTCTCGATGCGCCAGGGCGACGAGATCGTCTACATCGAGCGCACCTACAGCGAACGTTCGGGCATGCAGGTCGTGCGCGCCATAGGTGGCCGCGCGCCACTGCATCTCACGTCGGTCGGCAAACTCTTCCTCGCCCACGACGACCCGCAACGGGTGCGCGCCTACGCCACGCGCACCGGCCTGGCGGGCCACACGCGCAACAGCATCACCGACCTCACGGCCCTCGAGCGCGAACTCGCCAAGGTGAACCAGTACGGCACCGCGCGCGACGATGAAGAGCTCGAACTGGGCGTGCGCTGCATGGCCGCGAGCATCCTCGACGACCAGGGCCGGCTGGTCGCTGGCCTGTCGATCTCGGCGCCGGCGGACCGGCTGGAAGAAGCGTGGATGGAACGCTTGAAGGCGACTGCTGCGCAGATCTCGGCAGCACTCGGGCACCGCGGCACCTGAGCCGCGGCGCGGGTCAGGACGTCAGCTTCGGCGCGGCGGGGGCCGGCACCACGACAGCGGCGGTAGACGCTCGCGTGGTGGTGATCCAGTGGCGCACCCGTTCGGCATCGCCCAGCCGGGAATACTTTCCAGCGGAATCAAGGAACACCATGATGAGTTGGCGCCCGGCGAGCTTGGCCTGCATCACGAGGCAGCGCCCGGCTTCGGTGATGTAGCCCGTCTTCTGCAAGCCGATGTTCCAGTCCGGGTTGGTGACCAAGCGGTTGGTGTTGTGGAACTGGAGCTGGCGGGCGCCGACTTCGACGCTGTACTCGGGCGAGGTCGACAGCTCGCGAATGATTGGATGCGAGTACGCCGCCTTCACCAACGTGGCGAGATCGCGCGCGCTCGACTGGTTCTGGCTCGACAGGCCAGTGGGCTCCACATAGCGTGTATCGGTCATGCCGAGTTGCTGCGCCTTGGCGTTCATCGCGGCGACGAATGCGGCCAGCCCGCCCGGGTATTGCCGCCCCAAGGCATGCGCAGCGCGGTTCTCGGACGACATCAAGGCCAAGTGCAGCATCTCGCCACGTGCCAGCTGGGTGCCGACGCGCAGGCGCGAACGACTGCCCTTTTCGGTATCAACATCGTCGTCGGTCACGGTCAGCATTTCTTCGGGCGGCAAGGCCGCCTCGGTGACCACGAGCGCCGTCATCAACTTGGTGAGCGAGGCGATCGGCAGCACGGCCTTCGAGTTCTTGCTGAACAACACCTCGTTGGTGTCCTGGTCGAGCACCAGGGCCACGCTGGACTTCAGGTCCAACGAGTCCGCCACCTCATGAAGACCGGCGAGTTGACCGAACGAAGGTTTCGCCGGCTCAAAGCGAACCGCAGCGACCTGCTGGCGAATCACGACACGGCGGCCGTTGCGCACCACCACACGCTTGACGACCTGCGCAGACTGGGCTTTGGCGTGCAGCTTCTTCTTGACAAGCGCGTGAGCAGTCAACGGCGACATCAGGGCCAAGGCGGCGGCCAACGTCGATACGAGCACAGCGACCCGCTGCCCCATCGAAGCGCGTGCAACCCGACCCGCAAATCCACCAGCAGCAACCACGACAGTCCCTTCGACACCCGGTCGCCCGAGTGTATGTGACAGAAAAAAATCGCGCAAGATCAAAAGCTTACGTGCTCTTCCTAAAGTCAGTCCTTGGACTGTCAGAATTGTGACGAATGTCACCCTTGGGCAGCGACGCGCTCGACCTTGCTGTGCAGCTTGTTGAGTGCGGACAGGTAGGCCTTGGCCGAGGCCACGACGATGTCCGGGTCCGCGCCCACGCCGTTGACGACACGACCACCGAGTTGCAGCCGAACCGTCACTTCGCCCTGTGATTCTGTGCTGCCCGAGGTGATGGCATTGACCGAATAGAGCAGCATTTCGGCGCCAGATTGCAGCTTGGATTCGATCGCCTTCAGGCTCGCATCGACCGGACCGTTGCCATCACTTTGCGCGTGGTGCTCGACCGCGCCCGCCGCGAACGCGACGCTGGCTTGCGGGCGTTCGCCCATCTCGGAATGCTGCGACAGCGCCAACAGGCGGTAGTGCTCGGTCGTGACCGACTCGTCCATCACGAGCGCCAGAATGTCTTCATCAAAGATGTCGCTCTTGCGATCGGCCAGTTCCTTGAACTTCGCGAAGGCGGCATTGACCTCGGCCTCCGACTCCAGCTCGATGCCCAAATCCTGCAAACGCTGCTTGAAGGCATTGCGGCCCGAGAGCTTGCCCAGCACGATCTTGTTGGTGGCCCAGCCCACGTCTTCGGCGCGCATGATCTCGTAGGTATCGCGCGCTTTCAGCACACCGTCCTGATGAATGCCGGAGGCGTGCGCGAAGGCGTTCGCACCCACCACCGCCTTGTTCGGTTGCACCACGAAGCCGGTGGTCTGCGAGACGAGCCGCGAGGCCGGCACAATCTGCGTGGCGTCGATGCCGAGGTCCAGCTTGAAGTAGTCGCGCCGCGTCTTGACCGCCATCACGATCTCTTCGAGCGAGCAATTGCCAGCACGCTCGCCCAGGCCGTTGATCGTGCATTCGATCTGGCGCGCGCCGCCGATCTTCACCCCGGCCAACGAGTTGGCCACGGCCATGCCGAGGTCGTTGTGGCAGTGCACCGACCAGATCGCCTTGTCAGCGTTCGGGATGCGGTTGCGCAGATCGAGGATGAAGTTGCCGTACAGCTCCGGGATCGCATAACCCACCGTGTCCGGAATGTTGATCGTGGTCGCACCTTCGGCGATCACGGCTTCGAGCACGCGGCAGAGGAAGTCGGGGTCGGAGCGGTAGCCGTCTTCGGGCGAGAACTCCACGTCGCCCGACAGGTTGCGTGCGAAGCGCGTCGACAGCTTGGCCTGTTCGAACACCTGATCCGGTGTCATGCGCAGCTTCTTTTCCATGTGCAGCGCGCTGGTCGCGAGGAACAGGTGGATGCGCGTCGAGTGGCCGCCTTTCAAGGCTTCGGCAGCACGCGAAATGTCGCGGTCGTTGGCGCGGGCCAGCGAGCAGATGGTGCTGTCCTTGATCGCGTGCGCGATCGCTTTCACGCACTCGAAATCGCCGTTCGACGAGGCCGCAAAACCGGCTTCGATCACGTCGACCTTCAGGCGTTCGAGCTGGCGCGCGATGCGCAGCTTTTCGTCCTTGGTCATCGAAGCGCCGGGCGACTGTTCGCCGTCGCGCAAGGTGGTGTCAAAGATGATGAGTTTGTCGGCCATGCAAATGCTCCTGGTGAACCCTGGTTATCTTAGGCGAGCGCCTGTTCGGTGCCCTGCTTCGCCACGCTGCCCGAGCGGCTCAAGCCGGAAGCGATGGCCTTGAGCGAAGCCGACACGATGTTTGCGTCGATGCCAACACCGAACAGGGTTTGCGACTCACCGACGCGCAGTTCCAGGTAGGCCACCGCGCGTGCATCGGCACCGCTGCCGATCGCGTGCTCGTGGTAGTCGAGCACACGCAGCGCGGCGCCGGTCGCTTCGTTGAGGCCGGCGACGAATGCATCGATCGGGCCGGTGCCCACACCGTTGACGTGCATGGTCCGTGCGCCGATCGTCACATCGGCATTCAGGCGCACGACACCCTCACCCTGCTCGGCGATCACCGGGTGCGAGACAGCATTGCGGCTCTCGGCACCGAGGCCGTATTCACGCTCGAAGATGCGCCAGATGTCGGCCGCGACGAGCTCTTTGCCGCTGTCGTCCATCACCGCTTGAACGGCCTGGCTGAACTCGATCTGCAGGCGCCGCGGCAATTCCAGGCCGTACTCGCTTTCGAGCAAGTACGCGATGCCGCCCTTGCCCGACTGGCTGTTGACGCGGATCACCGCGTCGTAGCTGCGGCCCAGGTCTTTCGGGTCGATCGGCAGGTAAGGCATCTGCCAGATGTCGGCTTCCTTGCGCGCGGCGAAAGCCTTCTTGATCGCGTCCTGGTGCGAACCCGAAAACGAGGTGTAGACCAGGTCGCCGGCATACGGGTGGCGCGGGTGCACCGGCAACTGGTTGCAGTGCTCGACGCAGCGCCGCACTTCGTCGATGTCGGAAAAATCGAGCTTCGGCGCCACACCTTGCGTGTACAGGTTGAGCGCGATGTTGACCAGATCGACGTTGCCGGTGCGCTCACCGTTGCCGAACAGGCAACCTTCGATGCGGTCGGCCCCGGCCATCAAGGCAAGCTCGCCCGCAGCCGTGCCGGTGCCGCGGTCGTTGTGC
>JANYJL010000358.1 GCA_025361845.1 Rhizobacter sp.
GCGCTGCTCGACAGGCAACTGGCGCAGCGCGGCCACGAGGTCCAGGCGCAGGCCGATGTCGGGGCTGTTGGCGACGAGGCTGTCTTCGGCCGCCGGCTGGCCTTCGCGCGGCTCGACGAAGGGCATGCGCGCGCGGCGGCGGTGTTCATCGAGATGGGCGTTGTGGGCGATGCTGATCGTCCAGACCAGGATGTCGCGGCGCTGGTCGAACTGGTGCCAGTGCGTCAGCGCACGTTCGAGTGCCGTCTGCACCAGATCGTCGGCTGCGCTCGGGTCGAACACCAACGAGCGCGCATAGCGCCGCAGCCGCGGGATGGCGAGCAGCAGTTGCTGGCGAAAGGGGGCGGGGGCGTCCACGGTGGCGGTCTCACCTGGCATACGGCGGCGGGGGCACGATTATTCCCGCGCCGAGTGGCACGTCAGCAGCCCCGCGCGCAAAAGGGCACGGAGTGTTCGGCGAGAATCTGCTCGATGAAGTTGCCGCCCGCCAGCCCCGTCATCGCCTTGCCGGGTGCACGCGCGCCCAGCTTCGCTGCGCCGGAATTCCGAAGGGCGCTGGGCATGTTCGCCACCGGCGTGACGATCGTCACCGCGCGCGACGCGAACGGTGCCAGCGTGGGCTTGACCGCCAACTCGTTCAACTCGGTCTCGATGGCGCCGCCGCTGGTGCTGTGGAGCCTGTCGCAGCGCGCCGGCTCGTTGCAGGCCTTCCAGCGTGGTTCGCACTACGCGATCAACATCCTGGCGGCCGAGCAGCATGAACTGGCCGAGCGTTTTGCCAGCAAGGTGGCGAACCGTTTCGCCGGCGTCGCGTTTCGCGATGGCGCCGGTGGCGCGCCGATCCTGGAAGGTGCGGCGGCGGTGTTCGAATGTTTCAACCGCAGCCGCTACGAAGAGGGCGACCACATCATCTTCGTCGGTGAGGTGGAACGTTGTGAACATCGCGCCGGCGCCCAGCCCTTGATTTTTCACGGCGGCCGCTACTTCACCGAACTGCCGATATAGCGCGATTTCAGCCGACGCCACCCGCATCGAGTTCCTGCGCCACCGCCAGCACGAGCGTGCGCGCCAGATCCTGCCGACCGACCCGCGCCGCATTCGCATAACCCGGCGACGAGAACGCGAACGCAAACGCACTTTCGTCATCAACGAGTTCGATCACACGCAGCTTCGGGTGCGCGGCGCGCAGTTCGTCGAGCAGGGCGCCGATGCGGGCGTCACGCACCGGGATGCCGGTGACGAAGACATCGGGCACACCATCGCGCAGGCTGCCGCGCGCCTGCTCGAGTGTGGCGACCGCATCGACCTTCATGCCGACGTCATGCAGCAGCTTGTGCGCCTGCACGCGGTTGAATTCGGACGGTTCGAGCACGAGCACGCGGCGGTCGGCGACGGCAGGGGTGCGGTAACTCTGCGTCGCCAGGCGCTTGACCTCATCGACCGATGGCAGCTCACGGCTCGGGAATTCGAGCATCAGGATCACGTTGTCGCCCACCGCCACCCGCTGCGGCACGAGGCCGCGGGCGCGTGCCATCACCGTGAAGAGCATCCAGTGCAGGTCGTTGAACTCAGCGTCCGTCACGGGGGCGGCCACGCCTTGCGCACGCAGCACCTCGACCGTCAGCATCGGGTTGGCGGTCTGTGTCTGCACGCCGACACGCACCTCGACGCAGCCGTTGATGTCGAGCGCGCTTTCCATCGCCAGGTCGAGTAGTTGCTCCAGCACCCCGGCGTTCACATCGATCTCGTAGGCCTCCAGCGGCCCGAGCAGGTGGATGCCCTTGCGGCGCGCCGCCTCGGCCCATTCGTCGAGTTTCTGGCGCAGCGCCGCGGCCAGGTCGAGCCGCTCGGGCGTGGCCTGGCCTTCGCCCGCCAGCACCCGCGCGATGGCCTGAATCCGCACGCCCAGACGTTGCAGGCGGTCCATCTCGGCGAGGTTGGCGGCGAGCGCGAGTTGCTGCTCGGGGCCGGGCGGCACGATGCCGACGAAGGCCTGCTGCAAGGCCGAGAGTTGCATCGCGAAGGTCTCGCCGACCTTGGCGAGCACACCGGGCGGCAGCTTGGCGGGGGCGAACTGAGACGAAGGGTGCATCGAATCGACGGAGCGTGGTGGAGTGGCCATGAGGTCGCGCCATTCTAGGCACGCGAACCGCTGGCGCCGTGCTGAAGTTTGGCGTGGCGCCAACCCGCGTGACACGACCAAACCGGTCGACCCCGTAACCGTGCGCTTACAAGCCAGCCACGTTTTGACGCGGCGTGGTGGCCCACCGCGGCACATCGTGTCGTTCGGCGTGACGTATGCCACGCAATGCCGCGAGCTGTTGCGTGGCATGGACGTTGCGCTTGTGCAGGCACGGGCCCGCAGCCCACACAAATATTCAAAGGACGTCGTTGCCATGCCGCTCAACCGCTCGCCGATGCTTTCGAATCTCAAGCTCAACCGACCCGCCGGCCCGCATTGCCGCGGCGGTGCGTCGTCGCTGTTGCGCCTGTCGCAGCCGGCCACGCCGCGCCTGCCGACCCCGCTCGATCTGGCCGACTGGATGAGCCGCGCCGCCGGCGCCTTCGGCCGCAGCGCCGCGCCCGCGAGCCGCTAGGCGCGACCATGGACGCACACACCCCGCATCTGCCCCAGGTGACCGTGCACGCGGCCACACCGCGCGCCACGCCGGCCCTGGTGGCACCGACACCGCAGCGCATCAACAAGGTCTTGCAATCGAGCAGCGCGCCGGCGCAACGCTCACTGTTCCTGCGGCCGAGCGGCGCACGATGAGGTTTTCGGCGGACTAGAGAGAGTCCACAGGGGAGGCGGGCACGCCGGGGGGATTGAGAGCGAGCCCCGGCATCGCTGTCCCGCCTCCCCTTCTTTTTTGCGTGCCCCGAGCCCCGGCGCCAGGGTGTCGCAATGGTGTAATGCGGCGCTTCCCGCACTGCGCCCATGACCGCCATCCCCCCTTCCGCACGCGCGCCGCAGCGCCTGCAAACTCCCGTCGTCGCACTCGGCCTGTTGGCCCTGTGGCTGCTGCTCACCTTGGGCCTGCGGCCACTGCTGTTGCCCGACGAAGGCCGCTACGCGAACGTCGCGCGCGAGATGTTGCAGGGCGACTTGATCGTGCCGACCTTGAACGGCCTGCCCTTCTTCCACAAGCCGCCGCTGATGTACTGGCTCGACATGGCGGCGATGCAGCTGTTCGGCGTCACGGCCTTCGCGGCGCGTGTCGGGCCGATGCTCGGCGCCTGGGTGATGGGCGCGGCGCTGTTCTTCGCGCTGCGGCGCTGGCACGGCGCGCGTGCCGCAGCGATCGGCCTCGGGCTGCTCGCCACCTGCCCGTTCTACTTCGTCGGCGCGCAGTACGCGAACCACGACATGCTGGTGGCCGGCCTCATCACCGCCGCGGTGCTGGCCTTCGCGCGTGCGCTCGAAACGTCCGGGCGCATCGACCTGCCCTGGCTGCTGGGCGCCTGGGCCGCCTGCGCACTGGCGATGCTGGCCAAGGGCCTGATCGGCTTCGTGCTGCCGGCCCTCGTGATCGGCCCGTGGTTGCTGGCGCAGGGGCGCTGGCGCGACATGCTGCGCCTCTTGCATCCGCTGGGTTTGCTGGTGTTCCTGGTGATCGCCGGGCCGTGGTTCATCGCGATGCAGCTCCGCTACGCGGACTTCTTCGACTACTTCGTGATGGAGCAGCATTTCCGCCGCTTCGCGCAGTCGAACTTCAACAACGTGCACGGCGGCTGGTTCTACCTCGTCGTGCTGCCGGCCTTCACCTTGCCGTGGAGCGCCTGGCTGCCAGCGGTGGCGCGGCGCACCTGGCAGCTGCGCACTCCGCAGCTCGGGCTGTGCGTGTGGTGGGTGGTGGCCATCGTGGGCTTCTTCTCGCTGCCGAGTTCCAAGTTGGTGGGCTATGTGCTGCCGGCGTTGGTGCCCTGGTGCGTGCTGTTGACGATCGTCGTCAGCAGCGAGCGCGCGTGGCGCTGGCTGATGCCGGCGAGCGCCGTGGTGTGCCTGGGCATTGTGGCGGTGGTCGCCTGGAAGGCACCGAACTCACACCGCGCCGCGGCGCTGGCCTTGGCCGCGCAGATGGCGCCGGGCGACCGGGTCGCGATGGTCGATGCGTACCTCTACGACCTGCCCTTCTACGCGCAGCTCGCGCAGCCGGTGCTGATCGCCAGCGACTGGGCCGACCCGGAACTGCCGCGGCACGACAACTGGCGCAAGGAGCTGTTCGACGCCGCGCGTTTTGCTTCCGCACCGGCGCGCACGGTGCTGTGGCCGATCGAGCAACTCGACCGCTTGTCGTGCTCGCCGAACGCAGTGTGGTTCGCCATCGAACCCGGCCAGGCCGCGCGCGTGCAAGCCCTGACCGGCACCGCGCGCGTGTACGCGGATGCACGCACCGAGCTCTGGCGCGCTCCCGGCCGCAGCTGCCCCTGAAGCCACCGTGCCGATGCCTCGCTTCTTTCGCTATGCCGCGGTCGGTGCGGTCGCCACGGCGGTGCATTACCTGCTGCTGGTGCTGTGCGTCGAAGGCGGGGGCTGGCCAGCCTTCCTGGCCTCGGGCTTCGGCGCAGTCGTCGGTGCGCAAGTGGCCTATGTGGGCAACCGCTGGTTCACCTTCGCGCACCGTGGCGACGTCGCGGCATCCTGGTGGCGCTTTCAGGGCACGGCCCTGATCGGCGCGCTGTTCGGCATGGCGGTGGTGGCGCTGGCGGTGCGCGCCGGCTGGCACTATGTGCTGGCGCAGATGCTGGCCACCGGCCTGGCCCTGCTGCTGACCTACTTCATCAACCGGCGCTGGACTTTCGGGCGCGGCTAGGCGCGCCGGGCGTGCGCCACACCGGCCCGAGCACCACGCCGGCCTGCGCCAGGTCCTGCGTGAAGGCCGGGCTTTCGAGGTAGGACAGTTCGCGCACACGCGCCCCCGCAATCGCATCGGGCGGGCCGCCGTTCGGTGTGTCGCCAGGGTGGCAGAACAGCAGCGCGCCTTCAGGCGGCACCTGAGCCAGCCAGGCTTGCATCAGGGCGCGGTAGTCGGTGTCCGAGAAGTCGTAGACACCCATCAAGGCCACGTTGTGCGCCAGTTCGCGCTGCACGAGTTCACGCGCCAGATCGCGCCCGCCGCAGAACTCGATCACGCGCCGCTTGAAGGCGAAACCCGGCCCGAGGATGCGCCCGGTATTGCGCACCGCCGGCACCGGACGCATGTGCTCGGCGGCGTCGAGCACCAGGCCGCGAATCATGGGCAACGCGTGCACGTGCTGGTGGCCGTCGAGATAAGTCGGCGAGGCGCCGGTCGCATCGAGAAAGGCGCGCAATTGCGCATGGAATTCCCCGCGCAGCAGGCCGCGCGGCAACAGGCCGAGCTGCGAGCGCAGCAGCAAAGCGGCATGCCGCGGCAGCGTGGGCCAGCGCTGCGAAAGGCGCTGGCTGAGCGGCCGGCCTTCGGTGAGGTTGAAGTGCAGGCCGATCTGCACCGCGGCGGGCAGGCTTTGCAGCTTCGGCGCATCGCTCACCCAGGACACGCCGTTGACGAGGCACGAGATGGCGTTCAGACGCCCGGCGCGCGCCAGCCGCAGGATGCCGGCCGAGATCGCTGGGGTCTGGCCGAAGTCGTCGGCGCACAGCGCCAGCGTGCGGCTCATCGGCCCGCTGCGCCGCTCGGCGCCCCGCCGAGCGCGCCGCGGCCAGCCTCGCTGCCGATCACGTAGACCGGGCGCTGCTTGACCTCGTCGAAGATGCGCCCGACATATTCACCCAGGATGCCGATCGACAGCAGTTGCACGCCGCTGAAGAACATCATGCCGGTGACGAGCGTGGCCCAGCCCTTCACGTCCGAGCCGTTGAGAAAATGGTCGATGACGATCCAGCCGCCGAAGCCGATCGCGCCGAACGCGACGATCGCGCCGGCCGCGCTCCACAGCCGCAGCGGCGCGGTGGTGAAGGCCGTCACGCCGGTGAAAGCGAGCGTGAGCAGGCGGCTCATCGAGTAGCTGCTGGTCCCCGCGTGGCGCTCGTCGGGTGTGTACGGAATGATCTCGTTGCGAAAACCGACCCAGGCGTACAGGCCCTTCATGAAACGGTTGCGTTCGGGCAGCGATTTGAGGGCGTCGACGACGCGCCGGTCCATCAAGCGGAAGTCACCCGCATCGACCGGGATGTTCACCTTCGAATGCGAGTTGACGAAGCGGTAGAAGATCGAGGTGCCGAGGCGCTTGGCCCAGGATTCATCGCCGCGCGAGGCGCGTGCGGCGCACACCATGTCCGCGCCGCGCACCCAGGCGGCGAGCATCTGCGGCACAAGCGAGGTGGGGTGTTGCAGGTCGGCGTCCATCAGCAGCACGACCTCGCCTTCGGCGCGGTCGATGCCGGCGGTGAGCGCCGCTTCCTTGCCGAAGTTGCGCGAGAGGCGCAGGTAGCGCACGCCGGGGCGCGTGAGCCAGGGCAGCATGGCCACGGGTGTGGCGTCGCGGCTGCCGTCGTCGATGACGAGCACTTCCCAACGGTCGGTCAGCTCGTCCAGCACCGGCGTCAGCGCGGTGAGCAAGGGGCCGAGGTTGGCGGCTTCGTTGTAGGCCGGGACAACGCAGCTGAGCGCGGGGCGTGGGTTGCGCGCGGGCTCGGCCAGGGCCTGATGAAAGCTCGCACTCGGGGTCAGGACTTCGGCCATGGCGCCACTGTAACGTGGCGCCGGACCTTCACCGCCCGGGCTCAGCCACGGGCGACGGCGGCCTCGATCTGCTCCTGCACACGCCGCGCGCCGCGCTGCGTCAGCGTCACGTCGAGGTCGGCCTGTGGCGCCACCGCTGCCGCGACCTCGTCGAGCGATTCCGGATCCGTCATCAAGGCATACGCCAAGGCAGACAGCACACAGATCGAACGCCGCTGCAACTGCATCGGCAATTCGCGCGTGGTATTGACGATCACGTGGTAGCGCACGCTCGCCACCGCGGCCGGCGCCAGGCCCCAGCTTTCGCACAAGGCCGCGCCCAAAGCGTCGTGGCTGACGCCGAATTCGGCGTGTTCGAGCATCAGCAGTTCTTCGTCGTCGACCGCCTCGGCGAGCATCTTGCGATAGCGGTCGCGGGCGTGGCGGAACAGCACCGCCTTGCCACATTCTTCGAACAGGCCGGCCGAGTGCGCGGCCCACGGGTCCACACCCAAGGCCTGGCCGATGCGGCCCATCAACAAACCGCGCACGCTGGCGCGCTCCCACATCGGCTCGAGCTCGGGCGCATGCGGGAACACCGCACGCAGGCCCATCTCGAACGTGACCGAAGCGACCTCGCGCGTGCCCAGGTAGGTGATGGCCTGCTGCACGCTCGCAACCCGGCCGCGCAGGCCGTAGAGCGACGAGTTCACCGCCTTCAGCACAGCAGAGGCGAGCGCCATGTCGGAGGCGATCAGCGCACTCACCGCGTTCAGGTTCACCTGCTCGTCGGCGAGCAGCAGCGACAGTTTCACCAGCGACTCGGGCTGGGCCGGAATGTCGATGCTGAGCGAGCGGAGTTGGGGATCAACGGGCATGGTGGGTCGAATGCTACGGGCACCGCGCCGGCCCGAACGCCGGAACAAGGCGGCTTCGACCCGGCAGTTCGGTGCACTCGCCACACGCCGATGCCCCAATGGCAAAGGGCGCCAAGTCAGCCTTGGCGCCCTTCGGATTTTTTCTTCGGCCTTTGCAGTGTGCGCTGCGGCCTGTACTTCGTCTTCGCTCGGCCGTTCGGGCGGCCGCCGGTACTGCCCATGTCTCCTCAGCCCCGTCCTGCGAGGCACCATGCCGGTGCCTGCTGCGAGTGGCGAGACTTTAGGCGCGTGTCGCCCTCGGCGCACTAGGGGTTTTCCGGCCGCTTTTCAGACCTGTCACGCCCCATCACGGCGCAGCCCGCGGAACAG
>JANYJL010000388.1 GCA_025361845.1 Rhizobacter sp.
GAAACCCTGGCAACTGCACGCGCACTTCCACCCGCCGCTGCTGCGTTCGGCCACGGTGCGCAAGTTCATGGTCGGCTTCGAGATGCTCGCCGAGGCGCAGCGCGACCTCACGCCCGAGCAGGCCGCCGCGCAACTGCGCGCGGTCAGCGATGTGCACTACCGCGGTGTCTGAGTGAGGACAGTCGACATGAGTTCACCCTTGCTTCCCCAAGTCACGGCGTCTTTCCGCAGCGCGTTCCGTGCCACGCCGAGCGTCGTCGTGCAGGCACCCGGCCGCGTCAACCTGATCGGCGAACACACCGACTACAACGACGGTTTCGTGCTGCCCTGCGCGATCGATTTCCACACATTGATCGCAGCGCGTTCGCGTGACGATAAGCGGGTGCGTGTGGTCGCCACCGACTACGGCGATGCGATCGACGAGTTCCGACTCGACGCACCCATCGTCCCTCGCCCCGATGCACTCTGGGCGAACTACGTGCGCGGTGTCGTCAAGGTGCTGCTCGAACGTGGCGTGGCGCTGCGCGGGGCCGAGTTCGCCATCAGCGGCAACGTGCCGCAGGGCGCCGGGCTGTCCTCATCGGCCGCGCTCGAAGTGGCGACCGGCCAGGCCTTCAAGTCCTTGCAACACCTCGGCGAGCTGAGCGCGACGATGCTCGCGCTGATCGGCCAGCAGGCCGAGAACCAGTTTGTCGGCATGAACTGCGGGATCATGGATCAGCTGATCTCCGCGCGCGGCGAAGCCGGCCACGCGCTGCTGATCGACTGCCGTTCGCTCGAAGCCCGCGCCGTGCCGATGCCGGCCGACCTCGCGGTGATGATCGTGCACTCGCGTGTCAAACGTGGCCTGGTCGACAGCGAATACAACACGCGCCGCGCGCAGTGCGAAGCGGCGGCGCGGCACTACGGGGTGAAGGCGCTGCGCGATCTGGACCTGCCGACGCTCGACGCGCGTGCCGCCGGGCTCGATGCGGTGACCCTGCGTCGCGCCCGCCACATCGTCACCGAAAACCAGCGCACGCTCGATGCGGCCGAGGCGCTGGCGCAAGGCGACCTGCCGCGGCTCGGGCTGCTGATGGCGCAATCGCATGTGTCGATGCGCGATGACTTCGAGATCACCGTGCCGGCGATCGACGAACTCGTGCGCATCGCACAGCAAACCATCGGCAGGGAAGGTGGCTCGCGCATGACGGGTGGCGGCTTCGGCGGCTGCGTGGTCGCGGTGTTGCCCGAGTCTCGCGTGGACGCGGTGCGTGCTGCGATCGAAACCCAGTACCGCGCACCCAGTGGCGAAGCGGCGACGATCTGGGTCTGCCGTGCGTCGGCGGGCGCGGGCGCACTCCCGAGCTGATCTCTGGGCACAATCCGGCTCATGAACTACACCGCCGCCGAATCCCGCTACAACACCATGCCCTACCGCCGCTGCGGCCGCAGCGGCTTGAAGCTGCCCGCCGTCTCGCTCGGCCTGTGGCACAACTTCGGGCACGTGGACCGCTACGACAACGCGCGCGCCGTGGTGCGCCACGCCTTCGATGCCGGCATCACGCACTTCGACCTGGCCAACAACTACGGCCCGCCACCGGGCTCGGCCGAGAGTGTGTTCGGCGACATCCTGAAGCGCGACTTCCAGCCCTACCGCGATGAACTCATCATCAGCAGCAAGGCCGGCTACCGCATGGGCCCGGGGCCGTATGGCGAATGGGGTTCGCGCAAGAACCTGCTGTCGAGCCTGGACCAGAGCCTCAAGTGCCTGGGCCTGGACTATGTGGACATCTTCTACTCGCACCGGCCCGATCCCGACACGCCGCTCGAAGAGACGATGGGCGCGCTCGATCAGGCGGTGCGCAGCGGGCGCGCGCTGTATGCGGGCGTCTCGAACTACCCGCCGCAGATGCTGCGCGAGGCCTCGGCGATCCTGCGCCAGCTGGGCACACCGTGCCTGATCCACCAGCCGCGCTACAACCTGTTCGATCGGCAGATCGAGGGCGGTTTGCTCGATGCGCTGCGTGACGAAGGCGTGGGCTGCATCGCGTTCTCGCCGCTCGCACAAGGTTTGTTGACCGACAAGTACCTCGGCGGCATCCCGGCCGATTCACGCGCGGCCAAGAGCGTCGGCTTCCTGACGCCAAACGATGTGACACCCGAGCGGCTCGCCACCATCGCGCGCCTGAACGAGATCGCCGCGTCGCGCGGCCAGAAGCTGTCGCAGATGGCGCTGGCCTGGGTGTTGCGGCATCCCGGCATGACGTCCGTGCTGATCGGCGCCAGCCGCGTCAGCCAGATCGACGATGCGGTCGGCGCTGTGCAGCGGCTCGATTTCAACGACGGCGAATACGCGGCGATCGAGCAGGCTCTTCGCGGCTGAGTGTTTTGCTCCCTCTCCCTTTGGGAGAGGGCAGGGGTGAGGGCCCGCGAACCTCCACTGTGGCCCGCGTGGCCCCTCACCCCAACCCTCTCCCCAGAGGGGCGACGGGGTCAAGCCAGCAGGTTCAACGAGGGCAGGGCCTCGCTGCCGGGGAACACCGTGGCGTTGAGGCTGGCGGTCGTGATCTGCAAGTGATCGGCCAGCACGCCCTTCAACACGCTACGCAGATCGGTCGTGATGCGCAGGTCGCGGCCCTCGTAACGCTGGCGCTTGGCCAAGCCCGGCCAATCCGCCACCACGCGCCCACCCTTCACCGCACCACCGATCACGAAGGCCACGCCGCCGGTGCCATGGTCGGTGCCTTGTGTGCCATTGATCGCGACCTCGCGGCCAAACTCGCTGACGACGACGACGACCGTGCGCTTCCAGGTGTCTCCTGTCGCGAGGCCGCTGCGCAATCCATCCAGGCCGGCATCCAATTGACGCAGGTTGTTGGACAGTGCGCCGGTCGGATTCGCGAGGTTGGCGTGGCTGTCCCAACCGCCGACCTCCAGCACTGCGGCCTGCGGGCCGCCCGGCTGCACCAGGAACTCGGCGGCGCGTTGTGCGAGCACGCCGAAGTTGCCGTAGCGGCCGCCTTTGCCGTTCATCGCGCCATCGGCCATGTCGCTCGCCATGGTGGCGTCGAAGTGCAGGGCCTTGGCGCGTGAGAGTGCGGCCGACAAGGCCGCATCGCCCGCATACATCCGCTCCAGCCGCGCGACCAGATCGGCCGAAGGGTCGGGCAAGGCCGAGGGCGCCCAGGTGTCCACCGCCGCCGAGCCGCGCAGCACCAGCGGCACCGCGGTGTTGAGCGCCATCGCCTTCGAGCCGCTGCCGTTCAGCGCGCGGCCGAGCCAGCCGGTCGTCAGCTCGAAGGGTTTGCTGCCGCCGGACTCGAGCACGTTCTGCGCATCGAAGTGCGAGCGTTCGCGGTACGCGAGGCCGACCGCCTGCACGACGGCCAGCTCGCCTCGGCCGTACATCGTGTGCAGGGCGGTGAGGTTGGGGTGCAACGCGAACATCGCGTCGAGCTTGAGCGCGGGCGTGGCGTACTGGCCAAGTGCGCCGCGCGCCGAGGCGAACTCCGGGTCGCCGAGGGCAGGCGCTGCATACAGGCCGTCGAGCCCACCGCGCAGGATGACGAAGACGAAACGATTGCCGCTCGCGTTCGCCGTGGCGGCGAAGCTGAGCGAGGCCAGCGGGCCGAGTGCTGAAGCACCGAGCGCGGCGCGCACCAGGCGGCGACGTGTCGGATCGAAGTGGGTGTTCATCGTCATGTGCTCCATTCACCGCCGCTGAAACTCGGGCGCCATCAGCAACAAGGCGAGTGCCTGCGGGCCATCGGCCGCACGGTCGAGTTGCTGGCGTGTCGTGTCGGTCAGCCAAGGGCCAAAGCTGTTCTCGGCCAGGCTGCGCGCGTCGATGCCGCCGCCCACACGCTCGGCCACGCGCGTGGCCCATTCGATACGTTTCCACACCGAGTCGGGCCCGAGCCAATCGTCCGCGCGGTCGCTCCAGCCAGCCGGGGAGGGCGCGGCATGGATGCGTTGGCCGAGCGCTTGCAAAGCTCCGCCATCGTTGCGAGCGAGAACCCGCTCGCCCGCGCCCAGCACACGCACCGTCGACACCACGAACTCCTCCGGCGTCTTCAGCTTCGCGGCCTGTGCGTCCCAGGCCTCGGGGCTGCGGATCAGCGTGCGGTAGAGCTCGGCCAGCTGGCCGTCGCTGCGCTGGTAGGCCGTCGCCAGGCGATCGACCAGGGCAGGCGGCGGTGTGTCGGCGACGAAGTGGCGTGCCAATTTGGTGGCGATGAAATGCGCTGTCGACGGGTGGTGCGCCAGATCGTGCAGCACCTGGCGCAGCGAGTCCGGCCCTTCGGGGTAGCTCTTGCCGAGCACGGTCTTGCGGCCCGGCTCATGCCAGTTCGCGTCGAAGGGCTGCGTGTACGCCGTGTCTTGCAGGCCGACACGCCAGCCGGTCAGCACGCGCGCGAACTCGGTCACATCGGCCTGGGTGTAGCCGCCCTGGACGCCGAGGGTGTGCAGCTCCAGCACCTCGCGCGCGAGGTTTTCATTGAGGCCGGTGATGCGCGCGGTTTCGTACATGCGTGCAGCACGCCGCGCAGCGCGCGCGACGACCGTCGAGTGCGGCCCGGCCGACTGGTTGTTGTCGAGGTAACGCAGCATCGCGGGGTGCGTGGTCGACGCCATCAGCAGGGTCTCGAACGAGCCGGCGATGTTCGGGCGGATCACGTCGCGCTCGAACGCACCGACGAGGCCGCGCGCGCTGCCCTTGGCCAGCGACACGGTGAAGTGGTTGGCCCAGAACAAGTGCAGCCGCTCGGCGAACGGCCGGCGTGTGGCGGTGGCCGTGAGGAAGCGCGAGCGCGCGTCGGCGAGCGTCACTTCGCGGTAGTGCCCGGCCAACACCTGCTCGGCCGTCGTGCCCGGCGGTGGGTTCTTGGCGAGCTTGCGCTGTTCCTTCTCGGCCGCCACGTGTTCGAGTGCGGCGCGTGTGCCGAGCAGGCCGTCACCGCGCGGCGCATCGGCCGGGCCGATCTGGCCGAGCAGCCAGGCCTGCGGGTCGGGCTGCACCGCGTCGAGGCTGGCCTCACCGAGGCCGAAGCGGTGCGCGGCGATCGCGGCTTGTATCGGCGGGTTGGACATCGGAGCCTCCTCAATCGACCGATCTTGCCGGCCGTCGGTCAAGGTCCGATGTGGCCCCGGTCAAGAAAGGTTTCTACCTCGCCAGCAACTGGTTCACACCGGCCACGTCCTCGGGCTTCAACTGCCCTGCGGCCTGGCGCAGCTTCAGGCCGTTGACGAGCACGTCGTAGCGCGCCTTGGCCAGATCACGCCGCGCATTGAAGAGTTGCGTCTGCGCGTTCAGCACGTCGAGGTTGACCCGCACGCCGACCTTGTAGCCGAGTTGCGTGGCTTCGAGCGCGAGCTGGCTCGACGATTCGGCGGCTTCGAGCGCCTTCACCTGCGCCACGAGCGACTGCACGCCGTAGAACGAAGCGCGGGTGCCTTGCACCACACCGCGGCGCGCGGCTTCGAGGTCGTCACGCGACTTCTCTTCGAGCTGCAAGGTTTCCTTGATGCGGTTCTGCAAGGCGCCACCGGAATAGAGCGGCAGCTTGAACAGCACGCCGATACTCGCCGACACCGTGTTACCCGGTGCGCTGGTGCCGCTGCCGTTGACGCGGCTGCTGCCGACATTGCCGTTCAGGTCGACCGTCGGGCCGTCGGTGGCGCGGGCCTTCTCGGTTTCGAGCTTGGCGATCGCCAAGGCGAGCTGGGCCTTGCGCACCGTCGGGTGCTGGGTCTGCGCGATGCCGACCCAGGACTCCACGTCGCCGGTGGCCGTGCTCGGCAACACCACCGGCACCGCCAGCGGCTTCGGCGCGACATCGCTGCGCCCGGCAATCGCGTCGAGCGCGAGGCGCTTGGTGCGCAGGTCGTTGTCGGCGGCGAGTTCCTGCGCGGTCGCGAGGTCGAAGCGCGCCTGCGCTTCACGCGTGTCGGTGATGGTCGCGGTGCCGACTTCGAAGTTGCGCTTCGCCGAGGCGAGCTGCTCGCTGATGGCCTTCTTGCTGGTCTGCGCGGTCGTGAGGTTGTCCTGCGAAGCGAGCACGTCGAAGTAGGCCTGCGCCACACGAACGATCAAATCCTGCTCGGCGGTTTCCAGGTCGGCCTTGGACACTTCGAGCGAGCGCTGCGCCTGCGAGATCGTGGCGCCGTTCGCCGGGTTGTACAGCGGGTGCGTGGCACTCACGCCCACTTGCAGGGTGGTGGTGCCGCGCCGGTCGCCCGAGCCCGGGATGGGTTGGCCGGTGGTCGAGCTGAGGGTGCTCGGCGGATCGGTCTGCGCCGTGGTGGCACCGGCCGAGAGGCCGACCGTGGGCCGCCCCAGCGCATCGGCCTGCGCGGCCTTGTACTGGGTCGAATCGGCCAGTGCCTTCGCGCCCAGGTAGGTGGCGTCGTAGGTGCGCGCGGCGTCGTACAGCTCTTGCAGGCTTTGTGCCTGGGCGCTCAAGCTGCCGAGGCCGAGCGCGAGCCCGACGGCCACGGCGAGCGGGCGCAAGCGGCGAATGGCGGACGCATGGGCGGGGACGAGACGGGGGCGCTGGGCGGACATGAAGGCTTCCTTGAAATTCAGCAGGGGGATCGATAAGGAGAGGTGTCGTCAGCGCGCGTGGTCAGTAGCGCGGCACGGTCGCATCGACCTGTTCCGACCAGGCATCGATGCCACCGGCCAGGTTGTAGACCGTGGCAAAGCCCTGGCGTTCCAGGAAGTGGGCCACCTGCGCGCTGCGCATGCCGTGGTGGCAGATGCAGACAACGGGTTGCTCGGGGTCGAGTTCGGCCAGCCGCTCGGGGATGCGCCCCATCGGGATGTGGCTCGCCGCCACGCCGTCGATGCGGATCGCGGCGACCGCCACTTCCCAGTCCTCACGCACATCGAGCAAGAGCGGCGCGGTGCCTTTGGCTGCGCACAGCGCCACGGCCTGGGTCGGCTGGAGTTGCTGCACCGGTGCCTCAGAAGCGAAACTGGCTGGGCTCGCCGAAGCCCGTGAGGCGTGGCGCCACGGTGTCGAACATCTCGACGGTGTGGAAGGCATGTTCGCCGCTGCGCGTGACGAGCACCGCACGCATCACCGGCAACTGGCCAACGACGGCCGCGAGGCGCCCGCCGACCTTCAACTGCGCGAGCAGGGCGGGTGGCACTTCCGCCACCGAGCCGGACAGCAGGATCACGTCGAAGGGCGCGTCGCCCGGCAACCCGGCAGCGCCATCCATCGTGCGCACGCTGGCATTCATCACGCCGGCCCGGCGCAGGTTGACTGTGGCGAGTGAGGCCAGGGCCGGGTCGATTTCGAGCGAGGTGACGTGCTGCGCCTTGTGCGCCAGCAAGGCGGCCATGTAGCCCGAGCCGGCGCCGATCTCGAGCACCCGTTCGTGCTTGTGCACCGCCAACTCCTGCAGCAGGCGCGCCTCGACCTTCGGTTCGAGCATCGATTGCCCACCCGGCAAGGGCACCTCGGTGTCGACGAAGGCCAGGGCCTTGTAGGCCGGCGGCACGAAGTCTTCGCGCTTGACGACGGCCAGCAGCGAGAGCACCGCCTGGTCCAGCACCTCCCAGGGGCGGATCTGCTGCTCGATCATGTTGAAGCGGGCTTGTTCGATGTTCATGGAGGGCGCTTCCGAGTCTGAGTAGGGTTGATTTTATTTCGCCAGGCCGGCGTCGGCGATCACAACAGGCATGGCTTTGCGGCCCAGCAGCTTGCGCCGCAGCCAGACCGCCAGGTCGTCGAGGTAGCAGTACACCACCGGCACGACCACCAGGGTGAGCAATGACGAGGTGATGACGCCGCCAATCACCGCCTGGCCCATCGGCGCCCGCTGCTCCGAACCTTCGGAGAGCGCGAAGGCCAGCGGCACCATGCCGAAGACCATCGCCAGCGTCGTCATCAGGATCGGCCGCAAACGCACGCGGGCGGCGTGCAGCAACGCCGCTTCACGTTCCATCGGCGCGTCGCCGTGGTCGCCGTTGCGGCTGCGGATCGCGAAGTCGATCAGCAGGATCGCGTTCTTCGTCACCAGCCCCATCAGCATCACCACGCCGATGATGCTGAACATGTTGAAGGTCGAGCGGAACATCAAGAGCGCCAGCACCACGCCGATGAGGGTGAGCGGCAGCGAGCTCATCAGCGCCAGCGGTTGCAGGAAGCTGCGGAACTGGCTGGCCAGGATCATGTAGATGAACACGACGGCAAGCGCCAGCGCGCCGGCCGCGTAGCTGGCGGACTCGGTCATGTTCTTCGTCGAGCCGCCGAAGCTGTAGCGGTAGCCGGGTGGCCAGGGGATGGCGTCGAGCACCTTGCGGATGTCGGCCGACACATCGCCCGAGCTGCGGCCGAAAGCGTTCGCGTCGATGTTGATCTCGCGGTTCAGGTCGCGCCGGTTGATCTGGTTCGGGCCGGTGCCGGCGGACACATCGGCGAGCTGCGACAAACGCATCACGCGTGTCGAGCCATCCGCCGCGGCGGCCACGTTGATCGGCAGGCGTTGCAGGTCGGCGATGGAGTCGCGGCTTTGCGGCGTCATGCGCACGTTCACGTCGTAGTTCTCGCCGTCGGGCGCGCGCCAGTTGCCCACCGTGCTGCCGGCCACCAGGGTGCGCAGCGTGGTCGCGAGGGTGTTGACGTTCAGGCCGGCATCGGCCGCGGCTTCGCGATTCACTTCGATCGCGACTGTCGGCTTGTTGGGCTTGAGCGTGCTGTCCAGATCGACCAGACCAGGGATCTTCTCCAGGCCCGCCATCACCGTGCGCGAGAGGCGCGCCAACTCGTTCAGGTCGGTGCCCTGGATCGAGAACTGCAAGCTCTTGCCACCGCCGAGGTCCGTCTGCCCGATGTTGGTGATGGTCACACCGGGGATGCGCGCGAGGCGCTGGCGCAGCGGCACGCTCAATTGATCGATGCTGCGCTGGCGCTCCTTGCGGTCGAGCAGGCGCACGTAAACCGAGCCGTAGATCTTGCCGGCAGCGATGCCGCTGTTGATCGTGACGACGGTGTACTTCACCTCGGGCAGCTCGCGCAGCACGGCGTCGATCTGGCGCGCTCGCAGCTCGGTCACCTCGAGCGAGGAACCGACCGGGGTGTAGAAATTGATCTGCGTTTCCGAGAGGTCTGCCTTCGGCACGAACTCGGCGCCGAGCACCGGGATGATGAAGGCGCTGCCGAGGAGGGTGGCAAGTGCCACGCCGAGCGTCGCGAGCTTGTGTTTCAGCGACCAGCCGAGGATGTTTTGGTAGGCGTCGGACAACCAGTCGCTGAAGACCGCGAACTGGTTGGTCACGCGGCCTATCGTCTTGTCGTAGAGCGTAACCGGCGGGCCGCGCAGCGCGCCGTGCGCGGCATGGGCCTGCGGGTCGTTCCAGATGCTCGAGAGCATCGGGTCGAGCGTGAAGCTCACGAACATCGAGATCAGCACCGCCGCGACGATGGTCAGGCCGAACTCGTGGAAGAACTTGCCGACGATGCCGCCCATGAAACCGATCGGCAAGAACACCGCGACGATCGACAGCGTGGTGGCCAGCACCGCCAGGCCGATCTCGGCCGTGCCGTCGAGCGCGGCCTGGTGCGCGCTCTTGCCCATCTGCACGTGGCGCACGATGTTCTCGCGCACCACGATCGCATCGTCGATCAGGAGGCCGACGCACAGGCTCAGCGCCATCATCGTGATGCCGTTGATCGTGAAGCCGAACAGGTACATGAAGAGGAAGGTGCCGATCAGTGCGATCGGCAGCGTGAGGCCGGTGATGATGGTCGAGCGCCAGGAGTTCAGGAACAGGAAGACGATCAGCACCGTGAGCGCCGCCCCTTCGAACAGGGTGCGCTTGACGTTGGCGACCGAGACGCGGATGCCGCGCGAGTTGTCGCGGTTGACTTCCACCTTCATGCCGGGCGGTGTCAGCGCAGCGGCATCGGCCAGCGCCTTGTTGAGGCCATCGACCACCGCGATGGTGTTTTCGCCCTGCGATTTCTGCACCGAGAGCAGCACGGTGCGCTGGCCGTTGTAGAGCGCCAGGCTTTCCATTTCCTGCGGGCCGTCGACCACGTCGGCGACTTGCCAGAGTTTCACC